>CP005974.1:964221-1285628 GCA_000940995.1 Photobacterium gaetbulicola Gung47
TTTAGAGGCTCGGGCTGGGTAGAGTCTGCTGTAAATTTCCATCGTGCTTTTCTCATCAGTGATACTCTGTCAATCTTGTGAGAGATCTCTTACAAACTCGTGGGAAATTAAGGTAACTGAAGCAGGCTTAAATCGCCAAGTTATCGTCTAAAGTTATGTATTTAAAGGTTGTTTATTGCTTTATGGTATATATAAAGCTAGTTGCAACAGTGTTTATCATCTGGAGGCGCTTCTTTATCCAGGCTGAAGGTGTAACCTTATAGGTGTCGGAAGGAGCTGACGGAACGGAACAGGAAACACCCAAGGATACGGGGAGTCTCAGGATGAGGCCGGTGTACCAGGACGGTATATCGAACAAGGACTGTGAAGGGATAGCCGAGGAGCGGCGAAATGGTAAGTAGGATGCTTGCCAGTCAGGATGACATAAGGACCACTTCAGGATGAAGTCAGGGACCCCGCCAGGAAGGATGTTGAGAGTCAGAACAGGATAGGCTGACGGGTCAGGATGGCCACAGGACAACTTCAGGACGAAGAATAAAAGGAATCTGCTGACGGATTACAGCAATTCAACGGATTGATGCAGGGAGCACCATAGTAGCGGGACTGCTGCAAGTAAGACCTAAGGGCGCAACGCAAGTTGCGCCCGTTCTTTTTTATTCCCCCGGCATCCGGTGCGGCGGCACGTGGATCGTCAGCGGGTGGAAGCCTTTCATCACAATATGCCCCTGGTAGGCGTCTTGGCCATCGGCGGAAAACTCAAACAAATAGATAGTATGCCAGCCCCAGCGGCCGTTGCGGTCACGCAGGCGGTGCTCCCCCCTTGCGGTATTAAGCAGTTGCAGCCCCAAGTGCTCGCAGCGTTGGTTGATGAAGTAATTGGCCAGCTCGGTTTGTCTTCGTTGCTGCCAGAACAAATAACCAATAATGGCCAGCAGCAAGATCCCCAGCAGATTTTCCATATCAACATATCCTTTTACTTTCCCCGGCTGGATCAGTCGGGGAAAGGCTTTATCAAGTTACTGAGCGCTTCGGGCGTGTTGCTGAAGCTTGGTGATAGCATCAATCAGTGCCGGATCGGCCTGGCCGTGCAGTACCTGCAGCATGATCCCGCGTAGCATCGGCAGCATGACCAGGTCGGCAAATAGTTGGTTGAACAGCGCCTGCTCGCCAGTTTCGGCAAGACGCAACAAGAAGCTGGTTGCCATCTGGGTATCGGTCAAACCCTGCCAGCAACGCCCCGCTACCGCGACCAACACTTCCGGATGGCATAGCGCAGAATGGGCCAGCAATTTTTCTAGTTGCCGACGAAGCAGCGAGGTTTCGGCGCCGGAGAGGGCGCGGATTAATGCCGAGACCAAAAATAGATCAGGGGTGTTGACCGAGGTCTCTTCGTCAAGGCGCTCGGCTAAACGCGTTGCCAGTGGTTCCGGTAGCTGGCAATGCTCTAGGCAGCCGAGTAAGGCATACAGCGGCGTCAGCGGTAGGTTGTTGACCGCTTTTCGCAGCAAAGTCGCATTGTTTTCCTGCTTGATGCGGGCACAGACATCGGCTAGGCCCTGCAGGCCGACACCTTGCCATTTGTCCCAGCCCAGCTCGCCGGTGAGATAATGCTGGGCGTGTTCGTAGTATTGGCTGGCTGGCAAGGCCAGCTGGCTGCGGAGCTGGGCATGGAAGATCGCCATCTTGTCATCGCTCGGCTTGAAGGTATACGGGTTGGCAGCCAGCTTTTCCTGCTCTTCTTCGGTCGGGGTGCTATTGAGGGTAGCGCCCATGGCTTCGATGACGTACTTGATGAAATCCCCCACGGCGGCTTGTTTGAGCAGACCGCGTTCGTCAAGCGGCAGGCGCAAAAACCAGATCCACGGTGGGTTGCCGGCTTGCCAGAAGGAAATAGACAGGTGGGCATGCTGCTGCAGGGGCCATGGATAGGGCTGGCGGTTGTCTTCCACTGCCTTGAATTGCTCGACGTCGATCTCGTTGACCCGGCGACCAAGGTCGAAAATTTTGTACTGGCAACCGGCATTGTCTAAGAGTTGGGTAAGGGTATGAAAATTATCCATGGGCAGTCTCAGTGCTCCTCAATCAAGGACAACGAGTATATACCAAACCTCCTTGTCGATGACACTTTCTCGCTTGGCTGCCGCTATGGTTGCCTTGGGCTCGCGTTGCGGAGGTGGTATCCTTCGCCCCCTTAATCCGGACAATCCCTTATTTCGTAGATATTCATTGTAGAGGTCACGTGATGGATAGAGCCCGTCATTGCCATCAATTATTGGAAAAACTTGCCACAGTGTTGCAGGAGAATGGTTATTGGGAGACCAAGTCGCCCTCGGTTGAGGCGCTGAGCAGCAGCCAGCCGTTTGCCATTGATACCCTGCGCTGTGAGCAATGGCTCCAGTGGGTTTTTATCCCTAAGCTTAGCCACCTGATCGCGATGAATATGGCATTGCCTGCCGCCTTTGAAATTTCCCCCTATGTTGAGGAAGCGATGAAAGAAGCCAAGGGCCTGGTGGCTATCTTGGCGGTAACCCGTGAACTTGACCAATTATTTAAGAGTAAATAGTGATGGAACTCGAGATCCTTTACCGCGATGAATACCTGGTCGCTGTCAACAAGCCTGCGGGTATGCTGGTGCACCGTTCTTGGCTTGATCGCCATGAAACCGTGTTTGTGATGCAGACCTTGCGCGATCAGATTGGCCAGCACGTGTTCCCACTGCATCGTCTGGATCGTCCGACATCCGGGGTGCTGCTGTTTGCTCTGTCGAGTGAAACCGCGGCGCTGATGATGCCGATGTTTGCCGGACGTGACGTGAAGAAGACTTACCATGCCGTGGTTCGCGGTTGGGTCAAGGAGGCGGCGGTATTGGATTATCCGCTCAAAGAAGAGCTGGATAAAATTGCCGACAAAGATGCCGACCAGGACAAAGAAGCCAAAGATGCAATCACCGCCTATGCACCGTTAGCCAAGGTGGAGACCAATATTCCGGTCGGCCGCTATGCGACCAGCCGTTATACCCTGGTGGAGATGAAGCCGGAGACGGGGCGCAAGCACCAGCTTCGCCGCCACATGCACCACCTAAGCCACCACATTATTGGCGATGTGAACCATGGCGATGGCCGCCACAACCGGATGTTCCGCGACAATTACGACTGTCGCCGCCTGATGCTCCATGCCTCGCGCCTGCAATTGCAGCATCCGCTGACCGGGGAGGCGTTGGATATTCGTGCCGGTGTCGATGAGCCGTGGATGCGGGTGATGGATGCCTTTGGTTGGGCGGCGGCCTTGATGAAGCCTGACGAATAAACTTGCATCTAACCTCTTCAAAGACCACAGTTAAGTAACGTAGTTAACACAAAGGATGGTGTTGGATGATGGCAAAAATAGGTGTATTTGTCGGCTCGGTCTTTGGCGGGGCAGAAGAGGTTGCCCAAGAGGTGGTGTGCTATCTCGTTGGCGCGGGTCACCAGGTCGAGCTGTTCCTTGAGCCGACCTTGGAGGATTTTCTGGGCTACCAGCAAGATCTGGCGCTGGTGGTATCGTCGACTACCGGCCAAGGGGAAATCCCGGATAATTTACTGCCGCTATACCAGGCGCTCAATGACAGCTTCCCGTTGATGCCTCGGTTGCGCTACGGGGTGATTGCGCTGGGTGACTCAAGCTATGGCGAAGATCGTTTCTGTGGCGGCGGGCGCCAGTTTGACGAACTGCTGGCCCAACTGCAGGCCAAGCCGCTGACGGAACGCCTGGATGTCGATGCGTGCGTCAATTTCGATGCCTTGGAAGTGGCGATGCCCTGGGTCGAAGGCTGGGCCAAGCAGGCCGATGCGGCATAACTGTCTGTGAACTCTTCTAAAATGCCCCTAGACACGGGGCATTCTGCCGTACAGGAGCCTCGCGACCGCGGCTGGCAAGTAAGGTTCTAATCCATCGATCACTTCAGTTTTTCAAGATCCGCCTCGATCTCGGCGATCTTGTGGCTCACCACCTGCTCCAGATGGCGCAGGTCGCCGAGGATCTTCTTCTTGATATCCACTTCGCTGTGCTTTTTGTTGGTGATGCGGTCGAGCTCATCGATGATAAAGGTCAGGGTGCGGTTGATCTCGGTGACTTCCTTGTATTCCCGGCTGCCGCTGTTGACCATGACGGATTTACGCTGGCGGGGGAATTTGAACTTCACACTCTTAGCGAACAGTTCACCTTTCTGCTTGGCAAAGTAGATTTTAAGGATGTCGTTGGCTGCTTCTTGTCGCAGGCTGTAGCGTTCAATGGTGTCCGGCTTTTCGATGCCGATAGCGGAGAGGTTTGGGTACATACTGGCCTCTTGTCTCTGTTGTTATAGGTATTGGAATGGTTAACGTTGTCGCTATGGTTGGTTTTTATCAGGAGAGCCAGGCGTACCTGCTCTCCCTGCGTTGATGCGATTATTTCTTCTCTAGGCGCTCTATCAATGCGTCCCTCAGCTGCGCTTGCTGCTCGTCGCTCAGCTGCTCGCCGTCCTGGTTGGTGACGATGAAAAAGTCCTCGGCACGCTCGCCGATAGTGGTGATTTTGGCGGCTTGCAAGCTGATATGCTGGCGGGCAAACACCGAGCCGACCCTTGCCAGTAAGCCTGGCATATCCAGTGCAACTAGCTCCATCATGGTCTTCTTTCCAGACTTGGTTGGCAGGAAGTCGACGGTGGTTTTGACGTTGAAATGCTGAAGTTTGTAGGGTGGGCGCTTCCTTTTGCGATCCGACTTCATGTGGGTCAGGGCTTTAACCAGTGCCCGGCGGACGGTCTGGTGGCGGCTCTCCCCCAGAGCTTTGCCGGTTGGGTCGAGTACCATGAAAGTGTCGAGGGCAAAGCCGTCTTTGCTGGTCATAACCTGGGCATCATGGACACTGAGGTTCTTCTTGTCCAACTCGGAAACTACAATCGCAAACAGCTTAGATTTGTCCTGGCAGTAGACGAAGACTTCGGTGCCGCCCCGGGTGGGTTTTTGGCTGATCAGGATCAGTGGTTTGCTGTGATCATCGTGGTTGAGGATAGCCTCGGCATGCCAGGCGATTTGCTTGTGAGTATGGCGCAGGAAGTAGTCTGCTTTGAAACGTTGCCACAATACCTCGATATCACGCGGGGCAAAGCCTTTACTGCGTAACAGGGCCGAGGCCATCTGCTGGTTGTGGCGGATCCGCTCGCGCATATCCGGCGGATTCTCCAGGCCACGGCGCAGGGCTTTTTGGGTCGAATAGTAAAGTTCTGCCAGCAGGGTACGCTTCCAGCTGTTCCACAGATCTTGGTTGGTGGCGCAGATGTCGGCCACGGTCAGGCAGATCAGGTGATCCAGCCGCTCTTCGTCACGCACTTCCTTGGCAAATTCGGTGATCACTTCCGGATCGTAGATATCACGGCGTTGGGCAGTGACCGACATCAGCAAATGTTGGTTGACCAGCCATTTGACCAGGTTGGCCTCTGGCTTGGACAGCCCATGCTGGAGACAGAACTCGTAGGCATCGACGCCACCAAGTTCGGAGTGATCGCCGCCCCGGCCCTTGGCAATGTCATGGAAGATAGCAGCCAGTAACAGGAGCTCTTTCTTGGTAACCCGAGGGTAGACTTCACAGCATATCGGGTGACGGTCTCGGTTGGCCGGATCACTGAATTTATTGATGTTCTTGAGCAACCGGACGGTGTGCTCATCCACGGTATAGACATGGAACAGGTCGAACTGCATCTGGCCGACAATTTGGCTCCACTGCGGCAGATACGCTGACAATACGCCATGGCGGTGCATCAGCTTGAATGCCCGCTGCAGGCAGTTTGGCTGGCGGACCAGCTCCATAAACTTATCCCGAGCCGCTGGGATCTCGATCAGGAAGCGGTTGAGCCGGCGGCGGGCCGTTCGAAGCTGGCGCAGGGTAGGGGCGGCAATCCCTTCGATTTGTGAGTTGCGGGCAATATGGAGGAACATATCGAGGATGGTTTCTGGCCGGGCCTGGAACAGCGCCGGTTTGGTCGCCTCGATCAAGTGGCCGCGAAGCTGGAAATCCTCATCGAGGACGAGAGGCTCGGGAGCGGTACCTTTGTTGAGAATGGCCTGGTCGAACAGTTGCAGCAGCATCTTGTTGAGCTCGGCCACCCGACGCAAGGTGCGGTAGAAATCCTTCATCATTGTTTCTACTGGCCGGTTTCCTTCGCCTTGGTAGCCCAGTAGCTCAGCGACAGAGGCTTGGTGGCCGAAGGTCAGGCGGTTGTCATAGCGGCGCAGCTCGCAATGGAGGGCAAAGCGGATCCGCCACAGCGAGTCCTGGCACTCGACCAGCTCTCGGTATTCAGCGTCGGTCAAAAAACCGAAACGGCTCATCTCGAGCAGGCTGGTGGCCCCGAAATGGCGCCGGGCCACCCAGCTTAGGGTATGGATGTCACGCAGGCCGCCCGGGCTGGACTTGATATCCGGCTCGAGGTTGTAGGTGGTATCGTGGTAACGCGCATGGCGGGCCTTTTGCTCGTCCAGCTTGGCTTGGTAGAATTGCTCGCTGGGCCAGAAGCTTCCGTCATTAAGGCGCTCTTCCAGCTGCCGGTAGGTATCCTGATTACCGCATAGCCAGCGTGATTCCTGCAGGTTGGTCGCCACGGTCAGATCATCCAGACCGAACTTGATACACTCGTCAATGGTTCGGACGCTGTGGCCGACATCGAGCTTGAGATCCCACAGCTGGGTGAGGAAGGCACTGACCGTGCTGCCGGTTTTGTCGTCAATCGGTGCTTGGCTCAAGATCAGGATGTCGACATCCGACAGGGGGTGCAGCTCGCCGCGGCCATAGCCACCGACCGCGATCAAGGCCAGGCAAGGGTGCGCAGCCAGTCCCAAATGCTGCCACAGCCGCTCAAGCAACTGGTCAATGAAGCGCGAGCGGGTCTCGACCAGGTTTGTGACCGGGGTATGAGCCAGGAACTGGGCCTTTTGGTTGGCGGTAAACTGGTCAAGCTCAAGGCGAAGCTGTGCCGGCGCCATGGGATCAACTGGTTCGGTTGCTGGGTGAGAAATAGGATCTGTCATTGCCGTCCGTGCATAGTCAATACTCTTGCTATAACCCTATCACGGACAGGCATGATAGCAATAAAAAAGCCGACCCAAGGGCCGGCTCGTACTCTCTTAAGTCATGCCGTGGCGCGACTTAGTTGTTCATCAGGCGCGGAATTGTGTCATCACTGCGCAGAGTCAGTACTTCACAACCTGTTTCGGTGACCAAAATGGTGTGCTCGTACTGGGCAGATTTCTTGCCGTCGCCGGTATAGACCGTCCAGTCATCCGCGGCATCAACGGTACAACCGAATTTACCGGCATTGATCATCGGCTCGATGGTGAAGCACATGCCAGCCTTCAGCACGGTACGGTCGCCATTGCGGTAATGGACAACTTGTGGTTCCTCGTGGAACTCGTTGCCGATACCGTGGCCGCAGAAGTCTTTGACAATCGAATACTTGTTTAAAGGATTCTTCTTGTTGTTGTCCTTGATGAATTTCTCAATCGCGGTACCGATGTCGCCGACGCGGGCGCCGGGCTTCACTTTACGCATGCCCACGTAAAGGGCGTCTTGGGTCACGCGGCATAGGCGCTTGTCGGCCGGAGAGACATCACCGACCAGGAACATTTTTGAGGTGTCGCCATGGTAGCCGGCAGGGCGCACGCTCAAATCGGCATTTTCGTCGTCTGGAACGATGACTGTAATGTCGACGTTGATGATATCACCGTTTTTCAGCACGGCTGGCTTCATCTGACCGTTGCTACCCATCTCATCTTGGCTGGCTGGAATACCGTGGCACACGATGTGGTTGATCGACGTACAGATAGATTTTGGAAAACCGTGGTAATCAAGCGGGGCCGAGTAGGCGCCTTTTTCTAACGCATAATCATGACAGATTTGGTTCAGTTCGTCTGTCGTCACACCTTCTTTGATGTGAGGTTCGATCATTTCTAGCACTTCAGCCGCCAAACGGCCGGCAGCGCGCATTTTTTCGATCTCTTCAGCCGTTTTGATCTTGATGCTCATTCAGTCTTCTCTGTTTGGTTGTTACCTCTTCATTACATGGTAACAGTGAGGGGGCTGGATGGAAACCAAGTTTCAGTACAATCGCCGAATTGAAAACATTGGTGCTGGATTTTGGTTGCGAAAATATGGTATAAAGCGCGCCGTAATCGGGTAATTGGATTTCGATTCATTTACGTCGGTTGCACTAAACTTTTATTAATCACTCACACATATCGGCACATCTTCCGGGGTGCCCAGCAGTTTTTCGCGAAACTGTAACGCCTATGGCGTTGTCTGGGTCGGTAAGATGGGATATGTGGACGCCTAACCCCATAGAGGAATATTCAATGGCAACTGTATCAATGCGCGACATGCTTAAGGCTGGTGTTCACTTCGGTCACCAAACTCGTTACTGGAACCCTAAGATGAAGCCATTCATCTTCGGTGCTCGTAACAAGGTGCACATCATCAACCTTGAGAAGACTGTACCAATGTTCAACGACGCTCTAGCAGAAATCAACAAGATTGCTGCTCGCAAGGGTAAGATCCTTTTCGTTGGTACTAAGCGTGCAGCCAGCGAATCTATCAAAGAAGCTGCAGTTAACTGTGACCAGTACTACGTAAACAACCGTTGGTTGGGTGGTATGCTGACTAACTGGAAAACTGTTCGTCAGTCAATCAAGCGTCTAAAAGACCTTGAAGTTCAGTCTACAGACGGTACTTTCGACAAGCTAACCAAGAAAGAAGCGCTAATGCGTACTCGTGAAATGGAGAAGCTTGAGAAGTCTCTAGGCGGTATCAAGAACATGGGCGGCCTACCAGACGCTATGTTCGTAATCGATGCTGATCACGAGCACATTGCAATCAAAGAAGCGAACAACCTGGGTATCCCAGTATTTGCTGTTGTAGATACTAACTCTAACCCAGACGGCGTTGACTTCGTTATCCCAGGTAACGATGACGCAATCCGCTCTATCCAGCTTTACACTGGTGCTGTTGCTCAGACTGTTACTGAAGGCCGCAACCAAGACATCGTTGCTCAAGCTGAGCAAGACGGTTTCGTAGAAGCTGAATAATAGCCGCGCTCCTTTGAGCATCTTAAGTTACCTTGTGTAAACTAAGAATGGTTACCAGGGGCCGATCATGGCCCCTGATTTTTACACCAAGTATTCAAAACTGAGGATATAACAATGGCAACAGTTACAGCTGCCCTAGTTAAAGAACTGCGTGAACGTACTGGCGCAGGCATGATGGAATGTAAAAAAGCGCTTGTTGAAGCTAACGCTGACATCGAGCTAGCGATCGAAAACATGCGTAAGAGCGGCGCTGCTAAAGCTGCTAAGAAAGCAGGTAACGTTGCTGCTGAAGGTACAATCCTAATCAAAGACGCGAACGGTGTTGCAGCTCTTCTTGAAGTAAACTGTCAGACTGACTTCGTTGCTAAAGATGCAAGCTTCCTAGCTTTCGCTAACGAAGTTCTAGAAACAGCTCTAGCTGAGCGTCTAGACATCGCTGCTCTTCAGGCTAAGTTCGAAGACGCACGTATCGCTCTAGTTGCTAAGATCGGTGAAAATATCTCTATCCGTCGCGTTGAGTTCATCGAAGGCGAAAACGTTTCTTCTTACCGTCACGGCGACCGCATCGGTGTTGTTGTAGCTGGTAACGGCGACGCGGAAACTCTGAAGCACATCGCTATGCACGTAGCTGCTTCTAAGCCTGAGTTCGTGAACCCAGAAGACGTACCTGCAGACGTAGTTGAAAAAGAGCGTCAGGTTCAGGTTGAAATCGCGATGAACGAAGGCAAGCCAGCTGAAATCGCAGAGAAGATGGTTGTTGGCCGCATGAAGAAATTCACCGGCGAAATCTCTCTGACTGGTCAGCCATTCATCATGGAACCTAAGAAGTCTGTTGGCGAAATCCTTAAAGAAAAAGGCGCTACAGTTTCTAACTTCATCCGCCTAGAAGTTGGTGAAGGTATCGAGAAAGCTCAAGAAATGAGCTTCGCTGAAGAAGTAGCAGCAGTACAGAAGGGTTAATCCTTCTTGCTAAGAACTCCAAAGACCGTAGCCTAGGCTGCGGTCTTTTTACAACTCCGTATCTATATTTGTAAGCCTGGAAGGTAAACTAATGACCACGAATCCTAAACCGACTTATCAACGTATTCTGCTCAAACTCAGTGGGGAAGCACTGCAGGGCGAGGAAGGTTTTGGTATTGATGCACAAGTTCTTGACCGTATGGCTCAGGAAATCAAAGAACTGATTGAACTAGGTGTACAAGTTGGCCTGGTTATCGGTGGTGGTAACCTGTTCCGTGGTGCAGGCCTAGCTGAAGCAGGTATGAACCGAGTTGTGGGCGATCACATGGGTATGCTAGCCACCGTGATGAACGGTTTGGCAATGCGTGATGCGCTGCACCGTGCCTATGTGAACGCTCGAGTAATGTCAGCAATTCCTTTGAACGGCGTGTGTGACAACTACAACTGGGCTGATGCGATCAGCCAGCTACGCCAGGGCCGTGTAGTGATTTTCT
Source organism: Photobacterium gaetbulicola Gung47 (assembly GCA_000940995.1). Taxonomy (NCBI): domain Bacteria; kingdom Pseudomonadati; phylum Pseudomonadota; class Gammaproteobacteria; order Vibrionales; family Vibrionaceae; genus Photobacterium; species Photobacterium gaetbulicola. The sequence continues at coordinate 974,768 of CP005974.1, forward strand.
CCGCCGGTACCGGTAACCCGTTCTTTACCACTGATTCGGCGGCCTGCCTGCGTGGTATCGAAATCGAAGCCGATGTTGTGCTGAAAGCCACAAAAGTTGACGGTGTGTTCACAGATGACCCAGTTAAGAACCCAGATGCGGTTCTTTATGATAAGCTAAGCTATCAGGATGTTCTTGAGAAAGAACTGAAAGTGATGGATTTGGCCGCATTTACGCTTGCTCGTGATCACGGCATGCCAATTCGCGTGTTCAACATGAACAAACCTGGCTCCCTGCGCCGCGTGGTAATGGGTGAGCAGGAAGGTACGTTGATCTCTAACGACTAAGTCTGCGAGTAAGTGACGCCACTTAATTCTTAGCGGGAGCGCCTAGGCTCCCGTATTTACCGAATCATTAAGGGTATTAATCGTGATTGATGCAATTAAACAAGATGCGCAAGAGCGCATGGGAAAAAGCGTTGAAGCGCTGAAAAACCAGCTGGCTAAAGTACGTACCGGTCGTGCCCATCCAAGCCTGCTAGACACTATCTATGTTGAGTACTACGGTGCGAACACGCCGCTGAAGCAGGTTGCTAACGTGGTAGCAGAAGACTCGCGTACGCTGGCAATCACCGTATTCGACAAAGAGCTGACGCCAAAAATCGAAAAAGCGATCATGATGTCTGATCTGGGTCTGAACCCAATGTCCGCTGGCACAGTGATCCGCGTGCCATTGCCGCCGCTAACCGAAGAGCGTCGTCGTGACCTGGTTAAGATCGTTCGCGCTGAAGCCGAGCAGGGCCGTGTTGCGGTTCGTAACATCCGCCGTGATGCCAACGCAGACGTGAAAGCACTGCTTAAAGACAAAGAAATCTCTGAAGATGACGACCGTCGCGCTCAGGACGATATCCAGAAGCTGACTGATGCAGCGGTTAAGGACATCGAAGTAATCCTAGAAGCGAAAGAAAAAGAGCTAATGGAAGTATAAGGCTCTGCCTTATCTGATGGCTTGATATGGTTTAGGGCGCTGTGCGTGCAGCACAGCGCTTTTTTTTGAGGGAGATGTATGGCAGAGCATACAATCGATACTGCACTTGGTATAGATAGCTTGCCAAAGCACGTTGCCGTGATTATGGACGGAAATGGTCGCTGGGCAAAGGCCAAGGGTAAGCCTCGAGTGTTTGGCCACAAGGCCGGCGTGGAAGCCGTACGTAAGACTGTCTCGGCCGCAAATCGTTTGGGCATTCAGGTTGTTACACTGTTTGCGTTTAGCAGTGAGAACTGGCGCCGCCCAGCCGATGAAGTCTCCTTGCTGATGGAATTGTTCATGACTGTACTTAGTCGTGAAGTGAAGCGCCTGCACAAGAACAATATTCGCCTGCGCATTATCGGTGACACCGGCCGATTCAGCGAGCGCCTGCAGAAGAAAATTGCCGACGCGCAAGCTTTGACCGCTGACAATACCGGACTGGTGCTGAACGTGGCAGCCAACTACGGCGGCCAGTGGGATATCTTGCAGGCGGCTAAGCAACTGGTTCAGCAAGCCGCTGAGCAGGGACTTACCGAATCAGATGTCACTGAAGAGATGTTGGCTTCAGGATTATCCACCGCAGGCCTGCCCGATGTCGACCTCCTGATCCGTACCAGCGGGGAATGCCGAATCAGTAATTTTATGCTGTGGCAGGCGGCTTACGCTGAGCTTTATTTTACCGAGCAGCACTGGCCGGATTTCGACGAAGACAGCTTTGCTGAGGCCGTGGCATGGTTTGTTAACCGCGAGCGCCGTTTCGGCTGCACCGGCGAGCAAATCCAAGCGTTAATGAGCGGATGATTTTTCGCTCGTCGGCGCGAATAGGATTATGTATTTTATAGGGCATCTGGCTATGGTCTCGATGCCTTTTTTACTGGTAACCGGATTACCCGAAACACCGTCGCCGATAGGCGCGGTTACAATAGAAAATGAGAGGACGCAGTTTGCTTAAGCAACGTATTATTACCGCAGTCATTCTCGCTCCCCTAGTTATCGCAGGAATTTTCCTTTTGCCTTTTCCTGCCTTTATTGCAGCCCTTGCGGCCGTTACCTTACTGGGTTTTTGGGAGTGGACACAATTTGTTGAAACAAAATCGCGTATTGTCGCGATGGTTATTCCGACCGTGGCCTTGCTGGCTTCGCTGTTAGTGATGCCAACCGATGTTGCCGCGCTGTCAGCTCTGGCATCGTCTCACCAGGCAATGTTGCTGGTTGGCGGGCTATGGTGGGTTGTCGCCTCGGCACTGGCGATTAGCTACCCAAGTAGCACCAAGTTCTGGTCATCTGTCCCCCCTCTAAAGCACCTGTTTGGATTGCTGACCCTGCTACCTTTCTTCTGGAGTGTACTGATGCTCCGCGCGGTCAACTACCTTGAAAACCCTTACCACGGCGCCAAGCTAGTGCTGCTGGTGTGTTTCTTGGTATGGGCGGCAGATACGGGGGCCTATTTCTCCGGTAAGCGTTTTGGTAAACACAAGATGGCGCCAGCGGTGAGCCCGAACAAGACAATTGAGGGCTTGGTCGGTGGTGCGATGTTAGCTGTGGCGGTAACCTGGGGCGGTGCGGCGCTGATGGGGATCCCGTTTGCCAGCCTGTCGAGCTTGTTGTTGATAGCGGTCGTGTCCGTTGTTGCGTCGGTGTTGGGGGATTTGGTCGAGAGCATGTTCAAGCGTGCTGCCGGTATCAAAGACAGTGGCAGTATCTTGCCGGGCCACGGCGGTATTCTCGACCGTATCGATAGCCTAACGGCCGCCCTTCCTGTTTTTGCCCTGCTGTATTTGTGGTTGGTGTAGACTAACCGCCCATTTCTGGCCGGCAGTGTGAGTCATTACTTACTTGTTTGCTGCCGGCTTGAGTGCCATGCTCAATTGGCCTGTCAATGATTGTATGTTGTTAAGTGATAGTATGCGTAAGTTAACGATTCTTGGTGCGACGGGATCGATAGGGGGCAGCACATTGGCTGTTGCCGCCCAGAATCCCGAGTTATTTGACGTTGTAGCCCTTGCGGCGGGCAGCAATAGCCAGAAAATGTTCGAGCTGTGCTGCCAGTGGCAGCCGAAGTACGCGGCCATGGCTTGTGAAAGTGCCGCTGCAGAACTGCGTATACTGCTAACACAACAGGGGATGGCAACCGAAGTACTGGCCGGTGAAACCGGGCTGTGCCAAGTTGCCTCGCTGGATGAAGTTGATACCGTGATGGCGGCGATTGTTGGTGCCGCCGGTTTGATGCCGACCATGGCCGGCGTCAAGGCGGGCAAGCGTATTTTGCTGGCCAACAAAGAGGCGCTGGTTATGTCCGGCCAGATGTTTATCGATGCCTGCCGCGAGTACGGTGCCGAATTACTGCCGGTCGACAGCGAGCACAACGCGATCTTCCAGAGCCTGCCAGAGCAAGTCCAGAGAGCGATGGGGCACTGTGATTTGGAGGCGGCTGGGGTTAGCAAGATCCTACTGACCGGCTCTGGCGGCCCGTTCCGTTATACGGAAGTCAGCGAATTGGCGGCGGTGACGCCGGCGATGGCGATTGCTCACCCTAACTGGTCGATGGGACCAAAAATTTCGGTCGACTCGGCTACTATGATGAACAAGGGGCTGGAGTTTATCGAAGCCCGCTGGCTGTTCAATGCCACCCGTGAGCAGATGGATGTGATAATCCACCCGCAATCGGTTATCCACTCCATGGTGCAGTATAAAGATGGATCTGTGTTGGCCCAGATGGGGTTGCCTGATATGAGAACGCCGATTGCCTGTGCAATGTCCTATCCTGAAAGAGTGGATGCGGGTGTTGCGCCGCTGGATTTCAGCCAGGTGGGTGAGTTTACTTTCCTCAAGCCGGACTTTGCTCGCTATCCCTGCCTCAAGCTGGCGATGGATGCCTGTTTCAGCGGTCAGGCGGCGACTACCGCCCTCAATGCCGCCAACGAGGAAGCGGTCGCGGCCTTTTTGGATAACCGCCTTGGCTTTATCGATATTGCCAGGGTCAACAGCCAAGTATTGGCGTCAGCACCGCTGGTTGAACCGACTGACTTGGAAAGCGTCATAGAGCTAGATAGAATGACTCGAGTTTTGGCACAGGAAGTAATACGTAAGGTAACGTTATGACAGGAATATTGTGGAACCTGGGAGCCTTTCTCCTTGCCCTTGGAATATTGATTGCCGTACACGAATATGGGCACTTCTGGGTTGCACGCCGCTGTGGGGTTTATGTCGAGAAGTTCTCCATCGGTTTTGGCAAGGCACTATGGCGCAAAGTGGGCAAAGACGGTACCGAATATACCCTGGCCATGATCCCGCTGGGCGGCTATGTCAAGATGCTGGACGAACGGGTCGAGCCGGTCGACTCAGACCGCCGCCATATGGCATTTAACAACAAGAAGTTATGGCAGCGCAGTGCGATAGTTGCGGCCGGGCCGTTAGCCAACTTCCTGTTTGCGATTGTTGCCTACTGGGTGGTTTATCTGATCGGCGTGCCTGCCGTGAAGCCGATTATTGGTGATATTGCCCCACAATCGATTGCTGCCGAGGCCGGAATTGAAAGTGGAATGGAACTAAAGACCATTTCAGGAATCAAAACCGCAGACTGGGAATCTGTCAACATGGCGATGATTTCCCATATTGGCGATAAAGAAATGGTGCTGACCGTGACCGAGCCAGGCACCAGCTATGAAATCGAGAAGCAGCTCGACCTGTCTAGCTGGTCGTTTGACCCGGAAAGTGAGCGCGTGCTTACTACATTGGGGATCACGCCATACTCGCCTAAAATTACTTTGGTCATTTCACAACTTGTGGAAGACGGAGCAGCAATTTCCGCCGGTTTGCGTTTAAATGACGAAATTATTGCAATCGGCGGAGAAGGTGTTACCGACTGGCAGCAGGTCGTCGATGCGGTTCGCTCTCATCCCCAGCAGGCGCTGGCGATGGAAGTCTTACGCGATGGTGAGCTAGTTTCGCTGACTCTGACGCCGGAAGCGAAGGCGTCGGGTGAAGAGCTGGTCGGCTACGCAGGGTTTGCACCAAAAGTAGAGCCATGGCCTGAATCGTACCGTATTAATTTACAGTACGGACCGGTTGAGGCGGTAGGTAAGGCTGCAGAAAAAACTTGGCAGCTAGTCACATTGACCTTCGATATGGTGACCAAGTTGGTGACCGGTGATGTGGCGATGAAGAATTTGAGTGGCCCGATCTCGATTGCCAAAGGTGCAGGAATGACCGCCGATTACGGGGTGGTTTACTTCCTCGGCTTCTTGGCCTTGATCAGTGTCAATCTGGGGATTGTCAATCTGTTGCCGCTTCCGGTATTGGATGGTGGGCATTTAATGTTTTTTGCCATCGAAGCGGTAACACGTCGTCCTGTTTCTGAACGTGTTCAGGATATAGGCTATAGAGTGGGCTCAGCCATTTTGGTTGCATTGATGGCTGTTGCACTATTCAATGATTTTACCCGCCTTTAATAAGAGCGTTTTAGCAAGGAATAATCAGAACAGTAATGGCGATGAAAAAACTGTTGGTCGCATCGCTACTGCTAGGCAGTAGTGTTGCGCAGAGTGCGGAACAATTTGTAGTAGACGATATCCGCTTTGAGGGTCTTCAACGTGTCACGCTCGGTGCCGCATTGCTCCAGATGCCGGTCAGGGTCGGAGACAATGTTGATGATGGTGATATTTCAGGAATGATCCAATCGCTGTTTGCGTCGGGTAATTTTGAAGATATCCAAGTCTTTCGTGATGGCAATACCCTGCTGGTCAAAGTGCAGGAGCGTCCGACCATTGCCAGTATTACCTTCTCTGGCAACAAGGCTATCAAGGAAGAGCAGCTGAAGGAGAACCTGGACGCCTCCCGTATCCAGGTCGGTGAGTCACTCGATCGCACCACCTTGAGCAAAATTGAAAAAGGGCTGGAAGATTTCTACTACAGCGTAGGTAAATACAATGCCACGGTGCAGGCTGTGGTCACCCCGTTGCCGCGTAACCGTGCCGATTTGAAGTTTGTCTTCACCGAAGGTGTCTCTGCGGAAATCCAGCAGATCAACTTTATCGGCAACGATGTGTTTAGCGACGATGAGTTGCGCAAGAAATTCAAGCTGCAGTCTGAAGTTTCGTGGTGGAACTTTTTTGCGGATAAAAAATACCAGAAGCAGGTTCTGGCTGGGGATCTCGAGACCCTGCGCTCGATGTACCTTAATAATGGTTACCTCAAGTACCGCCTTGATGCGACTCAGGTTGCCATCTCTCCTGACAAGAAAGGGGTGTATATCACCCTGAAAGTCGATGAAGGCGAGCAGTACAAGGTCAAGAACGTTCAACTGCGAGGCGATCTGCTGGGCAAGACGGGTGAGCTGGAAGCCTTGGTGGCGATCAGCAGCGGCGATGTCTATAACGGCGCGGAAGTGACGGCGCTGGAAGAAGCCCTGAAGCGCAAACTGGGCGAGCTGGGCTACGCTTACCCGCAGGTCAATACCCTTCCTGATTTTGATGACGACAACCAGGAAGTGACATTGATTGTCAATGTCGAGCCGGGCAAGCGGATCTATGTGCGTAACATTGGCTTTTCCGGCAACACCTCGACCAAAGACGAAGTCCTTCGCCGCGAGATGCGCCAGATGGAAGGCAGCTGGCTCAACTCACGCTCGGTTGAGCGCGGTAAGGAACGTTTGAGTCGGACCGGCTTCTTCGAAACCGTGGACGTGCAAACCGTCCGTGTACCGGGTACCGACGATCAGGTCGATCTGCAGTACACCGTCAAGGAAGCCAATGCCGGTAACATTAACTTCGGTGTCGGCTACGGTACGGAATCGGGGATCAGCTTCCAGGCGGGGATCCAGCAGGACAACTTCCTCGGCACCGGTAATCGCTTCGGCATCAATGCGATGATGAACGACTACCAGAAAAACGTCAGTTTGGAATACCGCGATCCGTATTTCACCCTCGACGGGATCAGCCTGGGCGGTAAGGTGTACTACAACGAGTTCGAAGCCTCAGACGCGAACATCTCGGACTATACCAACCAGAGTTACGGGGCTAGCTTGACCTGGGGTTTCCCGTTTGACGAGCTGAACTTCTTCGAATTCGGCTTGGGCTATGATCACAACAAGATCTCCAATACCCAAGAATACTACCAGATTGAGAAATTCAAGCAGATCCACGGCTTTGACCGCGGCGATAACGTCATTGAGCTGGATGACTTCAACTGGTCGGTATCTTGGACCCGAAATAACCTAAACCGCGGTTACTTCCCGACGGCCGGTAACCACCAGCGAGCCTCGTTCCGGATGACGATTCCGGGCTCTGATGCGCAGTTCTTCAAGGCTCAGTATGATGTCCGTCAGTACTTCCCGCTGACCGAAGATCACGGCTACAGCCTGCTGTTACGTGGCCGAGTCGGTTACGGTAATGGTTACGGGACGACAGATAACGGCAGCGATCAGCTGTTGCCGTTCTACGAGAACTACTATGCCGGTGGTTTCTCTACGCTGCGCGGCTTCCGCTCCAATACGGTCGGCCCGAAAGCGGTGTATCTGGACTACAGTGCGGGCGGTAACAACCCTGAGCTAATTGGCTCTGACGATGCTGCCGGGGGTAATGCCGTTGCGCTTGCCAGTATGGAGCTGATCGTTCCGACGCCATTTGCGTCTGATGAGGTCCGCAACCAAATTCGTACCAGTGTATTCGTTGACGCCGGTACCGTGTGGGATACGGAATATGACCTGCGTGATTCGGATGGCCGATACATCCAGGATTATTCCGATCCGTCGTTGATTCGTGCGTCTTATGGTGCAGCCCTGCAGTGGATGTCGCCAATGGGACCGCTCGTATTCTCGATTGCTAAGCCAATCAAGAAATACGAGGGTGATGATGAAGAATTCTTCACCTTCACGATTGGTCGAACATTCTAATTATTTGAGGAGATACCCTTTGAAACAGTGGATGAAAGCAGCTGGCCTTAGCCTGGTGATCCTATCGTCGTCATTTTATGCCCAGGCTGCAGAAGCCGCACAGAAAGTGGGTTATGTTGCCACAGGCCAGGCCATGGCCCAGCTGGCCCAGCGTTACAATGTGTCTGAAAAGTTGCGTAATGAGTTTAAAGATCGCATCGACGAGCTGCGTGGCATTGAAGGTCGCATGAAGACCAAAGTGGATAAGATCAAGCGTGACGGCGAGCTGATGAGCTCGAGCGAGAAGACCAAGCTGCAGCGTGAAATGCAGTCATTGGAGTCTGATTACAAACTGAAGGCCCAGGCCCTGCAGGAAGATCAGCGCCGCCGTGGTGCCGAGGAAGAGCAGAAGTTGGTACAGAAGATCCGCCTGGCTATTCAAGACGTTGCCAAGCGAGAAGGTTACGATCTTGTGGTGGATGCCAATGCGGTTCTTTACGCGAACCCGAAAGATGATCTTTCTTCTAAAGTGATTGCTGCCGTTAAGTAAGCTTGCCTTAACGTCTCAGAAAATTTACGTATAAGTCGAAAGGATGGGGGATACTTTGGTAAACTTCATGCTTTCGACTTGTTTTATTTGGGGCGGAAGGCCCAATAGCATACTGGTCTTACCAAGTGGAATGATATTCTGCGTCAACATAGGCATCTCAATATTGGGTGTCTGTTGTAACAAGATAGAATTACCGGTTGGTGGTAAATACCAAGCAGAGCCACACTCTGTTTAATATCCGTTATGCCAACACAGAATTAGAAAATAAAAGGTATCGAATGGCTGGAATGACTCTTGCTGATATAGCAGCTAAGCTGGGTGCGGAACTTCATGGTGACGGCACTGTAGTTATCGAATCTATTGCAGGAATGGCAACGGCTGGCGAAGGCCAGATCACCTTCCTGTCGAGCAGTAAGTATCGCAAGCAGCTGGCAGATTGTCAGGCTTCTGCCGTGATGCTCAAAGCGGCGGATGCCGAGGGGTTCGAAGGTAACGCCCTGCTGATGGCTGATCCTTACCTGGGTTACGCCAAAGTCGCCCAACTGCTGGATACGACGCCAGCGTCAGCAGCAGACATTGCGCCGTCGGCCTTTGTCGATCCTACCGCGGAGCTTGGCGAGAATGTTTCGATTGGCCATAACGCAGTGATCGAAGCCGGTGCGCGTATCGGTAACAATGCCCAAATCGGTGCAGGCTGTTTTATTGGTAAGAATGCCCAAATCGGCGCGGGAACCAAACTATGGGCCAACGTGACGGTATATCACAACGTGGTACTGGGCGAGCAGTGCTTGGTACAGTCAAGTACCGTGATTGGTGCCGATGGCTTCGGCTATGCCAACGACAAAGGCGAGTGGGTGAAGATCCCGCAGCTGGGCAGTGTCCGTATCGGCAACCGGGTAGAAATCGGTGCATGTACTACCATTGACCGTGGTGCCCTGGACGATACCATTATCGAAGATAACGTGATAATCGATAACCAAATGCAAATCGCCCACAATGTGCAGATCGGATATGGTACGGCCATGGCCGGTGGTACCATTGTGGCCGGCAGCACCAAAATCGGCAAATACTGTATTATTGGTGGCGCCTCTGTGCTTAACGGCCACATCGAGATTGCCGATGGCGTTACCATTACCGGTATGGGTATGGTGATGCGCAGTATTGAAGATAAGGGAATGTACTCTTCCGGTATCCCGCTTCAGCCAAACAAAGAGTGGCGTAAGACAGCAGCTCGTACCATGAAAATTGACGAGATGAACAAGCGTCTTAAAGCCGTAGAAAAGCAGCTGGCAGAAAAAGGCGAATAAGCCCTTGCCCATGACGACTTCAGCGGCCTGCTCGGCGGGTCGCTTTGCTTTTCTAGCACACCGTATTTTTACTATTTTTAGATAGGAATTCAGTTTTGACTAGCGAAAATAAAACGCTGAATATCACAGAGATCCAAGAGCTTCTTCCGCACCGTTACCCGTTTTTGATGATCGACCGCGTAACCCACTACGAAGAAGGCAAGACCCTAACTGGTATCAAGAATGTGTCGGTTAACGAACCTCAGTTCACCGGCCACTTCCCGAAAATGCCGGTCTTCCCGGGCGTGATGATCCTTGAAGCCATGGCGCAGGCTACCGGCTTGTTGGCATTCAAGACCTTTGGTGCGCCGGCTGAAAACGAATTGTATTACTTTGCCAGCGTTGATAACGGTAAATTCCGCAAACCGGTTGTACCTGGCGATCAGCTGGTTATCGAGGTCGAATTCCTCAAAGAGCGCCGCGGTATTGCTATGTTTAATGGTGTAGCGAAAGTTGATGGCGAAGTGGTATGTTCTGCTGAGCTCAAATGTGCAAGACGAGAGTTTTAATGATCCACGAAACTGCGCAGATTCACCCATCGGCGGTGATTGAAGACGGCGTTAAGATTGGCGCCAATGTTACGGTCGGCCCGTTCACCTACATCGGTAAAGATGTCGAAATCGGTGACGGCAACGAGATCATGTCGCATGTCGTGATCAAGGGCCCGACCAAGATCGGTAATGATAACCGTATCTTCCCGTATGCGATTGTCGGCGAAGAATGCCAGGACAAGAAGTACAACGGTGAGCCGACCCGGCTGGAGATTGGCGACCGTAACGTGATCCGCGAAAGCGTTCAGATCCACCGCGGCACCATTCAGGACAAAGGCGTGACCATTGTCGGCAACGATAACCTGCTGTGCGTCAATGCCCACATTGCCCATGATGTCGTGGTTGGCAACCACACCCATATCGGTAATAACTCTATTCTGGGTGGCCACGTCACCGTTGCCGATCATGCCGGTGTAATGGCGCTGTCTGCGATCCACCCATTCTGTACCGTCGGGGCCTACAGCTATGTCGGCGGTTGCTCGGCAGTGGTCCAGGATGTGCCGCCATATGTGCTGGCGCAGGGTAACCACGCCACACCGTACGGTCTGAACCTGGTCGGCTTGCAGCGCAATGGCTTTGAGAAGAAAGAGCTGCACGCGCTGCGCCGCGCCTACAAGGAAATCTACCGTTCAGGTAAAACGATGGAAGAAGTGAAGCCGGTACTGGCTGAGATGGCCCAAGAGTGGCCGTCGGTGGGCTTGTTCCTGGATGCACTGAACAACACCGAACGCGGAATTATTCGTTAAGATGACGAAGCCACTTCGAATAGGAATTGTCGCCGGGGAGATCTCCGGCGATATTTTAGGTGCCGGCTTTATGCAGGCGGTACGCCAGCGTTATCCGGATGCCGAGTTCGTCGGTATCGCCGGGTCGCGGATGCAGGCCGAAGGCTGCGAGACGCTGTTCGACATGGAAGAGCTGGCGGTGATGGGTATTGTCGAAGTGCTCGGTCGCCTGCCTCGGCTGTTCAAGGTCAAGGCCGAGCTGGTCAAGTATTTTACCGATAATCCGCCGGATGTCTTTGTCGGTATCGATGCGCCGGACTTCAACCTTCGCCTCGAGCGCAACCTCAAAGATGCCGGGATCAAAACCGTGCATTACGTCAGCCCGTCAGTATGGGCGTGGCGCCAGAAGCGGATCTTCAAAATCGAAGCGGCGACCAATCTGGTACTGGCTTTCCTGCCGTTCGAGAAAGCCTTCTACGACAAGTTCAACGTACCGTGTGAGTTTATCGGCCATACTATGGCGGATGCGATCCCGATGGAAACCGATCAGGCTGCAGCGCGACAGTTGCTGGGGCTTGAGCAGGACAAACGCTGGCTGGCGGTCTTGCCGGGTAGCCGCGGCGGGGAAATGGAGCTGCTGGCGCCACCGTTTATCGAGACCTGCAAACTGCTCAAGGCGCAGCACCCGGATCTCGGTTTTGTTGTCGCCTTGGTTAACCAGAAGCGCCGGGCCCAGTTTGAACAGGCATGGCGCGACACCGCACCTGAGCTTGACTTCGTGCTGGTCGATGATACTGCGCGCAATGTCATGATTGCCGCTGACGCAGTATTGCTGGCCTCCGGTACGGTGGCCCTGGAGTGTATGCTGGTCAAAAGGCCGATGGTGGTAGGTTACAAGGTTAAGCCGCTGACTGCGTGGCTGGCCAAGAAGATGCTCAAGACCAAATATGTGTCGCTGGCCAATATTCTGGCCGACCGCGAGTTGGTGCCGGAGCTGTTGCAAGACGATTGCACCCCGGCAAACTTGGCCCTTGAGGTGAACCGCTTCCTCGGGGCTGACAATACTGAACTGATGGCTGAATTTAGTCGTTTGCACCAGCTGATCAAGTGTAATGCGGATCAGAAGGCTGCAGAGGCGGTATTACAACTGATTGATAAGTAACATGAGTAAAGAACTAGAACCGTTTGAGTATCCGGTAGCAAGCTGTATTGCCGGTGTCGATGAAGTGGGCCGCGGCCCGTTGGTCGGCGCGGTGGTGACCGCTGCGGTAATTTTGGATCCGGCCAACCCTATCGAGGGGCTGACGGACTCGAAGAAACTGACCGAGAAGAAGCGCAACCTGCTGTTTGATGAAATCAAAGAGAAGGCACTGGCTTGGTCACTGGGCCGCTGCGAGCCGGAAGAGATCGACCAGCTCAACATCCTGCAGGCGACCATGGTGGCGATGCAGCGTGCGGTTGCCGGGCTGTCTGTCCAACCTGACTTTGTGCTGGTGGACGGTAACCGTATTCCTGAGCTGCCGATGGCCGCGCAGGCTGTGGTGAAAGGTGACTTGCGGGTGGCCGAGATCAGTGCCGCTTCTATCCTGGCGAAAGTGACCCGCGACCGCGAGATGGAAGCCTTGGATGCCGAATATCCGCAATATGGCTTTGCCAAGCACAAGGGCTATCCGACCAAGGCGCACTTCGAAGCGCTGGCCGAACATGGTGCTATCGAGCAGCACCGCAAAAGCTTCAAACCGGTCAAGCGGATCCTTGGCCTGGACTGAAGGCGGTCATAATCCTGCCAACCCGCGGATTTTTGCATCCCTCTAAAATCCGAGGCGTTAAAAGATGGTGATTAGAGTCAACAGCCATGGTGCTTTGGGCTATAATCTCCATCTTGTTTTTTGAACAACTCTATTCTGGTTAGTCATGGCTGAACCTCGTTTTATTCATCTCCGTGTCCACAGTGACTTTTCTATGGTAGACGGCTTGTCCAAAGTACCGCCGCTGGTGAAAGCCGTGGCAGGCATGGGCATGCCCGCAATGGCACTGACGGACTTTACCAACCTGTGTGGCTTGGTGAAATTCTACTTTGCTGCCCACGGTGCCGGCATGAAGCCGATCATTGGGGCTGACTTCAAGGTTATGTCCGATGAGATGGGCGAGGAGCTGTGTGACTTGACGGTGCTGGCTGCCGACAACGATGGCTACCAGAACCTGACCATGCTGATTTCCAAAGCCTACCAGCGCGGCCATGTCCAGCACTTGCCGGTAATGGACAAAGAGTGGCTGGTGGAGCACAAGAAGGGCTTGATCTTGCTATCGGGCGGCAAGAGCGGCGATGTCGGCAAGGCATTGCTCAAGGGCAACCAGCAGCTGGTTAACAAATGCGTCGAGTTCTACCAAACACATTTCCCGGATGCCTATTATCTCGAGCTGGTACGTACCGGCCGTGCTGATGAAGACGCTTATTTGCATTTTGCCATTGAATTGGCCGAGCAGGCAGAGTTGCCGGTGGTAGCGACCAACGATGTCCGCTTCCTGACGCCGGATCAGTTCGATGCCCACGAAATTCGCGTGGCTATCCATGACGGCTATACCCTGGCCGATCCGAGCCGACCGAAGCTTTACAGCGAACAGCAGTACTTGCGCAGCGAAGAAGAGATGTGCGAGCTGTTTGCCGATATCCCGGAAGCGCTGGAAAACAGTGTCGAGATCGCCAAGCGCTGTAACGTAACCGTGCGTTTGGGAGAATACTTCCTGCCGAACTTCCCGACCGGGGAGATGACCATCGAAGACTTCCTGATCAAGGAGTCGCAGGAAGGCTTGGAGCGCCGTCTTAAATTCTTGTTCCCGGATGAGAAAGAGCGCGCCGAGCGTCGTCCGGAATATGACGAGCGCCTTGATATTGAGCTCAAGGTTATCAACCAGATGGGCTTTCCTGGCTACTTCCTGATCGTAATGGAGTTCATCCAGTGGTCAAAGGACAACGGGGTGCCGGTGGGGCCGGGCCGTGGTTCCGGTGCGGGCTCTTTGGTGGCTTATGCGCTCGATATTACCGATCTCGACCCGCTGGAATTTGACTTGCTGTTCGAACGTTTCCTTAACCCGGAACGTGTTTCGATGCCCGATTTCGATATCGACTTCTGTATGGACAAGCGTGATCAGGTGATTGATCACGTGGCTGAGATGTATGGCCGTGATGCGGTATCCCAGATCATCACTTTCGGTACCATGGCAGCGAAGGCGGTTATTCGCGACGTAGGCCGTGTGCTAGGCCACCCGTATGGCTTTGTTGATCGTATTTCCAAGCTGGTGCCGGCTGAGCCGGGTATGACCCTGGCCAAAGCCTTCGAAGCCGAGCCACAGCTGCCGCAGGTGTATGAGGCCGATGAGGAAGTCAAAGATCTCATCGACATGTGTCGCGTCCTTGAGGGGGTGACACGAAATGCCGGTAAGCACGCCGGTGGTGTTGTAATCTCGCCAACGACGATTACCGATTTCGCCCCGCTGTATTGCGATGCCGAAGGTGCCAATCCGGTTACCCAGTTCGATAAGAACGACGTTGAAACTGCCGGCTTGGTTAAATTCGACTTCTTGGGCCTGCGAACCCTGACCATCATCGACTGGGCGCTGGGGATGATCAACCCCCGCCTGGAAGCTCAGGGCAAGGAGCCGGTTAATATTGCGGCGATCCCGATGGACGATGCTAAGTCGTTTGCCATGCTGCAGCGCTCCGAGTCCACCGCGGTGTTCCAGCTCGAATCCCGCGGGATGAAAGATTTGATCAAGCGTCTTCAGCCGGACTGCTTCGAAGATATGATCGCACTGGTGGCCCTGTTCCGTCCGGGTCCGCTGCAATCGGGCATGGTAGATAACTTTATCGACCGTAAGCACGGCCGCGAGGAAGTCTCCTATCCGGATGCCACTTGGCAGCACGAGAGCCTGAAACCGATCCTGGAGCCGACCTATGGCATCATCCTCTACCAGGAGCAGGTGATGCAGATCGCCCAGGTCCTGTCGGGCTATACCTTGGGTGGGGCGGACATGCTTCGCCGTGCGATGGGTAAGAAAAAGCCGGAGGAGATGGCCAAGCAGCGAGCCACCTTTGAAGAAGGGGCGGTGAATAACGGCGTCGACGCTGAGCTGGCGATGAAGATCTTCGACCTGGTAGAGAAGTTCGCCGGCTATGGTTTCAACAAGTCCCACTCTGCGGCCTATGCACTGGTTTCCTACCAGACCCTGTGGCTCAAAGCGCACTATCCGGCAGAGTTCATGGCGGCGGTAATGACCGCCGATATGGATAACACCGACAAGATCGTGGGCCTGGTGGACGAGTGCCACCGGATGAAGCTTGAACTGCTGCCACCGGATGTCAACAAGGGCCTGTACCGTTTCAACGTCGACGACAATGGAGCCATCGTTTACGGTATCGGGGCGGTGAAAGGGGTCGGTGAAGGCCCGATCGAAAATATCATTGCCGCGCGTGAAAAGGGCGGCCACTTCAAGGATCTGTTTGATTTCTGTGCCCGAATTGACACCAAGAAGGTGAACAAGCGGGTACTGGAAAAATTAATTAAATCCGGCGCGATGGACCGTCTTGGCCCGAACCGTGCAGCGATGATGGCGACGCTCGATGATGCCATTCGTGCAGCGAGCCAGCACCACCAGGCTGAAGCCTTTGGCCAGGCCGACATGTTCGGGGTGTTGACAGCTGCACCGGAAGAGGTGGAGCATGCCTATGCCAATATTCCGGAATGGCCGGACAAAGTGTGGCTGGAAGGCGAGCGCGAGACGTTGGGGCTATACCTTACGGGTCACCCGATCAATGCCTATGTGAAGGAGCTCAAGCACTACACCACCTGGCGCCTCAAGGATGCCCACCCGACCGGGCGGGACAAAGTTGTCACTGTCGCCGGGCTGGTGATTGGTGCTCGGGTAATGACCACCAAGCGCGGCACCCGGATTGGTATCTTGACCCTTGACGACCGTAGTGGCCGGATGGAAGTGATGCTGTTCTCAGAGGCTTTGGAACGCCACTTGGAATTGATTGAAAAAGATAGAATTTTGGTCGTTTCCGGACAGGTCAGCTTTGATGATTTCAACGGCGGCCTTAAAATGTCGGCCCGGGAAGTGCTAGACATCGCAGATGCGAGAGAAAAGCACCTACGCGGTCTTGCTATCTCGTTAACCGAGAGGCAAATTGATGAACAGTTTTTTGAACGTTTCAGCAAAGTGCTGGAACCGCACCGTGCAGGTACCGTACCTGTCAACGTGTACTATCAGCGCTCGAATGCCCGCGCCAAATTGACTCTGGGAACAGAGTGGCGTGTTACCCCGGCAGATCAACTAATCTCTGATCTCAAAATTTTGCTGGGTGATAAGCAGGTTGAGCTTGAGTTTAATTAAAATAGCCCATAGTTATCTGTTATAGATTCCCATAATTATGAGCAAAAGGACTGAAATGGTATGAGCCTGAACTTCCTTGAGTTTGAACAACCGATTGCTGAACTAGAAGCAAAAATCGAAGCACTGCGTGACGTTTCGCGTCGTGATGAGTCTAAATCGGTTGATTTGGATAAAGAAATTGAGCAACTGGAAAAGAAGAGCCTAGAGCTGACCAAGAAAATCTTCGGTGATCTAGGCGCTTGGCAAGTGGCTCAGTTGGCGCGTCACCCACAGCGTCCATACACGTTCGACTATGTCGAGAATATGTTTACCGAGTTCGACGAGCTGGCAGGTGACCGTGCGTTTGCCGATGACAAAGCCCTTGTGGGGGGCATTGCCCGCCTTGATGGCCGCCCTGTGATGGTGATCGGTCACCAGAAAGGCCGCGAGACCAAAGAGAAAGTGCTGCGTAACTTCGGTATGCCAAAGCCGGAAGGGTACCGTAAGGCCCTTCGCCTGATGAAAATGGCGGAGCGTTTTAAAATGCCTATCGTGACCTTCATTGACACCGCGGGTGCATACCCTGGTGTCGGTGCGGAAGAGCGCGGTCAGTCCGAAGCGATTGCGACCAACCTCAAAGAGATGGCCGGTCTTACCGTACCGGTGATCTGTAATGTGGTGGGTGAAGGTGGTTCCGGTGGCGCGCTGGCGATCGGTGTGGGTGACTGCGTGAACATGCTGCAGTACTCAACCTACTCGGTGATCTCGCCTGAAGGTTGCGCCTCTATCCTGTGGCGCGACTCTGACAAAGCGCCTCAGGCGGCCGAAGCGATGGGCATGACCGCTGAGCGCCTTAAGGAGCTTGAGCTTATTGACAACATCATCGAAGAGCCGCTGGGCGGCGCGCATCGCAATGTTGTCGAGATGTCGGCATCATTGAAAAAGCAAATCCTGGCAACATTGGAAGAGCTTGACCAGCTTGATACCGAAACCCTGCTTGAGCGCCGCTACCAGCGCCTGATGAGCTACGGTTACTGTTAAGGTGCTGAGCTTGCCTGTGCGCAAGGAAGTTTAGAAAATAACGGGTCAGCCCTTGGGCTGGCCCGTTTTTTATTATGGATTTACCTTTGCCGGGGCTGAGAAGGTATACTTTTGCTGTGTGTTAATTCGGATGTCGCTCAATGCTTTATGCCAACCTAGAAGCCAACCTTGCAACCCTGACGGACAAATCAGCCCGTTTCGTTCTTGCCCTCAGTGGCGGCATGGACTCGCGGGTGCTGCTGCATTTGATGGGGCGCTATTTAGAACGTAACCCAGCGGCATCCTGCAAAGCCGTCCATGTTCATCACGGCCTGAGTACCAATGCCGATCACTGGGTAGAGCTCTGTGCCGGGTGGGCCAAAGAGACGGGTATCGACTTGGTGGTTGAAAGGGTTTCTCTGGCTTTGGGCAAGCGGACAAGTGTCGAACAGCAGGCCAGGGAGGCCCGTTATGCGGCCTTGCGCACCCATATCCAGCCCGGTGATATCCTGCTGACAGCCCAGCATGCCGACGACCAACTGGAAACCGTGCTGCTGGCCCTGAAGCGGGGGAGTGGGCCGGCCGGGTTATCGGCCATGCCGCAATGCACGGCTTTTGCAACTGGCTGGCATCTTCGCCCTTTGCTTGACCAGCCGCGTGCTGCCATTGAGCAGTACGCCCACCAATACAGTCTTGAGTGGGTGGAGGACGAGAGCAACCGCGATGAGCGCTATGACCGCAATTTCCTGCGCCATCAGATCACCCCGTTGTTGCATGCCCGTTGGCCGGGGATCCGCAAAGCCGTTGCCCGCAGTGCAGCCTTGTGTGCCGAGCAGGAAGCCCTGTTACAGGAGCTGCTTGCCGAGCAGCTCAGTAAGGCCATCTCGGCCGATCAGAGTTTGGATATCGCCTGCCTGTGTGCGGACAAGCCGGGGAACGAGCGGCGGGCTAAGGCGCTGTTGCGCTATTGGCTTGCTGCTGTCGGTGTGAAAATGCCGTCGCAGGCCCAGCTCGATCAGATATGGTATTCGGTCGTGCTGGCCAAGCCGGATGCCAATCCCAAGGTGTGCTGGGGCGAGGTGGAAGTGCGCCGGTTTCGCAGCCGTTTGTATGTTGTCCGGCCATGGCCGGCTGTCTCCGGTGATGTGGTTCCGCTGCGGCTAAACGAAGTCAGCCCGCTACCTGCGTCATTGGGCTCGTTGGTGCTGGCGGAGTCAGGGCATGGGCAGCTGCGCCGTCCGCGGCCAGAAGAGCCGCTGTCGGTGCGCTTTGAGCCCGCAGGGCTGGAGGTCCAGCCGGTAGGCCGGGTCGGCAAGCGCAAGCTGAAGAAGCTGTTTCAGGAGTATGGGGTACCTAGCTGGCAACGGCGGCGGACCCCACTGCTTTTCTATGGCGAGGCGCTGGCGGCGGTGGCTGGATTGTTTGTTGTCGAGGCTTTTGCTGGCAAAGATTGTGATCTGATCTGGCACTACGAGCAGGAATAAGTGCACAATATCAATACTTAGTTTGGTATTTATTGTTGAAAAAAGGCACAATTTAAAGTGCTGAGTGTGTTGTCGTGCCAGCGTCACCCCGGAAGGGGGAATGGATAACAGAGATAATAATGAGGACCTGATGAAGAAAGTATTAGCTTGTGTAATGTTAGCGGCCGTAATGGCAAGTCCAGCGATGGCTGCGGGCGATCCGGTCGCCGGAAAGGCTAAAGCTGCAGTATGTGCAGCCTGTCATGGGGCTGATGGCGTAGCGGTGATTCCTGGTTACCCAAATCTCAAAGGGCAGAATGAGCAGTATCTGGTCAGCTCGCTGAAGGCATACAAAAACAAAGAGCGTAACGGTGGCATGGCCATGGTGATGCAGCCGCAGGCTTCCATGCTTAGTGACAACGATATTGCCAATGTCGCGGCGTATTTTTCACAAATGAAATGATCCCTGCGCCATCAGTAGCCGGTTGATCTCTCAGGCTACCTAGCACAACAGTTAACCACGGTCGCCCAGCCCTTTTCTTGCAAAGGGGCTGGGCGATTTTTTTATGGCTGAACGCTGTAAACTAATATTTCCATCTGGTTGATTATCTTTTGCCCAAATGATTACTCTGCTGTTGCGTTAAATGCCAGAACACATTATTGTACTAGCACGCTGATACAATAAAATTATCTAGGAGTCATTATGAGTAAACCATCCACCCTTGGAGGCGCGTGCATTATCGCCAGTGTCTGTGTTGGGGCCGGCATGCTTGGGTTGCCAAGTGCAGGTGCGGGTGCGTGGACGTTATGGAGCGTGATTGCCATTTCTTTCACTATGATCATGATGACGCTGTCTGGTTGGTTGCTGCTGGAAGCCCTCAAGCATTATGAACTCAAAGCGTCGTTCAATACCGTTGCCAAGGATGTATTGAGCGGAAAGGTCAATTTTATCAATAATTTGTCGCTGTATTTTGTGGGAGGGATTCTGCTTTACGCGTATATTTCATCGTCCGGTATGATTTTCAGTGAAATGCTGGGGGTGACGCGCGAGTTGGCTTCGGTCTTGTTTGTTGCACTCTGTTCGGCTTTTGTCCTGCACTCTACCCGCGCTGTGGACCGTATTTCCATGGTACTGATCCTGTTTATGATCATTAGCTTTGTACTGGGTGTTTCCGGGCTGGCTTCTAATATCAGTGTGCCAGTGCTATTTGCCCAAGGCGAAGGGGAAAGCGCTTACTCGGCCTATGCCTTAGCCCTGTTGCCGGTCGCGCTAACGTCATTTGGTTATCACCATTCGGTCAGTACCATGCGTGATTACTATCAGGATGAGCACCGTGCCAAAAAAGCCATCCTTGGCGGCACTCTGATTGCCCTGACATTCTATCTCGGCTGGGTGATCTGTATCTTCGGCAACCTGCCGCGTCAAGATTTCGGCCCAGTAGTTGCTGCTGGTGGCGGTGTGGATGCCCTGATGTCGGCACTGACATCAGCTATTGATTCAAACAGCATTAAACAAGCCCTGCATATCTTTTCTATTGCCGCGATTGTTTCATCATTTATTGGTGTTGGGCTGGGGGTGTTCGATTACTTGGCTGATCTATTTGGTTTTGCGGATGATAAGCAAGGGCGACTAAAAACCTGGGGTGTGACATTTGTGCCGCCATTGGTGTTCTCGTTAGTGGCGCCGTTTGGTTTTGTTGCGGCGATTGGTTTAGCCGGTGCGGCTGCAACGATTTGGACCTGTATCATCCCGGCGACGTTGGCAAAAACACTGCGTCAACGCGCACCGGAGCAAGAAGGCTTTGTGGTTCCCGGGGGGAATGCGACGATTTATGTGGTCATGGCATTTGGGGGGCTGACCGCTGCCTTCCACCTACTGGCAATGGCAAATATGCTGCCTGTTTTCAGGGGCTAGGCTAGCGCTAGGGTGAACATCTCGTCCTGAATGAATGGATAAAAAACGGAAGCCTTGGCTTCCGTTTTTTGTTCACTGCGGGCTGATTGCTCATTGATAGCTCTACGCCCCGGAGCTCGCTTGCTTACCTAAATTGTTTGGCATCTGGCAGGTAGTCAAAACCGGCACCGGCTAGCCTGGCAACCAGTTTGTCTTTGTCGATATCGTAGTATTTGACCAGGGCATCCAGATCACCGAACTCATCACGGATTTTCATGTTGACGATGCTCATCAGCATGACAGGATCCATAGTCTCGTATTTGTTCAAATCCATTACGCGTCCTCGTGGTCGCTCATCAGCAGGTTGGCGGCGGCAAAGGCTGCGCGTTCGCGGACTTCCTCTGGCAGCGTGTCGTTGGCTGCGATGTCATTCAGTGCCTTGACGGCGCAGTGAATCGCATTGGGAATATAGCCGAGCTCACCGCCGCCGATCTGCGCGTAGATCATACGTACTTGCTCGCAGCACTCGTAAATTTTCATAGTTTTGTCCTTCATAAACAGTGATTTCGGCAACTAACTAGCCATAGTGGGTTGGCGAAAGCATGCTTTAATATTGCTGGCGGGCAGCACCCAGATGTTGGCAGGTATTACTATACCAAAGACTGGCTGGGGACGGCAGAGCGGATTTAGCGGGTACGTTTTTGTTTGTATAGATGGCGATCAGCGCGGTCAACCAAGGTGATATTGGTATCGCCTTTCTGGTAGACGCTAAAGCCGCTGGAGCAACCTATTTTCAGGGTACGCAGGATAGCATCGTCTGCCATCAAGCTATCTAGCCGGCGGATCACATGAAGGGCTGCTGCGTCAGTCGCAGGTTGGAGTAGGACCGCAAATTCATCACCCCCTATGCGGTAGCAGCGGTCTGTTGCCCGAACTGATTTTTTCAAAAGCAGTGCGAAGTGGCGGATCACCTTATCACCGTCGGGGTGGCCAAACCGATCGTTGACCTGTTTGAAGTTGTCGAGGTCGAACATGGTCAGTACCAGGCCGATATTGCGTCTTTCGCTCATTGCGATCGCATGGCTGATATCTTGCTCAAAGCTGTTGCGGTTGCCAAGGCCGGAGAGGTAATCCCGCAGCGCCATATTTTTGACCCGGCGGTATTCTAGTGCACAGGCCAGCGGTCCGGCAAATAGACGGTGGTAGGTATGAAGCAGGTTGACCTCGTCTCTATCGAGGGCATAAGGGGTATGGTATTGCAGCTTGCCCAAGTCCTGCTTATTGAAACGGAGGATGAAGGTTTGCCGGAATTGCGTATTGGTACCTTGGCGGACGAGGGTGGTTGTATCATCTGAGTGCCAGGTTAACCTGTTGATATCTATCTGTTTTTCAATCTCCCTGATGAAGATATCAAACAATAAGTTGATATCCAGCTTCCCTTGGAGTTTTTGTAGCAACAGCAGGCGCTGATCAGCCCCAAGGGGTTTGGTCCTTGGTTTTGCATATTGGCTATCGGCCAGCTTGTCATTCCAGTGGAGAGGTTCCATACAGGCGTCAAAAAATTAATAGGGAACTTACTATAGGCAATTATTAAGCCATTTCAATACCTAAACTGAGTTTATATTATTAATTACCTGATTTAATTAAGAAACTGCGAAGAAGGGCTTCTTTTTCCTGGGTGTCTTCATACCCCATCTTGATCAGGGCATGGATGTAGGCGGGTTCGAACAGGATATAGCTGGTGATGGCAGCATCATCCTTGGGGCTGATACCGATTAACTGCATCAAACCGCGGGTCATGGGAGGAAGGTGGCAGTAGTACTTGCGGGCAAGGTGCTCAAAGGACCGGCTAGGTGACAGGTGGAAAGGCTCGATTTTCCTCAGCTTCTGCTTTTCCTGGATGGACGGCATACTGTCAATCAGCGCATTGATCCGGGAGAGGTTTTCCAAATCGGCGGTCAGGGTGTCACTGAAAATCGTATCCATCAGATGGCCACCCAGGGCTGCCAGCCCTGGCGCCCGGGTGTGATCGGGACTATCAAGCTTTTGGTTGATGAGATCGATGATCAGTATTTTATCCGCCCCCATTTTGAGCGAAGGGCGCAGTGGAGCCAACTGGTGGATGGAGCCATCCCCATAGTAGGCTTGGCCGATGCGGGTCGCGGGGAACACCAAGGGAATGGCGGAAGAGGCCAGCAGGTGATCGGTGGTGATCAGTGAGCGGCGTCCCTTCGACTTGGCCCTGTCCCACTCGTTGATGTCTGATTGGCCTTGGAAAAAACTGACGGAGTGACCGCTTTTGTAGCTGGAGGCGGTGATGGAAATGCCGTGGAGATTACCGGCTGCAATCTGCTTCTCCAGTCGGGAGTAGTTATTGACCTGGTTGAGCAGTTGGCGCAAGGGGCGGTTGTTGAGCAAGCCAAAAGGGGGGCGATCGTGGTGGTGGGCTTGCAGGCGAGCAAACCACTGGCTGATAAGGTAACCACTCATGCCGCGAGGCGTCGTCGCAAAAATGCGCCGGCTATGCAAGCGTGACCAGATCCATTCCAGCTTTTTGACCCCCAGACGAAAGCAGGAGGCGTAACAAGCGATTGAAGTGGCGTTGATAGCCCCTGCCGAGGTCCCGCAGTAAATACTGAACGGACTGTGGTGAACCCGTGGATACCATTCGGAAATGGCCTTGAGAACCCCGACCTGGTAGGCTGCCCTTGCTCCCCCCCCGGTGAGGAGCAGGCTGATCCGTGGCTTTTCCTTGCCCATAGCGCTCCTTTCTTTTTTTTCTACCTATAACTATACCCCTAATTTTCACACCTGTTGCAATTTTGCAGGGTAATAAGGTAGATAAGCTATTGGGCAGCAGGTAAAAAAAAGCCTCCGCAAGGGAGGCCTTTGGTAACTGAATCGTTTTTCGATTAAGCCAGTTTCTGCTTAACGAACTCAACGATATCTGCCACAGCAACACCTTCTTTGGTGCCGGCACGACGGTTTTTGTATTCCATCTCGCCGTTTTCTAGGCTGCGGTTACCGATCACGATAGTGTGCGGGATACCGAGCAGTTCGTGGTCGGCGAACATGACACCCGGGCGCTCTTTACGGTCGTCGAACAGGACTTCGATACCGGCAGCAGTCAGCTCAGCGTAGAGCTTCTCAGCCGCTTCCTTCACTTCAGCCGATTTCGCCATGTTCATCGGTACGATAGAGACCTGGAATGGAGCGATCGCGTCAGGCCAGATGATGCCGTTTTCGTCGTTGTTCTGCTCAATAGCAGAAGCAACCACACGGGATACACCGATGCCGTAACAGCCCATTTCTAGGATAACGTTCTTGCCGTCTTGGCCAAGCACGCCACAGTTCATTTTCTCTGAGTAGTTAGTACCCAGCTGGAAGATGTGGCCGACTTCGATACCGCGCTTAAGCTGGATCGTACCCTGACCGCATGGGCTTGGGTCACCTTCAACCACGTTGCGTAGGTCTTCTACCTGGCCAAGCTCAACATCACGGCCCCAGTTGATACCGAAGTAGTGTTTGTCGTCAACGTTAGCACCAGCGCCGAAGTCGCTCATTACCGCCACAGAGCGGTCAATGATGAACGGCAGTTTCAGGCCTACTGGGCCTAGAGAGCCTGGGCCTGCACCGATCAGGGCTCGGATTTCTTCTTCGGTTGCCATCTCAAGCGGAGAAGCAACTTCTTTAAGGTTTTCGGCTTTAACTTCGTTTAGCTCGTGATCACCACGGATGATCAGGGCAACAAGCTCTGCATCGATTTCGTCAGAGGCTTTAACGAACAGTGTCTTGACCGTTTTCTCGATTGGCAGCTCGAACTGCTCAACAAGCTCAGCGATAGTTTTCGCGTTTGGCGTGTCAACCAGCGTCATCTCTTGCGTTGGCGCAGCCAGCTCAGTAGCAGGGGCCAGGGCTTCTGCTTTTTCGATGTTTGCTGCGTAATCAGACTCGGTAGAGAAAGCGATCAAGTCTTCACCGCTCTCAGCCAAGACGTGGAACTCGTGAGAGCCGCTACCACCGATGGCACCGGTATCAGCCAGTACTGGGCGGTAGTCCAGACCCATACGGTCAAATGCCTTACAGTATGCTTCATGCATGGCTTCGTAAGACTTCTTAAGGCCTTCTTTGTCAATATCAAAGCTGTACGCATCCATCATGCTGAATTCACGGGCGCGCATTACACCGAAGCGAGGGCGGCGTTCGTCACGGAATTTAGTCTGGATTTGGTACAGGTTTAGCGGCAGCTGCTTGTAAGAACTCACTTCGTTACGCACAAGGCTAGTGATCACTTCTTCAGCTGTCGGGCTAAGTACAAACGGACGGTCATGGCGGTCAGTAAAGCGAAGTAGCTCAGCGCCCATCTTTTCAGAACGGCCTGTCTCTTCCCATAGTTCGAACGGCTGAACCACGGGCATCAAAGTCTCAACAGCACCTGCATTGTTGATTTCTTCGCGAACAATGTTCTCGACCTTACGTAAAACACGCAGACCTGTAGGCAGCCAGGTGTAAAGACCTGAAGCCAGCTTACGGATCATACCTGCACGAAGCATTAGCTGGTGGCTAACAACTTCTGCGTCATTTGGAGTCTCCTTCAGGGTAGAAAGAAGATAGTTACTGGTACGCATTGATGGTATCCGTTTGTTTAGATGAAAATAAGGAATGTGGGGGACAGGCCCCAGCCACCGATATAGGCGGTAACCGCATATACTACCAGCCAATTGGCCGTTAGCCAAAGGGATTGGATAGCCGCAGCGGGGAAATTGCCCTCAAACAGAGCCCCCAGGGTTATTTTACAATGGGTTTATCCAGTGCCGTAACGGTCACTACACCATTAATAACGGTGAATTTAACATTGTAGTCGAACAGGTGGACGGCATATTCCTTGGTATCGGCTTTGCCTTTTTTATAGGCTGGACGAGGATCCTGCGCCAGCACTTCGGTGATGACGGCACGCTGGCGTGCCAGTTGTTTCCCCTGGAACTGGCTCTCGGCCTGTTCGGAGAATACCACCGGCAGGGTTGCCGGCTCGCGGTCGGCGAAGCCGCCATGGGCCTGAGGCAGGCTGTCGGAATAGGGAACGTAAGGTTTGATATCGACAATTGGGGTTCCGTCGACCAAATCCACACCGCCAAGTTCGATGATGACATCACTACCTTGCTGGCGCACACCGATCAATTCCACCGCTGACATACCGATGCCATTGGGGCGAAAGGTCGCTCGGCTGGCAAATACCCCAATACGCTCGTTGCCGCCGAGGCGGGGAGGGCGGACAGTGGGGCGCCATCCTGCCTCGAGGTTCTGGTCGAACAGGAAGAGTAGCCACAGATGGCTGAACTGCTCCAGCCCGCGAACCGCTTCTAGGGCATTGGCCTCACCTTGCAGGACGATTTCGGAGCGGGCACTCGGAACCAACCCCGGCTGGCGAGGAACGGCAAACTTTTCTTTGTAAGGGGAGCGGACAATGCCGATAGGTTCGATTTGGTATGACATGGCAGTTCAGGTGAGCAATGTGTTATGGGTAATGGCGCAGAACATAGCATTATGGCGGGGGCAAAAAAAGCCCCGGCATGATGGCCGGGGCGGGATTTGCAGAGGTGGGATCAGGAAAGGAGGATATTACCAGCCTTTAACGACGCCACCCTGGAAGATTTCTTTAGCCGCTTCGTACACCACGTCTGACTGGTAAGCCTTGATAAACGTTTGCACGTTTTCAGCGTCAACGTTGTCTTCACGGGCAACAATCAGGTTTACATATGGCGACTCTTTGTCTTCCACGAACACACCATCACGCTCTGGCGTCAGGTTGATGCTGCTCGCGTACGTGGTGTTGATGATCGCTAGCTGAACATCGTCCAGAGAACGAGGGAGCTGGGCTGCTTCCAGTTCAACAATTCTCAGGTTGCTTGGATTTTCCACGATATCCAATACGGTCGCGGTTAGGCCAATGCCATCTTTCAGTTTTAACAGGCCTTGCTGCTGAAGGAGAAGCAAAGAGCGGCCAAGGTTGGTTGGATCATTCGGTACTGCAATCTGGTCGCCGTCTTTTAGCTCATCGATAGATTCGATTTTGCTTGAGTAACCGGCAATCGGGTAAACAAAAGTGTTACCGGCAACGGCAAACTTGTAGCCACGGTCGGCAATTTGCTGATCAAGGTATGGTTTGTGCTGGAAGGCATTGGCATCGATCGAGCCTTCTTCCAGCGCCGCATTCGGCGATACGTAATCGGTGAAGGTGATCAGCTCAACATCCAGGCCGTATTTTTCCTTGGCTTCTTTTGCTGCTACTTCAGCCACTTGCTCTTCAGCGCCTGCCATCACCCCAATTTTAATTTTGCTGTTATCAACCACTGCGTCCTTCTCGCCACAACCGGTCAGTACCAATGCTGATGCCAGGCCGGCGACGGCGACGAGGTTCTTCAAATTAAAAGCCATGTTATATCTCCTTAAAACTGGGGTTTTCCGTAATACTAGATGGAATATGTGTTATCTGTGTTGTTTGTTATCGGTGCTGTCTGTTACCTGTGATCGAAGCGCTTGACCAGGTGGTCGCCGGCTGACTGGATCAGCTGGACCAGGATAACCAGCATCACCACGGTGATCAGCATGACGGTTCCGTCAAAGCGCTGGTAGCCGTAGCGGATCCCGACGTCACCCAGGCCGCCGCCACCGACGGTCCCGGCCATTGCCGAATAGCTCACCAAGGTAACCAGGGTGATGGTCACCGCGTTGATGATGCCCGGCAGGGCTTCTGGCAGCAGGACCTTGCTGATGATCTGGCGTGGGGTTGCTCCCATCGCCTGCGCCGCTTCCACCAGGCCGGTTGGGACTTCCAGCAGTGCGCCTTCAACTAGGCGGGCAATGAACGGAATGGCTCCCACGGTCAGTGGGACGATAGCGGCAGCGGTACCGATCGAGCTGCCGACCACAAATCGGGTAAACGGGATGATCGCGACCAGCAGGATAATAAATGGGATCGAGCGGCCGATATTGGTCACGATCCCCAGCGCTTTGTTGAGCACTGGGTTGGCCAGCAGGCCGTTGTTTTTGGTCAGGTGCAGGGCAACCCCTACCGGGATCCCGATCAAAAAGCCGATCAGGCCAGAGGCAAAGACCATGACCAGGGTTTGGCCGAGGGCGTCGATCAGCAGATCAACCAAACGTTCGTTCTGGGTCCACCAGGTGGTAATTGAATCAAGCAACATAGCCCAATACCTCTACATTTACTTTGTGATCGCGAAGGAAGTTAATGGCTTGTTCTGCCGCTTGTTCGGTACCGAAGAATTCGGCCAGCATCAGGCCAAACTTGACGCCGCCGGCGTAATCCATGTCTGAGCTCAAGATACTGATGTCAATGTTGAACTCGCGAGCCACCTGGGAGATCAGCGGGGCATCGACCGACGCACCGGTAAATTCAAGACGGATCAGCGGGTAGCTGTTTTCAATGCGGGTTTCAACCATGCGAGCCCGGTAGTCTTCCGGAATGGAAAGATCCAACGTCGAGCGGATGAACTCGCGTGCCAGTTCGGTTTTCGGGTGGGCGAAGATATCACCGACCGGGCCTTTCTCGACCAGTTCACCGTCTCCGATGATCGCCACTTCCGAGCAGATGCTTTTGACCACATCCATCTCATGGGTGATCAGCAAAATAGTCAGGTTGAGCTTGCGGTTGATCTCTTTGAGCAGAGTCAAGATAGACTGGGTCGTTGCCGGGTCAAGGGCGCTGGTGGCTTCGTCACACAGCAGTACTTTGGGATCGGAGGCCAGTGCTCGGGCAATGGCCACACGCTGCTTCTGGCCGCCACTCAAGTTGGATGGGTAGGACTCGCGCTTGTCGGCCAAACCGACCAGCTCAAGCAGCTCATCGACCTTGGCTTTGATGGCGGACTTGCTGGTGCCGGCCAGCTCGAGAGGCAGTGCAACGTTGTCGAATACGGTACGGGATGACAGCAGGTTGAAGTGCTGGAAAATCATGCCGATTTTGCGACGGGCCTGGGTCAGCTCTTGGTTTGATAGCTGGGTCAGGTCGATGCCGTCCACAATGACGTGACCGCTGGTTGGGCGTTCAAGCAGGTTAACACAGCGGATCAGGGTACTTTTACCGGCACCGGAAGAACCAATCACCCCGAAAATGGTGCCTTGCTCAATGGTCAGGTTGATTTCACGCAGAGCGTGGATCGCCTTGGCCCCTTGATAGAAGACTTTATTGACTCTGTTTATTTCTATCATCGTATTTCCCAAATCCTATACCGTGTTGATGACGGGCACGCCCATCAATGGCTGCGACCGGTATATTGTTATGTTGTGTGTTGCATTTGCATTATTTTCTTGATGCGAGAGCTCTGTCTGCCAATTGCATCTATGGCTTTGATGCTATGGGCTAACATAAATGAAGTCAATAGATATTTTTACGTCTGGACGTCTAAATGTCTTTATAGCCATGGTGAGGGTAAGGCTTTTTTGTTTGCTTTGGCGACAGGGCCTTAGAGAAACAGGTGAATCCCATTGCTAGCCGTGCCATAATTTGGGGCATAACGAATACAGCGAGACAGAGGGCTGACGCTTGGCCAAACCAGCAGTTTTTATTGACCGTGATGGCGTGATTAACATCGATCACGGCTACGTGCATACCACCGACGATTTTGAATATGTCGAGGGGGTGTTTGAAGCCTGTAAGAAACTTAAGGCGATGGGGTATATGTTGGTGTTGGTGACCAACCAGGCCGGTATTGCCCGAGGTATGTACACCGAAGATGAGTTCTTGACCCTGACCGAGTGGATGGACTGGAACTTTGTTGATAATGGCGTGGAGTTCGATGGTATTTATTACTGTCCGCACCACCCGACGGAGGGGAAAGGCGATTATCTTCAGGATTGCAACTGCCGCAAACCAAAGCCAGGTATGTTTATCTCAGCCCGTGACTTCCTCAAGATTGATATGGCCAGCTCGGTGATGATCGGTGATAAGGCCGATGACATAAAAGCGGCCGAGGCAGCCGAAGTCGGCACCAAAATCCTGGTGCGTACTGGCAAGCCAGTCACCACCGAAGGTGAACAACTGGCTGACGCCGTACTCGACAGCGTGGCCGATGTGCCAGCTTGGCTGGCAGCACAATAATCCTGCACCTATCCTCTTGTTACCAAGGCCGCATTCGCGGCCTTTGTTTTATTTTTTCATGTCAAAGCTCTACCTCTCTCTGATTGTTAATATAAAGTTAATATGAGCGTGGCGTTTTCGAGCTGGTTTCCTGCCTCGTGTGAATAGATGCCAGTGGGAATGGCGCATCGTGCCTGTTTGACATGGAGCCGTTAAAACATGCTGTCATATTTTCTACGTCGGCTGGTATTGGTCGTCCCGACGTTTCTGGGGATCACTATCCTGATTTTCACCATCACCCGGTTTGTTCCCGGAGGGCCGGTGGAGCGCATGCTGGCCAATATGCAGGCGCAAGGTGATGGTGTGGCTGCCACGGCTTCTGCCGGAGGCAACTCTGCATTGTCTGAAGATCAAATTGCCGAGCTCAATGCCTTCTACGGCCTGGATAAGCCGGTACTGGAAGCTTATACCGAATGGCTTGGTAAGCTGATGGTCTTGGATTTTGGCGAATCAACCCGCTATTACGAGCCGGTTGCCGAGATGATTGCCGAGCGACTACCCATCTCCTTGTTCTATGGCGGCATGACGTTCTTCATCAGCTATTTTATTTCGATACCTCTGGGTTACTACAAGGCTCTCAAACATGGCTCGGTGTTTGATTCGGGCTCCTCGATCCTAATTTTTATCGGCTATGCCTTGCCCGGCTATGTGGTCGGTGTCCTGCTGATCACCTTATTCAGTTATCACCTGGAATGGTTCCCGATGGGCGGCTTCGTCGGTGAGGACTTCGATGACCACGGTAGTTTTTTCGAGCGGGCCAAGGACGTAATGTGGCATGCGGTGCTACCGCTGATCTGCTATTTGATCGGCGATTTCGCCACCCTGACGATGACGATGAAAAATAACCTGATGGAAAACTTGTCATCGGACTATATCCGCACGGCGATAGCCAAAGGGTTGCCGTTTAAAAAAGCGGTTCGCAAGCATGCCCTGCGCAATAGCTTGATCCCTATCGCCAGCCACTTTGGCAATTCGCTGTTGTTTTTCATGACCGGCTCGTTCTTGATTGAGGTGATTTTCAATATCGACGGGATTGGTCTGCTTGGGTACGAGTCGATTATCGAGCGGGATTACCCGGTTGTGATGGGGATCGTGGCGATCAATGCGGCCATGCTGATGCTGGGCAATATTATCTCGGACATCTGTGTGGCGCTGGTCGATCCCAGAGTGAGATTCGGAGCCTGATCATGTTGACGCTAAATCCTCTGACACGGAAAAAGATCAAGCGCTTTAAACAAATCAAGCGGGGTTATTGGTCCTTTCTCTTGTTGTTAGCGTTGCTGCTGTTGTCGTTGTTTGCCGAGTTGCTGATAAACAGCAAAGCGCTGGTGGTGAAATACGACGGGCAATACAGTTTCCCGGTATTGTCGGCGGTGCGTTTGGGGAGCGAGTTTGGCCAAGCCACTACAGGGGAGGCCGATTACCGGCAGCTGCAACAGAGCTTGGCCCAGCAAGGCGGGGACAACTTTGTCATTATGCCATTGGTGCCCTGGAATCCTTATGAGCAGGATTTTTCGGGTGACTTCCCGCCGACGCCACCGAGCCATGTGGACAAGCACTACCTCGGAACGGATGTGATAGGGCGGGATATCCTGGCCCGCTTGGTCTACGGGTTTCGGACCGCCATGGGGTTTGCCCTGATCACCATGGCTGTTTCCTATGCGATAGGGACTGTTGTCGGGTGTGCGATGGGTTATTTTGGTGGCAAATTTGATTTGTTTGTCCAACGCTTCATAGAGGTATGGTCGATGGTGCCTTTTCTCTATGTGATTATGATCTTGGTGTCGATCACCCAGCCGACCTTTGCCTTGTTTGTCGCGATTAACGTGTTGTTTGGCTGGATGGGGATGACCTGGTATATGCGGACCATGACCTACAAGGAGTCGGCCCGGGAGTATGTGATGGCGGCCAAGGCGCTGGGGGCATCGACCTTGCGAATCGTGTTCCACCATATTTTACCCAATACCATGGTTATGATCGTTACCTTGGCGCCTTTTACCATCGCCGCCAATATCACCGCGTTGACAGCCTTGGACTACTTGGGGCTGGGCTTGATGCCGCCGACGCCGAGTTGGGGGGAGCTGCTTCAGCAGGGGAAGTCGAACTTGGACTCACCATGGATTGTGGCTTCGGTGGTCAGTGCGATTGTACTGGTCTTGGTGATGGTGACCTTCATTGGCGAAGCGATCCGGGCTGCCTTTGATCCCAAGCAGTTTACCCGTTATGTCTAGCGACGTTTGCCGATGTGGAAAATAAGGATATTGCAAATGAAAAAGCATTTTAACTGTTCTGCTATCGCGATAATGGTTCTGTCCTGCAATACCGTGTTTGCTGCAGCGTTGCCATCCGGTGTGCAATGGCATTCAAACATGGATGAGCCACTCTTTGCCTCTCCCGAAGCCCAGTTTGGCGGGACGCTAAGAACCTACCTGGCCAGCTTTCCGCAGACTTTGCGCAGTGTCGGTCCGGATTCAAACTCCGGGTTGCGCCACTATTTTATGGATGGGGTCCCCAAGCTGGCAGCCCGTCATCCCAATACTGGCAACTGGATCCCCCAGCTCGCGACCGCATGGGCGTTTGGTGATGACAACCAGACGGTGTATTTCAAGCTAGATCCCAAGGCCCGCTGGTCCGATGGCGAGAAAGTAACCGCCGACGATTACCTGTTCATGCTTAGCTATTACCGCTCCAAGGATATTGTCTCGCCGTGGTACAACGATTTCTTTACTAACAAGATTGAATCTGTTGTTAAGTTTGATGACTACACCATTGCGGTGAGGTCGGCGATAAAAATGACCGATGATGAGCTGATGCTGCAAATCAACTTACCGAGTAATGGCTTGCAGCCCCGGCCTGAGCATTTTTTCAAACCGAAGAAAGACGCTAACAATGACGGCATCGACGATGATTTTGTCCGCCGCTATAACTTCAAGAGTGAGCCGACCACCGGCCCGTACTACATGGATAAGGTTAAGAAAGGCAAAAGCGTGACCTTCAGACATGTCGGCAAGGATTGGTGGGGCTACAGCAACCGCTACTACCGGCATCGCTACAATGTGGAGAAAGTCCGCTTCACGGTGATTCGGGATAACGACATTGCCCGCAAGCATTTCGAAAAAGGCAATCTGGATACTTTCGGTTTGGTTCTGCCTAGCCTGTGGCATGAAAAGGCCAATTCCAAGCCATACCAGAATGGCTACATCCATAAGTTTTGGGGCTACAACCAGGTGGTTCAGGGAGCCGGTGGACTGTGGATCAATACGGCCCAGCCGCTACTTGATGAGCGCAATATTCGCGCCGGAGTCACCTACGCCACCGATTTCGACGGCATGATAGCCAATGTGCTCCGGGGCGATTATGCCCGCAAGCCTCATGGGATGGGGTTTGGCCATGGCGGGTACGATCGCAGTGATAATACGCCGCCGGCCTTCAACCCCCAGTTGGCGGCGGAGTATTTTTCCCAAGCCGGGTTCGACAAGATTGGTGCCGATGGGATCCGGGTCAATAGCGAGGGGCAGCGCCTGAGCTTTGCCATTACCTATGGTTTCCAGCCCCATACTCCACGTATTGCCTATCTAAAGGAGCAGGCCAAACAGGCCGGCCTTGAGTTTACCCTCAACCTGGTCGATGGCTCCTCGGCTTTTAAGTACGTGCTCGAAAAAAAACATGATCTGGCGTTTATCAATATGAGCGGCGGTGAGATCCCCGCTTATTGGGAGTACCTCCACTCGGTCAATGCCAAACCACAGACCAATAACCATACCAATTTCCGTTCAGCAACAATGGACCGATTGATCGACAGCTATGACAGGGAGTTTGACCTCAAAAAGAAACAGGCCATTTCCCATCAGATCCAGAAAATAGTTTCCGACGAGTATCTTATTGTGCCGGGTTACATGGTGCCCTATACCCGTGAAGGCTACTGGCGCTGGATCAAGTATCCGACCCCAGCCATGACCAAGCATACCGAAGTGATGTTTTCGGTCGTTGATTTGGCGACCTTCTGGATTGACCAGCAGGAGAAGGAAGCCACCCTTGCGGCAATGAAAAAGGGCAAGACCTTTGCACCGGTCACTGTGATTGATGATACCTATAAGCTGTAAGGTCGGCTGCGATGAATGATGTCATATTGAGCGTGCGCAATTTGCAGACTGAGTTTGCCACCGATGACGGGGTGGTAAAAGTTCTTCATGGCGTCAGTTTTGACGTCCATAAAGGGCGAACCCTTGGTATCGTCGGAGAGTCGGGATGTGGCAAGAGCGTAACGGCGATGTCGATAATGGGCCTGTTGCCCAAGCCCTATGGCCGGGTAGTCGGCGGGCAGATCCTATACCGAGGGACAGATCTGGTGGCGCTGCCTCCGGAGCAGATGTATGCCATGCGGGGCAACAGGATCTCGATGGTGTTCCAAGATCCGATGACGGCGCTCAACCCCGTCCAGTCGAACGGTCAGCAGATCAACGAAGTACTGCAACTGCACCGCCCAGAATTGAGCAAGAGGGAAAGAGGTCAATATGCTCTTGAAATGCTCAATAAGGTTAAGATCCCTATGCCGGAGAAGCGGCTGTGGGAGTATCCGCACAATTTGTCGGGGGGCATGCGCCAGCGTGTCATGATAGCTATGGCGCTGGCGTGCAAACCAGACATACTTATTTGTGATGAACCAACAACCGCGCTGGATGTGACTGTGCAGGCCTCAATTCTTGAGTTGATTGATGAGCTTCAGCAGCAAACGGGTATGTCGGTACTCTTCATTACCCATGATCTCGGCGTCATCGCTGAAATCTGTGACGATGTCGCGGTGATGTATGGGGGAAAGGTGGTGGAGTACGCCGACATCTTCGATTTGTTTGATACGCCCCAGCACCCTTACACCGAACGTTTGTTGGCTTTGATACCGAAATTGGATGATGAGCCCAAGCAGGCTATCGAGATAAAACCGGTAGATATTGCTTTGTTCCCACCAGAGCACGACGGGTAAGAAAGGGGGGCGGAGTGGTAAAGGAAGGGTGTGTGACTGAATTATTAAGGATTGAAAACCTCAAACAGCACTTTGTTTCCGGCAAGGGAATATTTCGCAAGGGATATACGGTCAAAGCCGTGGATGGGGTATCGCTGGCGGTTCGTCGCGGCGAGACGCTGGGGTTGGTGGGCGAGTCCGGTTGTGGCAAGAGCACGCTAGGCAGAACCATCCTCAAACTCTATGAGCCGACGGCAGGGAAGATCTACTACGAGGGGCGAGATATTACGGCGCTGTCTTCCCGCGAGATGCGGCCGCTGCGCAAAGAGATGCAAATTGTCTTCCAGGATCCGATGGAATCGCTCAACCAGCGCCATACTGTAGGCGTGATATTGGAAGAGCCTTTTATTATCCACCGGATCGGGACGCCGCAGGAGCGTAAGCAGTGGGTGAGGGAACTATTGGTTAAGGTGGGGTTGCCGAAAGAGTCGGTTAATCGGTATCCGCATGAGTTTTCCGGCGGCCAGCGGCAGCGGATCGGTATTGCCAGGGCGATTGCCCTCAAGCCCAAGTTGCTGATTTGTGACGAGTCGGTATCGGCGTTGGATGTATCGGTTCAGGCACAAATCCTCAATTTGCTGTTGCACCTCCAGCAACAGATGAACCTGGCGATTATCTTTATTTCCCATGATCTCTCGGTAGTGAAGCGTATCTCTGATCGGGTGGCGGTGATGTATTACGGTAAAATTGTTGAAATGGGTAAGATTAAGGAGGTTTATGCCAACCCACAGGCGGATTACACCAAGAGATTGTTGGCAGCGGTACCTGTTACCCACCCCAGGGATAGGAAGCGCAAGAGACGGACCAACAACAGCTCCAATGTTGCCTAACCATTGTCAGTTCATTTCCTATATCGTCTAGGTCAGTGCTGTTTTTATTGTGGCTAGCTGATTTTACTAATTTGTCTCAGCGCGCCCTCTCCGGTTTTTAAGCAAAAATGAGCGGCTCGGTACAAAAAACAATCAAACGGCTTGTTTGTGGTATTTTTTGTTGAATTAGGGCTTGTCAGGCTGGCGGAAGTCTCTATAATGCCGCCTCACTGACACGGAGAACGGCAACTTAAGTCGATAACCAATCAGTATTGTTCTTTAACAATTTGACCATGCAATCTGTGTGGGCACTCGTGAAATGATAGTCAACAAAAGAATTATCAATGAAACTGAGTGACCAATACGAAATAGCTTCGGCTATATCGGCACAGTCAATTCTTACTTGCTTTTTGTCTTCACTTTTTAAAGTGAAATAAATTGGAAGTAATAACAGTATTCATTGAGCCAAAACTTTAATTGAAGAGTTTGATCATGGCTCAGATTGAACGCTGGCGGCAGGCCTAACACATGCAAGTCGAGCGGCAGCGACATACACAATCCTTCGGGTGCGTTTATGGGCGGCGAGCGGCGGACGGGTGAGTAATGCCTGGGAATATGCCCTGATGTGGGGGATAACCATTGGAAACGATGGCTAATACCGCATAATCTCTTCGGAGCAAAGAGGGGGACCTTCGGGCCTCTCGCGTCAGGATTAGCCCAGGTGAGATTAGCTAGTTGGTGAGGTAAGAGCTCACCAAGGCGACGATCTCTAGCTGGTCTGAGAGGATGATCAGCCACACTGGAACTGAGACACGGTCCAGACTCCTACGGGAGGCAGCAGTGGGGAATATTGCACAATGGGGGAAACCCTGATGCAGCCATGCCGCGTGTGTGAAGAAGGCCTTCGGTTGTAAGCACTTTCAGTCGTGAGGAAGGCATATGCGTTAATAGCGCATGTGTTTGACGTTAGCGACAGAAGAAGCACCGGCTAACTCCGTGCCAGCAGCCGCGGTAATACGGAGGGTGCGAGCGTTAATCGGAATTACTGGGCGTAAAGCGCATGCAGGCGGCTTGTTAAGCCAGATGTGAAAGCCCGGGGCTCAACCTCGGAATAGCATTTGGAACTGGCAGGCTAGAGTCTTGTAGAGGGGGGTAGAATTTCAGGTGTAGCGGTGAAATGCGTAGAGATCTGAAGGAATACCGGTGGCGAAGGCGGCCCCCTGGACAAAGACTGACGCTCAGATGCGAAAGCGTGGGGAGCAAACAGGATTAGATACCCTGGTAGTCCACGCCGTAAACGATGTCTACTTGGAGGTTGGTGTCTTGAACACTGGCTTTCGGAGCTAACGCGTTAAGTAGACCGCCTGGGGAGTACGGTCGCAAGATTAAAACTCAAATGAATTGACGGGGGCCCGCACAAGCGGTGGAGCATGTGGTTTAATTCGATGCAACGCGAAGAACCTTACCTACTCTTGACATCCAGCGAATCCTTTAGAGATAGAGGAGTGCCTTCGGGAACGCTGAGACAGGTGCTGCATGGCTGTCGTCAGCTCGTGTTGTGAAATGTTGGGTTAAGTCCCGCAACGAGCGCAACCCTTATCCTTGTTTGCCAGCACTTCGGGTGGGAACTCCAGGGAGACTGCCGGTGATAAACCGGAGGAAGGTTTTTTTTGGGGACGACGTCAAGTCATCATGGCCCTTACGAGTAGGGCTACACACGTGCTACAATGGCGTATACAGAGGGCTGCCAACCAGCGATGGTGAGCGAATCCCAGAAAGTACGTCGTAGTCCGGATTGGAGTCTGCAACTCGACTCCATGAAGTCGGAATCGCTAGTAATCGTGGATCAGAATGCCACGGTGAATACGTTCCCGGGCCTTGTACACACCGCCCGTCACACCATGGGAGTGGGCTGCACCAGAAGTAGATAGCTTAACCTTCGGGAGGGCGTTTACCACGGTGTGGTTCATGACTGGGGTGAAGTCGTAACAAGGTAGCCCTAGGGGAACCTGGGGCTGGATCACCTCCTTAACGATATGACTGCGTTTTATGCAGTGTCCACACAGATTGCTTGGTGAAATGGTTTTAGAAATAGCAAAAGTGCTAATGAATAACGTCAGTTATTGATTAACGCTTTTGCGTTATGCTCTTTAACAATCTGGAAAGCTGACTAGTAAATTGAATTCTTTGAATTCAATACTAATAGTTTCTACTTAATAAGTAGGAACGAGTTCTCAAGCAACACACATTCAAGTGTCTTGTGTAAGAGTCCGGCGAAACACAGTTCATCATACTCAGATGAACAACCTTGGTTGTTGAGCCATACGAACAGACCCCTTGGGGTTGTATGGTTAAGTGACTAAGCGTACACGGTGGATGCCTGGGCAGTCAGAGGCGATGAAGGACGTGCTAACCTGCGATAAGCCAAGAGAAGATGGTAAGAATCACTATACTCTTGGATTTCCGAATGGGGAAACCCAGCTGCATAAGCAGTTATCAGTAAGTGAATACATAGCTTGCTGAGGCGAACCGGGGGAACTGAAACATCTAAGTACCCCGAGGAAGAGAAATCAACCGAGATTCCGGCAGTAGCGGCGAGCGAACCCGGATTAGCCCTTAAGCTAGTTTTGCGTCAGGTGAATGTGCTGGAAAGCACAGCGATACAGGGTGATAGCCCCGTAACCGGTAGCGCATTGCGAGTGAAATCGAGTAGGACGGGACACGTGATATCCTGTCTGAACATGGGGGGACCATCCTCCAAGGCTAAATACTCCTGACTGACCGATAGTGAACCAGTACCGTGAGGGAAAGGCGAAAAAGAACCCCTGTGAGGGGAGTGAAATAGAACCTGAAACCGTGTACGTACAAGCAGTAGGAGCCCTTCGGGGTGACTGCGTACCTTTTGTATAATGGGTCAGCGACTTAATTTTAGTAGCAAGGTTAACCGATTAGGGGAGCCGTAGGGAAACCGAGTCTTAACTGGGCGTACAGTTGCTAGGATTAGACCCGAAACCAGGTGATCTAGCCATGGGCAGGTTGAAGGTGAGGTAACACTTACTGGAGGACCGAACCGACTAATGTTGAAAAATTAGCGGATGACTTGTGGCTAGGGGTGAAAGGCCAATCAAACCTGGAGATAGCTGGTTCTCCCCGAAAGCTATTTAGGTAGCGCCTCGGACGAATACTACTGGGGGTAGAGCACTGTTAAGGCTAGGGGGTCATCCCGACTTACCAACCCTTTGCAAACTCCGAATACCAGTAAGTACTATCCGGGAGACACACGGCGGGTGCTAACGTCCGTCGTGGAGAGGGAAACAACCCAGACCGCCAGCTAAGGTCCCAAAGTTATAGCTAAGTGGGAAACGATGTGGGAAGGCTCAGACAGCCAGGATGTTGGCTTAGAAGCAGCCATCATTTAAAGAAAGCGTAATAGCTCACTGGTCGAGTCGGCCTGCGCGGAAGATTTAACGGGGCTAAGCTATACACCGAAGCTGCGGCAATGCATTTATATGTATTGGGTAGGGGAGCGTTCTGTAAGCGGTTGAAGGTGCATCGTAAGGTGTGCTGGACGTATCAGAAGTGCGAATGCTGACATGAGTAACGATAAAGGGAGTGAAAAACTCCCTCGCCGGAAGACCAAGGGTTCCTGTCCAACGTTAATCGGGGCAGGGTGAGTCGACCCCTAAGGCGAGGCCGAAAGGCGTAGTCGATGGGAAACGGGTTAATATTCCCGTACTTCTTACTATTGCGATGGGGGGACGGAGAAGGCTAGGTGGGCCTGGCGACGGTTGTCCAGGTTCAAGGGTGTAGGCTGTAATCTTAGGCAAATCCGGGATTACACTAGGCTGAGACCCGATGTCGAGGCACTACGGTGCTGAAGTCATTGATGCCATGCTTCCGGGAAAAGCCTCTAAGCTTCAGATAGTAAGGAATCGTACCCCAAACCGACACAGGTGGTCGGGTAGAGAATACCAAGGCGCTTGAGAGAACTCGGGTGAAGGAACTAGGCAAAATGGTACCGTAACTTCGGGAGAAGGTACGCTGCCGGCGGTGAAGAGACTTGCTCTTGGAGCTGCTGGCAGTCGCAGATACCAGGTGGCTGCAACTGTTTATTAAAAACACAGCACTGTGCAAAATCGAAAGATGACGTATACGGTGTGACGCCTGCCCGGTGCCGGAAGGTTAATTGATGGGGTTAGACTTCGGTCGAAGCTCTTGATCGAAGCCCCGGTAAACGGCGGCCGTAACTATAACGGTCCTAAGGTAGCGAAATTCCTTGTCGGGTAAGTTCCGACCTGCACGAATGGCGTAATGATGGCCACGCTGTCTCCACCCGAGACTCAGTGAAATTGAAATCGCAGTGAAGATGCTGCGTACCCGCGGCTAGACGGAAAGACCCCGTGAACCTTTACTACAGCTTGGCACTGAACATTGACCCTACATGTGTAGGATAGGTGGGAGGCTTTGAAGCGCAGTCGCTAGATTGCGTGGAGCCGTCCTTGAAATACCACCCTTGTAGTGTTGATGTTCTAACGTCGCCCCGTTATCCGGGGTGCGGACAGTGCCTGGTGGGTAGTTTGACTGGGGCGGTCTCCTCCCAAAGCGTAACGGAGGAGCACAAAGGTGGGCTAATCACGGTCGGACATCGTGAGGTTAGTGCAATGGCATAAGCCCGCTTGACTGCGAGAATGACGGTTCGAGCAGGTGCGAAAGCAGGTCATAGTGATCCGGTGGTTCTGTATGGAAGGGCCATCGCTCAACGGATAAAAAGGTACTCCGGGGATAACAGGCTGATACCGCCCAAGAGTTCATATCGACGGCGGTGTTTGGCACCTCGATGTCGGCTCATCACATCCTGGGGCTGAAGTCGGTCCCAAGGGTATGGCTGTTCGCCATTTAAAGTGGTACGCGAGCTGGGTTTAGAACGTCGTGAGACAGTTCGGTCCCTATCTGCCGTGGGCGTTGGATGATTGAGAGGGGCTGCTCCTAGTACGAGAGGACCGGAGTGGACGAACCTCTGGTGTTCGGGTTGTGTCGCCAGACGCATTGCCCGGTAGCTAAGTTCGGAATCGATAACCGCTGAAAGCATCTAAGCGGGAAGCGAGCCTCAAGATGAGTCATCCCTGAACCTATAAGGTTCCTGAAGGGTTGTTGGAGACTACGACGTAGATAGGCAGGGTGTGTAAGCGTTGTGAGGCGTTGAGCTAACCTGTACTAATTGCCCGTGAGGCTTAACCATACAACACCCAAGGGGTTTTAACGGACTCCACGAACACTTGGATGAGTGTCGAGAACATCAGCTTTCAAGATTGTAAGAATTTTGCTTGGCGACCATAGCGCTGTGGACCCACCTGATCCCATGCCGAACTCAGTAGTGAAACGCAGTAGCGCCGATGGTAGTGTGGGGCCTCCCCATGTGAGAGTAGGACATCGCCAGGCTTGAATTTTTATTTATGTCACTGACATGAACAGTAACAGATTTACTTAGCGACCATAGCACAGCGGTCCCACCTGATCCCATGCCGAACTCAGAAGTGAAACGTTGTAGCGCCGATGGTAGTGTGGGGCCTCCCCATGTGAGAGTAGGACATTGCTAAGTGCCAAATTGCAAAATGCTGAATAGATACGCTGCGGAGCGGTAGTTCAGTTGGTTAGAATACCGGCCTGTCACGCCGGGGGTCGCGGGTTCGAGTCCCGTCCGCTCCGCCACTTATTTGAGAGTCGTCTCATTAAACACGAACAACAGGGGTATAGCTCCAATTGGCAGAGCAGCGGATTCCAAATCCGCGTGTTGGGAGTTCGAATCTCTCTACCCCTGCCACCTTCAAGGCTCTAGCAGAAATGTTGGAGCCTTTTTCATTTGTAGCTCCAATTGGCAGAGCAGCGGATTCCCCTAATACCAAAATAGCGCGTGTTGGGGCGAAGCTTTCGAATCTCCGGGATGCTGGCCCAG
Source organism: Photobacterium gaetbulicola Gung47 (assembly GCA_000940995.1). Taxonomy (NCBI): domain Bacteria; kingdom Pseudomonadati; phylum Pseudomonadota; class Gammaproteobacteria; order Vibrionales; family Vibrionaceae; genus Photobacterium; species Photobacterium gaetbulicola. The sequence goes on from CP005974.1 coordinate 1,016,508, forward strand.
TCCCCTCTGCCACCTTCAAGGCTCTAGCAGAAATGCTGGGGCTTTTTTGCGTCTGTCGCTTATTTAAAAAAACACCCTCAGTTGAGGGCGTATTGTCTATCAGAAAGTCTTGCAGCGCACCGCATCAGGGCGGCAGAACATTTCATCGTGATCGCTGATGCACTGATTGACCACCTTGGTGATCGCCTTGCCGCGGCTGGATGAGCGCCCCTTGTATTGGCTGCCAAAGACACTCATTTGGCATTGGTACATTTGATCATGGCGTTCGTAATCGTGTTTTCGCTCCAGCTCCCTTTCCAGGCTATCCACTCTTTGGGTCAGCAAACGGATTTGGTATTCCAGCTCTCTGATACGCTGGTCATTACTGTTGCTTGCCGCATGGGCCTGCGTGGTTACGATAAGGCTGAGTGCCAGAAGGGGAAGTATTTTTTTGAGCATAGGTTTGCTGTCTTTAAGTAATTGAGCGATGTTTTATTTTGTGGGGATAATAGCAAAATATCACTCTATTTCAAATGTGCAACGATCTGAAATGAGGTGACCCTAAGTAGGGTTTGACTCGAAATTGACAAAAATTGCTGCGAAAAAGATGTGTTAGATGGTATCTTGTGGCTTTTTCAGGTTGAGCAAAATTGGAGTCATCATGCCGCATCTGCGTTTCCGAGCTGTTGAATTTGATCATGTGAAGGCGCTGTCGACCAAGCTGGTTGATGATTTGGAGCCGCTAATGGTTTGTCCCCGAGAGGATTTTACCCTCGAGCATATTTCAACGACTTTTATTTTTGATGGTGAAGTATCTGACGCCTACCCGTTTGTGGAGGTGCTGTGGTTTGACCGTGGTCAGGATGTGCAAGACAAAGTGGCGCAGATTATCACTGAGGCAATTCGCGCTGAACTTGAAGAGCCAGAGCAGGATGTTGCGGTGATATTCACTGCGCTGACACCGTCAGCATATTATGACAATGGCAGTCATTACTAGTACTCAAAGCGGCCAGTCGGCCGCTTTCCTTATTGCTGTACCAGGCAGTTAACAGAGTCTGTAAATTCATAGCGGTTGGTACATAGCTGCTTAGTAAGAGTCGTCGGTTAGGTAAGTTTGATGTCGCGTTATACCAAGGTTGTAGCAGGATTGGGGGTTGTCGCAGGAGCGTTGGGGATCAGCACAGGTGCACTGAACTGGTCGTTTGATGTGTCTGAAGTGCCTGAGGTCAGTGCCAATGTGTTGGCACCGCAGTTCTCGTTCAACTGTATTAAAAGCGATGTAGCCTTGCCGTTGGATCAGGACGGATCGTTTTCGGTATCGGTGTGGAATATCTACAAGCAGCAGAAAGAAAACTGGCGCTCCGAGCTTGAGAAAATTACTCATGACAGCGGGCTTGTTCTTCTGCAGGAAGCCAGCCTGACCGCCGAGCTGAAAGATTATTTGGATGATACTCGGTGGAAGGTAAGAATGGCCAATGCTTTCAAGTTCTTGAATACGCCTGCTGGGGTTATGAACTTGTCCTCGGTCAATGCCAAGACAACCTGTGCCTACCTGGCGATGGAACCCTGGTTGCGCTTGCCTAAATCTGCCCTGCTCTCCGAGTTCAACCTGTCAAATGGCCAGACGCTGGCAGTGGTTAACCTGCACGGGGTGAACTTTGCGTTGGGACTGGAAGAGTACAAAGAGCAGTTCCACACGTTGAAACGTGTGCTGGACAAGCATATCGGCCCGGTGATCTTGGCCGGTGATTTCAATACATGGCGCCAAGCGAGGTTGGATGTCGTGGATGAGTTTGCCCGCAGCTTGGGTTTGGAAGATGCGGTTTTGCGCCGTGACCAACGGGTGAAAATTTTCGGCAAGCCGCTCGATCACCTGTATTACCGAGGGCTAGAGTTGATAAGTGCGGAGGCACCGACTACCGATGCCTCCGATCATAATCCGATCATTGCCAACTTTATGCTGCAATAATCATTATCGGCCAGACGATCAAGGTCAGCAGCCACGGTAAGGCGGCGACAATGATACATTTGGCTCTGTCATAGTCTGTCCATGCCGCGACGGCGGCATAGCTCAGGGCGATATACCATGGCGCCAGCAGCGGTGCAGTGGTGGCAAATGCCGACCACGGGTGGTTCAGTGGCAGCTTCAGGAAGCCATTGAGGCTGTTGAGATCAGCAGCATTAGGCAAGAAGTTGCTGGTGTTGAAGACCGCATTGAGGTAGCTGGCGAAGTCACCGATGATAGCCGGTAGCATGATAAAACACGCGGCTGCCAGCCATTTGCCGAAACTGTGCTTGTAGCTGTTGCTCTTGGTGGCCAGGTTAAGCCAGAGCGCCAATACGAAAATCGCGGCTGTTCGGCCAAAGAAATCACTGAATACCTCACCGGCTAACAAGACCTCCTTGGTTAGCCAAGCTTCCTGCACTTGCTGTTCAACATTGGGCAGTTGCATCATCAGTGTCTGCTGTAACCAGTCCATATCGACGTGGTTGAAGTAACCGCCCCAAAAGAAGAACGGACCGATAATGATCAGCAGGTAGGGCACGAACGCCCACTTTGGGCGTTCGTGGACGGCTGCAAAACAGTCAATGGGGGAGCGGAAAGTATCGAGAACCGCAACAAACGGGTTTTTGGAAGGCGTCATACACTTACCTTGGTAACATCAACATAAAGTTTTAATTGCTGTCCTGGCTTGAGGTACTTTTGACCGCTGATCTGGTTCCATTTCACCACATCGGAGACTTTGACCTGGTAGCGCTGGGCAATAGTGCTTAGGTTGTCGCCAGAACGAACCTTGTAGTAAACCGTGCGGATCACGCCGCCCGTTTCACTGCTTTTCCATAGTGTCAGCTTTTGGCCAACACGAAGAGGGGCATTCTTGCTGATCCCGTTCCACCGAGTGATTTGGTCGATGGTGACTTTCTGCTGGCGGGCTATAGTCCAAAGGCTATCGCCGGACTGGACAGTATAGGAGGTGCGGTAGCCACTGCCGTGACTTTGCTGAGTGTTGTTGGCCATTCGAGCCGCAACCGTCTCACCGTCTTGCATTGCCACAGGGATCAGAATATGGCGACCGACGCGGATATTGGTGCCGCTCATATTGTTGGCACGTTGGATCTGCTTGGTCGTGGTCTTATGCTGGCGGGCTAGTACACTCAGGGTATCGCCTGGCTTGACCTCATAGCGGATCACTTTCATGCCACGGCGGCCATTTTCATCAAAGGCGGCATTGAATTTGTCGACCTTGTTGATCGGCAGCAGCAGATGGCTCGGGCCATCCGGTGCCGTTGCCCAGCGGTTGTAACCAGGGTTCAGGCGCTGAATTTCGTCGAGCGAAACATTGGCAAATTTGGCTGCCATTGCTAAATCCATCTGGGTTTTAGGCTTGACCAGTTTTACCGCAGGTTTGTTGTCGATCGCTGGGATACTGATACCGTACTTGTCGCGGTTCTGGATCACGTCCGAGACGGCAAGTAGCTTAGGGACATAGTCACTGGTTTCGCGCGGTAGATCGAGAGACCAGAAATCAGTTGGTTTGCCGGCGGCTTTGTTATTGCGGATCGCTCGGAACACCCGGCCTTCTCCGGTGTTGTAGGCGGCAAGGGCATGCAGCCAGTTACCGTCAAACTTGCGGTTGAGATATTCGAGTAGATCCAGTGCGGCACGGGTGGATTCCACCACATCCCGGCGGCCGTCATACCACCAGTTTTGCTCAAGGCCGAAGCTGCGGCCGGTTGGGGCGGTGATCTGCCAAAGCCCTGCCGCGCGGCCATGAGAATAGGCGAACTGGTCGAAAGAGCTTTCGACAATCGGCAGCAGCGCGAGCTCAAGGGGCAAATCGCGTTTTTCGATTTCCTCGGTGATCATATAGAGGAAAGGTTCGGCTCGCTGGGCAACGGTGTTGAGGTGGCTTGGGTGACGGAGATACCAGTCACGGTAGTGAATGACGCGCTGGTCATTGGGAATGTCCGCTCTCAGCTGCATGCTGATGCGTTGCCACACATCTTGTTGCTCCTGTGGGGTTGGAATTTTTTTAGGAACAACAACCTGCGGCTCAGGTGTTGGTGTTTTTGTTGTTGCCGTCGGAGCAACTTGGGCCGCAGGATCGTTATTGGTTGTGTTTGTTTTTTCTTCTACTGTATTTGTCGTATTTGTAATTTGGCAACCAGCCAGAAGTAGCGCACTCGCCAAAAAAAATCGGGTTTTCATGTGTCCAGCCTATAGCCAAAATAGTGGATGATAATACTTGTCCAACCACCTTGGTTACAAGTGACCTAGGTCAAAATTCGTCTTTCCAACGGCGCAGGGCTGCGAAAGTCTCGACGTCACTTTCGTTAACTGCTTTATTTGCAACCGATTTTTTTATGCTAGGCTGGTCACAGCGTAGGAATGGATTGATTAATTTTTCTTGTTTCAGAGTGCTTGGAATCGTGCTGATCCCCTGTGCCCTCATCCGGCTGACTTCTTCGCGGTAGCGCTGCAGGTGTGGGTTGTCTTGCTCGGCGACTAGGGCAAAGGCGAGATTACTGCTGGTGTATTCGTGGGCGCAGTACACCTCGGTTTCATCGGGGAGGGCACTGAGCTTTTGCAGCGAGGCATACATCTGTGCGGCGGTGCCTTCGAACAAACGGCCACAGCCAGCAGAAAACAGGGTGTCGCCGCAAAATAGCTTGCCGTCGCCGACGTAAGCGATATGGCCGGCAGTATGGCCCGGCACGCCTAGGACCATGAAGCGCTCACCGAAAATTTCGACCTGATCGCCATCATCGACCGATTGCGACACGCCCGGGATAGGCTCGGCAGAAGGAGCGACGATATGGATGTTGGGGTAGCGGCGCTTTAGCTCGCTGATCCCGCCTATATGGTCATGGTGGTGGTGGGTGATCAGGATGGCATCAAGCTCCAGCGCCTCTCTTTCCAAGAACTCAAGTACTGGAGTGGCATCACCGGGATCAACCACCACACAGTGGTTATCCGGACTGTGAATCAGCCAGATGTAATTGTCATTGAATGCAGGTATGCTTTTAATGGTCAGCATCGTTGTTTCTCCGGCTTTTTTTTGCTATTGAGCATCGACTTAGTATGGAATTGCTATGAAGCCAGCCCGCATATTAAAACATATCGAACCACCACACACCTGGTCACAAGTGGTCAATGGTGAATGGGCAGCAGAGCTACTGCAGGCCCAGCTTGATGAGTGGTGGCCCAAACTTTTCGGCTACCATATGCTAAAGCTGGGTGGGCTAAGCTGCGAATTGGCCAGTGGCCATTGTAACATCCAGCATCAGATTTGCATTGATAAGTTCAACCCTCTGCATAATGTGGTTGCTGACCCTTTCGCTTTGCCGTTTGTCGAGAAAGCCTTTGACGCCTGTGTCGTCGCCCATCAGCTGGATTACTGCAGCGATCCACACCGGCTGCTCAGGGAGGTTGACCGGGTGATTGTCGATGATGGCTATATCCTGATCAGCGGGAATAACCCGGTGAGTGCTTTGGGACTACGGGGAATTCTGCCTTGGAATCACAAGCGCTTTCCGTGGAAAGGCCGGATGTTCATGCCGATGCGGGTAAAAGACTGGCTAGGGGTGCTGAACTACGAGGTCGTGTTCCACGAGAACTTTGCGATCCTGCCCGCCACCCGTCATCAGGCCTGCTCTGCCTGGGTGGAAGGTATGGTATCGGATAGCTTATCGTCGGTCGGCAGTATGTATTTGATCGTGGCGAGAAAACGCACCGTGCCCCTGAAGCCGATCAAACCGACGTGGAAGCTAAGGCGACAGCTGGCTCCGCTGGGGATGAACTGCCGCACCAAGGCTTCCCGTAAGCAGAAATGCTAGCTTTAGCTCGCCTGGTAGCCGGTATCATCTTGGGTAGGTGATTCTGCTGCGCTACGAGCCAACTCATCACAGCGTTCATTTTCCGGGTGGCCGGCATGGCCTTTTACCCAGTGCCAGTTGACTTGGTGGCGTTGGGTTTCGTTATCGAGGCGCTGCCATAAATCTGCATTTTTGACCGGTTTCTTGTCGGCGGTTTTCCAGCCGCGCTTTTTCCAGTTGTGGATCCACTGGGTGATGCCTTGGCGGACATATTGGCTATCAGTTGTCAGCTCGACCTGGCACGGCTCTTTCAAACTGGCCAGGCCAACAATCGCGGCCAACAATTCCATGCGATTGTTGGTGGTCATGAAAAAGCCTTCGCTGAGCTCTTTTTCATGCTGTTTATAGCGCAATACGGTACCATAGCCCCCAGGTCCCGGGTTGCCGAGACAAGAACCGTCCGTGAAAATTTCTACCTGCTTCGTCATATTTGGTAGTATTCGTCTTAGTTAAAAACTTTAGTCTGACACAATCGCTACTATGAACGCCACTAATGAACGCATAATCGTATTCGATACTGAAACAACCGGTATGAATATGACCGGCCCTCACTATGAAGGACACTGCATTGTCGAGATCGGCGCGGTGGAAATTATCAACCGCAAGCTGACGGGCAACACCTTCCATGTGTATATCAAGCCGGACCGTGAAATCGATGCCGAGGCGATTGACGTCCACGGTATTACCGATGAGTTTCTGGTTGACAAGCCGACTTACGGCGACGTCCACCAGGAGTTTATGGATTTTATCCGCGGTGCAGAGCTGGTCGCTCACAACGCGCCCTTCGATATCGGCTTTATGGATTACGAGTTTCGCAAGCTCGATCCGTCGATAGGCAAGACGACAGATTTCTGCAAGGTGACCGATACCCTTGAGATGGCCAAGCGGCTGTTCCCGGGGAAAAGGAACAACCTTGACGTGCTCTGTTCCCGTTACGGGATTGATAACTCGCACCGTACCCTCCACGGGGCATTGCTCGATGCCGAGATCCTGGCCGATGTCTATCTGATGATGACCGGTGGCCAGACGTCTCTGGCCCTTAGCAGCGGCAGCGAAGAGAGTGATACCGGTGCAGAAAATGCGATCCGCCGTCTGGCATCAGGGCGAAAAGCGCTAAAGGTTATCCGGGCTTCTGCCGATGAAATACAAGCGCATGAAGCGCGCTTGGACATTATCGACAAGAAGGGTGACGTGATGTGGCGTCAATAAGGGTATGATGAAGCGATTAGGGTTGCTGCTGTTGTTATGGCCGCTGCTGTTGTTATGGCCACAATTATTGTGGGCCGATGACAGCACGGTAATGTCTTGGTTGGATAATCGCTTCCGGGTTGACCCGACGGTGCAGCAGGTCTCTTTTATGGTCAAGCGTGATCAGAAAAGTAACGCTGTGGTGTTAGTTCGCCCTGACGGCCAGAAATATTATGCCTGGCGTCATCCCGATAACGTTTCTTGGTACGAAGCCCCGGGGATGGACATTATTTCCATTGAGAACCCGATGGCAGGGCCATGGCAAGCGGTGGGCAAGGTCAGCCCGAAAAACCAAATTGTGGTCTTGTCTGATCTCAAGTTGGAGGTTGACAAGTTACCGGCCCGCCTTTACCAATCTGAAACCATCAAGTTTTCTGCCCGCCTGACCCAAAACGGCAAACCGCTTCAGCTTCGCGACTTCCTTGACCGTATCAATCTAACGGTGGTCTTCTACGAGTATATCGAAAATCTCGACGGGCTTCCCAAAGAGGCATTACCGATGCCGATCCCGATGGGCACCTTTGCCGATGACGGCCTGGGTTTCGATGAGGTGGCCGGTGATGGGGTCTTTACGGTCGCCCTGCCGGTGGAGCTTCAACCGGGTAAGTATACGGTCAAGGTCAGTTCCGGCAATGGTATTTTTCTCCGTACAGTCGAGCAGGAGGTACTGGTCTACCCGCCGCCGATTTCGGCAAGCTTTATTCAAGGCCGGGGACAGTCTGAGGCCCATCAGGTGGTGGTCGCTGGGGAGGAGGGCGCCTTGAAGGCGGGCTCCTTGGCCGCTCATATTGAGCAGGTGAGCTTCGAAGGGGAGACGACGATCAGTCAGCAAGCTGCCTTGCCGGATGAAGAAATGCTGACGGTGTGGCTGCCTAACGGTAAGCTGGCCGGACGTTACACCTGGTCGGGCTGGCTCTATGCTACCGACCGTTTCAGCAACCGTGAGCTGATTTTCCAGCTTCCCGACAGCCACTTTGCCATTCAGGCCGAGCTCCAGCTCGATCGCAACCTGGCTGCATTTCGCGAGCAGCAGGAAGCCAAGGAGCGGCAGGCAGAGTTAGAACGGTTGGCTGCCGAGCGGCAAGCTGCCCGTACCAAGGCCATGAAAATTATCGCGCTGGCCAATGTGTTGGTGATTGTGCTGGTGGTTGTCGGTGTCGTACTGTGGCGCAAGCGCAAAGTGAAAAAAACGATAGAAAGCGCCGAACTCAGTGTACCGGAAAGTTGATATGAGAACGTTCGTTACGAGATAGCAAAAAGGGAAGCCGAGGCTTCCCTTTGTCATCGTTGGGGTTGGTCGCTTAGGCCGCTATTTCCTTTGGTGTCGGTTGGTAGGGCTTGGCTGCCAGCTCTTGCGGGTCAAAGTCATCGACATTGATGGTACGCAGTCGGCCCTCTTCGGCACGGCGTAGCAGCTCGGCTTCTTCAGGGTTAATCACATTGAGCTCTAGCCCTTTTTCCGCCACTTTATCAAGTTGCATGAACGGCATCTTCTTGCCTGCGGCTTTGCAGATACGGTCGTAGATTGGCTCGGCGGCAAGGATATCAAGTAGTGTTTCTTCAATCATTCCCACGGCATTGTTGGCGGTTGCTTCAAGGTACTGGTTGCGGCCGATGCGGCTGCGGGTTTCGCTCGGGGTCTGGATGATCCGTGCAACTTTGTGATCTAGCCTATCCGACGGGCGTACTCGGCTCAGTCCCAGAGGGAATACCAAGGTACGGAGCAGTGCGGCAATTGGGCGGTTCGGGAAGTTGCGCAGGAACTCGTCCAGAGCTTCCTGAGTCTGGTAGAGGGCATCTTGTAATCCCCAGTGAACCAAAGGCAGATCTTCCGCCTTGGCGCCTTCGTCGGTAAAGCGCTTCAATGTGGCCGAGGCCAGGTATAGTTGGCTTAACACATCACCCAGGCGGGCCGACAGGCGTTCTTTGCGCTTGAGTGAGCCGCCCAGCACTGCCATCGAAATATCTGCCAGTAGGGCCAGGTTGGCGCTGTAGCGGTTGAGTTGCTGGTAGTAGCGCGTGGTTTGATCTTTCCTCGGTGCGGATGAAGCTCGGCCGTCGGTCAGGCCGAACCAGAACGAGCGAACCATATTGCTGATCACAAAGCCAACATGGCCGAACAGGGATTGGTCAAAGTCGCGCAGCGCTTTGTCGGCGTCTTCGTCGTAAGCGGCATTGATTTCGTTGAGCACATAGGGATGGCAGCGGATTGCTCCCTGGCCAAAGATGATCATCGAGCGAGTCAGGATATTGGCTCCCTCAACGGTGACCGCAATCGGTGCTCCCTGGTAACCACGGGCCAGGAAGTTGCTAGGCCCCATGCAGATCCCTTTACCACCAACAATGTCCATCGCATCAATGACACTGCGCTGGCCTCGGTGGGTGCAGTGATATTTTACAATCGCTGAGATCACCGATGGTTTTTCGCCAAGGTCGATACCAGTCACCGTCAGGTTACTGGCCGCATCCATGACATAGGCATTACCCGTGAGTCGGGCCAACGGCTCCTCGATCCCTTCCATCTTGCCGATAGGCAGTTTGAACTGGCGACGGATTCGGGCGTAGGCGCCGGTCGCCATGGCTGCGGACTTCAACCCTCCGGTTGAGTTGGATGGCAGTGTGATGCCGCGGCCGACCGACAGGCATTCCACCAGCATACGCCAGCCTTGGCCGGCCATCTCCTGGCCACCAATGATGAACTCGATAGGAACGAAGACTTTTTCCCCCTGGGTTGGACCGTTCTGGAACGGGACATTGAGCGGGAAGTGGCGGCGGCCGATTTCCACGCCGTCAACCTCGGTTGGGATCAGGGCACAGGTAATGCCCAGCTCTTCCTCGTCGCCGAGCAGGTGGTCGGGGTCAAACAGTTTAAAGGCCAAGCCGAGTACGGTTGCGACCGGTGCCAAGGTGATATAGCGCTTGTTCCAGGTCAGTTCCATCCCGAGGACTTCTTCTCCCTGCCAGATGCCTTTCTTGACGATACCGAAGTCCGGGATAGAGCCTGCGTCGGAGCCCGCTTCTGGGCTGGTCAGGGCAAAACAGGGAATTTCCTTGCCTTCGGCAAGGCGGGGGAGGTAATGATCTTTTTGTTCTTTGGTGCCGTAGTGCTGCAACAGCTCGCCCGGACCGAGTGAATTTGGGACGCCAACCGTAGAGGAAAGTACGCCAGAAACCCCGGTCAGCTTCTGCAGCACCAGTGACTGGGCGTAAGCCGAAAACTCAAGGCCGCCGTATTCTTTCTTAATGATCATCGCGAAGAACTTGTGGTCTTTCAGGTACTGCCAAACTTCAGGTGGCAGATCGGCCAGCTCGTGGGTGACCTGGAAATCATTGACCATGCGACAAACTTCATTGACCGGACCATCGAGAAAGGCTTTTTCCTCAGGGCTCAGTCGCGGGGCCGGGATATCGTGCAGCTTGTTCCAGTCTGGGGCTCCACGGAACAAGTCGGCTTCCCACCATACCGTACCGGCGTCGATGGCTTCTTTCTCGGTCCGTGACATTTCAGGCATCACTTTCTTGAAGGCGCCGAGCGCGCGGCGGCTCAGCAGCGAGCGGCGTAGGGAAGTGATGTTGAGCGGGATAGCAATGACAAGGAAAGCCAACCAGCTGAACTGGCCGGTAATATCAAGTAAGGTGCCCACGGCCAGTGCAGCGGCAATAGCCAGGGTGAAGGTGCGAAGGTTTGCCCGGTGGTAAGCCAGCACACCGGTTATACCAATCAGCCCGAGTAGGTACACAAGTGTAACCATGTTCAATCTCCTTATAGGGGCGTTGCTTTTTATAATTTAGGTACATTTTATGCAAGGTAAGAGGTCTAACCACTTGTGATAAGTGTAATGTTGTTTTTAAGGAAATGTAAAATAATTTTCCGTTCTGAAAGGGGGCAGTTACGTAAAGATGTCTTGTCACTGCTTGTAAAATAAGGGATTGATCGAGATCAGCGTGAAGGAAAAAACTACTTGCGTTAATTCCTCATACAATTAAGATCCCGTGACATAGTTCACGTATTATCAGGACTACGGCATCGAAGCCGCATTTTCATGATTTTTCAGGGAGTGAACGAGGCTGCGCAAAGTGGCCTTTCCAGATTGTTGCCTTTCCCGGACTCCGACTGACAGTTGCCCGCCGGATCCCATTCTCGGGATGACAGCTACCTTTTCTTTCTTTTCACCAAACGGTAACAAGCGTGTTTGGCTTTTGTCGTTGCTGTTTGGCTTGCAAGGGGTTTACCGTGTTGCTATTTGATGCGTTTAAACAGGCCTGGCGTGAAGGCTTTTCACTTTCGTCGCTGCGGTCCGATATTGTTTCCGGTGTTACCGTCGGTGTAGTCGCGATCCCTCTGGGGATGGCCTTGGCGATTGCTGTCGGGGTGCCGCCCCAGCATGGGTTGTACACGGTGATTGTGGCCGGTTTGCTGGCGGCGCTGCTGGGGGGCTCACGCTTTAATATTACCGGGCCGACAGCCGCGTTTGTGGTGATCCTGTTACCTATCACCCAGCAATATGGGCTGTCCGGCTTGATGCTGGCAACCATGATGTCCGGGGTGATCTTGCTGCTGATGGGGATATTACGTTTAGGCCAGTTGGTGGCCTATGTCCCGTATCCGGTGACAACCGGCTTTACTGCAGGTATCGGTTTGACGATCGCCTTCTTACAACTCAAAGATCTGCTGGGGCTGAGTGTTGCTAGCAACCCGATCCACTTTCCAGAAAAAGTGGTGGCCTATGCCAGCGCGATGCCGACCCTGAATATGGCCGATGCCCTGATCGGGGTCGTGACTATCGCGGCTTTTATTCTCTGGGCCAAGCTGAAAACCAAGGTCCCGGCCCATGTCGTGGCGCTATTGGCCGGTACTTTGTTGGCGCTGCTGGTCAATCACGGCAGCGGCGGGCATGTAGGCCTGCTGGGTGAGAAGTTCCACTACCAGATCGGTGACTTGGTTGGCCAGGGGATCCCGCAGGTGTTGCCGCAGCTCGTCATGCCGTGGCAGGACGGCCATTTCTCATGGGCACTGGTGGTAGAGCTGTTGCCAGCGGCGTTTACTATCGCCATGCTGGGTTGTATTGAGTCCCTGCTGTGTGCCGTTGTGGCCGATGGCATGACGGGCACTAAGCATAACCCCAATGCCGAGCTGGTCGGCCAGGGCTTGGCAAATATGGTGGTACCGTTCTTTGGCGGGATCCCGGCGACGGCTGCTATTGCCCGTACCGCAACCAATATCCGGGCCGGTGCCTTCTCCCCGTTGTCGGCGATTGTCCATTCCCTGTTTGTATTGGCTGCAATGATTGCCTTGGCACCGATGCTGTCCTATGTGCCGATGAGTGCACTGGCGGGCTTGCTGATCATGGTGGCCTGGAACATGTCCGAGGCACCACACTTTGTCCATACCCTGAAAGTCGCCCCGAGAAGGGATGTCGCGGTACTGCTGACCTGCTTTACCCTGACCGTCGTCTTCGACATGGTGGTGGCGGTCGTGGTGGGCTTACTACTGGCTGGGGTCTTGTTTATCCAGCGTATCGCCTCGCTGACCACGGTCGACAAAGTGGCCGGAGGGCACCCGCACCAGAATTTCGGTGATGATGTGGTGGTCTATGACATCAACGGCCCGCTGTTTTTTGCCGCCAGTGAAAAAGCCCTGTCGGTGATTGACTACACCGCGCCCGAGACTCAGGCGGTGGTGTTGGATTTCAGTGATGTCACCACCATTGATATAACCGCTATTCATGCGCTGGAAAACGCCATTGACCGGATCCGTGACTACCCGGTTTACCTGCTTGGCGTGGCTGCGCATATCGAGAAGAAGCTGGCAGCTGCCGGTCTTTTAACCGTGGATAATGTTGCTTGCTGTGGCTCTGCCGAGTCATTACGTGAACATTTGGCGATAAAGACTCACAATGTTCAATCTAAGGAGTCGACACTTCCAAGCGTTTCTTTGTACACTGCTAGTTGATAATAATTTTTGATAAGACAGAGAAGGTCCTATGTATCAAGACACCATCCGCGCCGAGTTGACGGAAGCGGCAGAAGTCCTCAACCGTTTTTTAAGCGATGACAAGAATATTGCTGATATCGAAGCAGCTGCCAAAATTCTGGCCGAGTCGTTTAAGCAAGGTGGCAAGGTGTTGTCTTGTGGTAACGGTGGATCGCACTGTGATGCGATGCATTTTGCCGAAGAGCTAACAGGGCGTTACCGCGAAAACCGCCCGGGTTACCCTGGGATTGCGATTTCCGATCCGAGCCATTTGTCTTGTGTCAGCAATGACTTCGGCTACGAGTCGGTATTCTCCCGCTATCTAGAAGCGGTCGGCGCAAAAGGTGATGTCCTGTTCGGCCTATCGACATCGGGTAATTCCGGTAATATCCTGAAGGCTATTGAGGCAGCCAAGGCCAAGGGGATGAAAGTGATCGCCCTGACAGGTAAAGACGGCGGCAAGATGGCGGGCCTGGCCGATGTTGAAATTCGCGTGCCGCACTTCGGCTATGCTGATCGTATCCAGGAAGTCCATATCAAGATCATTCACATCTTGATTATGCTTATCGAAAAAGAGATGGCGGAATAATCCAGTCTCGATGACTGGTGCAACAGAGGAAGGGCATAAAGGACTATGTGTGAATTACTTGGCATGAGTGCTAATGTGCCGACAGATATATGCTTTAGTTTCACCGGCTTGATGCAGCGTGGCGGTAATACCGGCCCGCACCGCGACGGCTGGGGCATAACCTTTTACGAGGGCAAAGGGTTTAGGACCTTCAAGGATCCGAACCCGAGCTGCAAATCACGTATTGCAGAGTTGGTGCAGGAATACCCGATAAAGAGCTGTGCGGTGGTCAGCCACATCCGGCAGGCAAACCGGGGGGGGGTGAGTCTGGAAAATACCCACCCGTTTACCCGGGAGCTCTGGTGTCAATACTGGACCTTTGCCCACAATGGCCAATTGACCGGTTATGAACAGCTCGATACCGGCCGGTTCAAGGCGGTGGGCGATACCGACAGCGAAATCGCTTTCTGCTGGCTGCTCAAACAGCTGGATGACAAGTTCCCGGATACGCCGGATGATTGGGAGGCGGTATATTGCCTGCTGGCGGAAAGTTGTGACACGCTTCGTGAGCTGGGGGTCTACAACATGCTGCTGAGCAACGGTGAGTATGTACTAACCTACTGTACTAATAATCTCCATTGGATCACCCGTCGGGCACCGTTTGGCAAGGCGTCTTTGATCGATGAGGATGTGACGATTGATTTTCATGAAGAGACGACACCTAACGATGTGGTGACGGTTATCGCCACCCAGCCGCTGACCAATGACGAGAGTTGGCACAAGATGGCGGTCGGGGAGTTTAATGTGTTCCATTTTGGCGAGCAGGTTTTCAATCGAACCTTGTAATATCCCGCAGGATAAATAAAAAACGCGACCATCGGTCGCGTTTTTTTATGCCGGCTAGAAGCCCGGCAGGCTTATTCGTCGGCCGCATAGCCCGATAGCGGTAACAGGGTGCCATCGAGTACTGCCTTGCCTTCAGCCATCGCCACCCGGCCCTGCAGGCACCAGTTGGCAACCATTGGGTAGATGCGGTGTTCTTGCTCCTGCACGCGCGCCATGACTTCGTCGGCGGTGTCACCGGCAAAGATAGGCACCTTGGCCTGGAGGATCACCGGACCGCCATCGAGCTCCTCGGTGACGAAATGGACACTGGTACCGTGCTCGTCATCGCCGGCGTCGATAGCCCGCTGGTGGGTATTGAGGCCGGTGTATTTCGGTAGCAAGGAGGGGTGGACATTGAGCATCCGGCCCTGGTAGTGGCGGACAAAGTCACCACTGAGGATGCGCATGAAGCCGGCCAGGATCACCAGATCCGGCTGGTAGCTGTCGATGCGCTCGGCCATGGCCTGGTCAAATGCGTCACGGTCGGCATAGTCGGCTGCCGACAGGTGGAGGGCATCAATGCCAGCTTGGCGGGCACGCTCTAGTCCGTAAGCGTCGGCCTTGTTGGACAATACCGCACTGATACGGCCGTCCTTGATGATGCCTGACTCGCAGGCATCAATCATCGCTTGAAGGTTAGAGCCGTTGCCCGAGAGCAGAACAACGATATTCTTCATTGCTTACAGGATCTCCACCTGCTCTTCGCCTTCGTTGGCATTAGCAATGTGGCCCAACAGCCAAGCTTGCTCGCCTTCGGCATTGAGAATGCTGATCGCTTGTTCTGCCTGGGCTTTTGGCAGGGCAATCACTAGACCAACACCACAGTTGAAGGTACGGTACATCTCGTACGTGTCCACGTTACCGGCTTCTTGCAGCCAGTTGAACACGGCTGGCCACTGCCAGCTGCTACCGTCAACCACTGCCTTAGTGCCTGTTGGCAGTACGCGTGGGATGTTTTCCCAGAAGCCGCCGCCTGTGATGTGGGAAATCGCGTGAACGTCGCAGCTCTCCATCATTTTCAGGGTCGACTTAACATAGATTTTGGTTGGTTCTAGCAGGTGCTCGCAAAGCGGTTTGCCTTCCAGATCAAGGTTCAGATCGGCCTTTGACACTTCAAGGATCTTGCGGATCAGCGAGAAACCATTCGAGTGCGGGCCGCTTGACGCAACAGCGATCAGGGCATCGCCTTCTTCAACCTTGCTGCCGTCAATGATGTCTGCCTTCTCGACCACACCGACACAGAAGCCAGCAACGTCGTAGTCTTCGCCGTGGTACATGCCAGGCATTTCCGCCGTTTCACCACCGATCAGTGCACAGCCAGATTGGATACAGCCTTCGCCGATCCCTGCTACCACGTCTGCTGCTGTGTCTACGTCCAGCTTGCCCGTTGCGTAGTAATCAAGGAAGAACAGCGGCTCGGCCCCTTGTACAATCAAATCGTTTACACACATGGCAACCAGATCGATACCGATAGTGTCGTGCTTGTTCAGATCCATTGCCAGGCGCAGTTTTGTTCCCACACCGTCGGTGCCAGATACCAGTACTGGCTCCTTGTACTTGGTCGGCAGGCTGCACAAAGCGCCGAAACCGCCAATACCGCCCATTACCTCAGGACGGTGGGTGCGTTTTACCACCCCTTTAATACGATCAACTAATGCATTACCTGCATCGATATCAACACCAGCATCTTTGTAGCTAAGAGAAGAGTTATTGCCGCTCACAGGAGTTTCCTCAACGTATTAAAGTAAAAAAGCGGGGGTATGATAACAGCAGTCAGGGCGGAAAGGAAAACGTTTGCGTCAATATTTGTCACTGAGTGTTTCCTGAGCAAACAACCGCTGCACCCCTACCAGAGCGTAAATGGTCTAGTGTATAATAGTGCGATTTTTTGAAATTTATTTGCCAGGAGTCAGAGATGAAAGTCGTTGAGGTTAAACACCCACTAGTAAAACATAAGATTGGTCTTATGCGCGAAGGTGACATCAGCACTAAGCGTTTCCGTGAGCTTGCAACGGAAGTAGGCAGCTTGCTGACGTATGAAGCGACTTCAGACTTCGAAACAGAAAAAGTTACCATTGAAGGCTGGAATGGTCCAGTTGAAATTGATCAGATCAAAGGTAAGAAAGTAACGGTTGTGCCAATCCTGCGTGCTGGTCTTGGTATGATGGACGGCGTACTTGAGCACATGCCAAGCGCCCGTATCAGTGTGGTGGGTATCTACCGTGACGAAGAAACCTTGGAGCCTGTGCCTTACTTCAACAAGCTAGCCTCAAACATCGACGAGCGTATTGCCCTGGTTGTTGACCCGATGCTGGCAACTGGCGGCTCGATGATTGCCACGCTGGATTTGCTGAAAGAGCAAGGCTGTAAGCAGTTCAAGGTACTGGTATTGGTTGCGGCACCTGAGGGTATCGCGGCGCTTGAGAAAGCCCATCCGGATGTCGAGCTATACACCGCGGCTATCGACGAGAAGCTGAACGACAAAGGTTACATCGTACCGGGTCTTGGTGATGCTGGTGACAAGATCTTCGGTACCAAATAATTTCGAAGATACCGTCGAAAGACAAAAAAGCCGGATTGTTATCCGGCTTTTTTATTGGCTCGATATAATCAATAACCGGGTTTAGATACTTGCCCTGAGGCCCGGTTACTTGGCTTATCGATTATTTGTCAGCAGCTTCTTCCATCTGGGCATTATCGACCACGTGGTTCTCACCGAGGTCATCCGGCAAGATCAGGTTCAGCAGAATTGCCACGATACCGCACAGGCTCACACCCTGCAGGCTGAATTCGCCGATACCGAAAGCCATCCCGCCGATACCGAATACCAGGGTTACCGCGACAATCACTAGGTTACGCGCCTTGTGCAGATCGACCTGGTTTTTGATCAGGGTGTTAAGACCGACCGTGGCAATCGAGCCGAACAGCAGGATCATGATACCGCCCATCACCGGAACCGGGATCGTCTGCAGTATCGCGCCCAGCTTTCCGACGAAGGCCAGTACCAGAGCGGTGACGGCAGCCCATGTCATGATCACCGGGTTGAAGGCCTTGGTCAGCATCACCGCACCGGTTACTTCAGAGTAGGTCGTGTTTGGCGGCGCGCCGAACATTGAAGCGGCTATTGTCGCTACCCCGTCACCGGCCATGGTGCGATGCAGGCCCGGTTTCTTCAGGTAGTCCTTACCCGTTACGTTGGAAATCGCCAGCATATCACCGACATGCTCAACCGCTGGGGCAATGGCCACCGGGATCATAAATAGCACGGCGTTGATGTTGAACTCTGGGAAAGTGAAGTTCGGCAGTGCCAACCAAGCTGCCTGTTGGACCGGTGTGAAATCGACAACGCCGAAACCAAGGCTGACCGAGTAGCCAGCCACAATACCTGCCATAATTGGGATCAGCTTGAAAAAGCCCTTGGCAAAAACACTGAAGCCGATGGTGACTAGCAGGGAAATGGCTGAAATCCACAGAGCAGCATCGCCGTTGACCAACTGCACCGCACCGTCGCCGGTTTTACCCAGTGCCATGTTGACAGCTGCTGGGGCCAGACCAAGACCGATCACCATGATCACCGGGCCGACAACGACCGGTGGTAGCAGCTTATGAATAATGGCTACGCCGCGCACCTTGATGATTGCGCCCATACAAACGTAGATCACACCGGCCATCATCAGGCCACCCATGGTCGCAGGGATCCCCCAGGTTTGTACGCCATACATAATAGGGGCAATAAAAGCAAAAGAGGAAGCGAGGAAGATAGGGACGGAGCGTTTGGTGATGACTTGGAAGAGGAGAGTACCGATACCGGCACCGAAGAGGGCAACGTTGGGATCCAGTCCGGTAAGAAGCGGTACCAGAACCAATGCGCCAAATGCAACGAAAAGCATCTGGGCACCCTGTAATATCTGCATCATGGTTGATTTCCACCCTGTCTGTAAAAAAAATCGCGGAATATTAGCACAGAGGCAACCGTTTACCTAAGGCTAATCGGCAAAAATTGCCAAAAAGGGATCCCAGCATAATTTTGTGATGTACATAATGAAAACTGACAGAACATTGACGATGATTATTGTCATATAGCAAAAACTTATAAAAAGTTAGGAACAGAAAAATACAATTGAATGATTTTTTTGTGTGGGAAGCAGTTGCTCCGTAAGATATGTTCAATTTATGATCGGGCATTAACTTTAGTGATAACGAGTACTTTATGTTGCGTATTGCATTACTTTTCTTGGCACTGCTGGCCCTGCCGTTGAAGGCCGCCACGGTGACCAACCTTTATCAGGCGCAGGTTGCCTTGCCTGATACGGATCGCCAATCCGAGCAAGCGGCCAGACGACAGGCTCTGGAGCAGGTACTGATCAAGGTCTCGGGGCAGAGCAACATCGTGGAGAACGAGGTCGTTGCCAAGGCACTAGGGAGCAGTAACCAATACGTCAGCCAGTTCAGCTATGCGAACCTCGATGGCCAACGTACCCTGCAGCTGACTTTTGACCGCAGCCGGATCCGTACATTGTTGACCCAGGCTAATTCGACGTTCTGGAGCGAAAAGCGTCCGAATGTCTTGGTCTGGCTGGTGGAAGATGCCAACCGAAGCCGCAATATTGTCTGGGATCAGGCAAACAACGACTTGGCCAATCGTATTAAGGACGATGCTGAGCGCCGCGGGGTGCCGGTGATGATGCCGATTGGTGATTTCGAAGATGTGACGGCGATCAGCACGCCGGATATCTGGGGCGGTTTTGTTCAGCCTATTGCGACAGCCAGCCAGCGTTACCAGCCGCAGGCAGTACTGATCGTACGTGCCCGTCAGCAAGGTGGCGAGCAGTTAGCCATTAATTGGCAACTGTATACTGGCAACGTGGAGCAACTTGGCCGTAACCAGGTAGCACCGTCTGAAGGCCGCAGCAGCGGTGAAGCAGTGACCTCTGTGGCCCAGATGGTTGACAGCGTGGCGGATATTCTGGGGGCCAAATATGCGGTACCACTGGGCGGTGATACCAGTGGCCAACTGGCGGTGGTGGTTGAGAATATCCACTCCTCGAAAGATTTCTTTACCCTGGAGCGCCTGCTTACCAACCTGACATCGGTGGCGGCTGTCAATGCCTACCGTATTCAGGGCGACCGGGTGGAATTTTCGGTGCAGCTGCTTAGCACGGAAGAAGCGTTCCAGCGTGAGCTGAGCCAGGATCGCCGCTTGTCAGCCGTTGCTGCCCCTCAGGAGGAACAACTTGAGCCGGCGCCGCAGCTTGAAGGAGTGATAGGTACAACGACCGTGCCAGCCCAACCGGCTTCTCTTGAGCAGCTCGGCGACGAGCAGCCGAGTGATGCCGAGCCGGTGGTGATTACGCCGGCCAAGCAGGCGGCAGTCTTTAGCTGGTCAAGTTCAGCACCGGTTTCAACGTCGGTTGCGTTGTAAGGGGCTTTCCCCTTGTTAGTGAGAGAAAAAAACGGTGGCTTGGGCCACCGTTTTTGTTTCTATCGTCACAGGGCGCTACCGGCCCTCATGGCGAGCTTTCTCTTCTTTTTCGACTTGGGATAGTTTCTTCAGCTTAAGCCCAAGTTCTCTGCCGCGATGGCGGGCAAACAGGATATTGGCCATGAAGGCACCGGTCGTCAGGAGCAGCTCGACCAGTGCCAGCCAGCGCTCTCCGCCGTCGACCCACAATATGGTCAGGGCATGGAGAAAGTAAAACATCAGAATGAAGTTGGCCCAGGCATGGGTGTAGGGCCTGCCTGCCAGTATCCCCCTGAGTGGCAGTAGCAGTGGGGCGATCCAGACCACTGCCATGATCATGCTGTTGAGGTGCGGGTGCGGTGAGAGGGCGGCCTGCCAGAGTGCCACCCAGGCCAACAGACCAATATTGGTGGTCATGGCGCTGTAGCGGAGCATACGCGTTTTTTTCTGCATGACGGTCATGGCTCTATCCTTGTAATTTGCAGGCGACTTCAGCCAGGCGTTTGCCACAGGCCTGCGCCAACTCGCATTCTTCGCGGCTTAGCTGACGAGACTGTGGGTGATTGAGGTGGGAGGGGCCATAGGGGGTCCCTCCGGTCACCGTGGTATGCAGGGCGGGCTCCGAGTAGGGCAGGCCGACAATTAGCATGCCGTGGTGTAGTAGTGGCAGCATCATCGATTGCAAGGTCGTCTCCTGGCCTCCGTGCATCGATGACGAGGCGGTAAAGACACAGGCCGGCTTGCCGATCAGGCTACCGCCTAGCCATTCGGCACTGGTCGAGTCGATGAAGTGCTTGAGTGGGGCGGCCATATTGCCAAACCGCACCGGACTGCCGAGTGCCAGCCCGGTACAGTGCTGGAGATCACCCTTGGTCACCAGCGGATCGCCAGAGGCTTCCGGCTGTAGCTGGCCGTCGGTGCCGAGATCGGCAACGGTACGCAAGACGGCCTCACAGCCGGCAACCTGCTCGATCCCGCGGGCAATTTGGCGGGCGAGCTGCCTGGTCGAGCCGTGGCGGCTGTAATAGAGGACTAGGATACAGTGCATCAGCAGCTGGCCGAATTACAGGATGTCCAGTACTTGCTCGGGTGGGCGGCCCATTGCCGCGCGTTCACCGTTGACCACGATAGGGCGCTCGATCAATTTCGGGTTGGCCGCCATGGCATCAATCAGCTGCTGCTCGGTCACATCTGCGCCGCCCAGCTCTAGCTCTTTGTATAACGCTTC
The DNA here is from genome assembly GCA_000940995.1 of Photobacterium gaetbulicola Gung47. Taxonomy (NCBI): domain Bacteria; kingdom Pseudomonadati; phylum Pseudomonadota; class Gammaproteobacteria; order Vibrionales; family Vibrionaceae; genus Photobacterium; species Photobacterium gaetbulicola. The sequence continues at coordinate 1,037,728 of CP005974.1, forward strand.
TTTGGTTCGCATCATATCGCGGGCCGAGGCGTAGCCCAGCTGGCTCAGCAGGGTTTGGATTTGTTCTGCAGAAGGGGTGTCATCAAGATATTTGACAATTGTCGGGCTGATCCCTTTCTCCTCCAGTAGTGCTAGGGTCTGGCGGCTTTTCGAGCAACGTGGGTTGTGGTAAATGGTGACTGACATGGTGCTTCCTTCTGGCTGGTAACCGGCGCGGTGCCCACGCCGGTTACAAATTGTTTTGATGATGTTGCCCCATTGTAGAACACCTGTCATCAAGAAGGAATGCTATGGCTGCGGTTCTTTGAGAGCGCGCTCAGAGATTGGCAACCCGTTGTCTGGCAAGACGAAGCTGATCAATCCGGGCATCATAGCGGGCCTGGTCGAGTGAGTTGACCTCGACAATCTGACTCGCCTGGATATAGAGCTGGATAGCCTTTTCCCATGCTCCCCGCAGGGCCAGCAGCTCAGCGCGAGCAGCCAGTTCGGCATCCCGGCGGCCATTGGCGGCCTGGGCCTGTGCCAGCAGGTGCCAACCGTTTGGATCATTCGGGTTGTCATAGGTATAGCGGGTGAGGATCGGAATACTCTCATTGCTGCGATCAGCCTCTTGCAACGCATTGGCCAGGTTCAGGCGCAACACCTTGTTGTTAGGGTTGGCTTTCAGTGCCGCTTCAAGACGGGCAATGGCCCGCTCATAGTGCTTTTGGTGCAGATCGAGATCGGTGGCTGAGTCGATGTAGAAACGGTTGTTAGGCTCCTTGGCCAGCAGTGGATCTAGCAGGGCATGGGCTTTTTCGTACTGCTCGGAGTCGATATAGACCAGTGCCTTGCCATAGTTGACGGCGTCCTGCATTACCGCGTTACCTCTGCGAGCCTGACGCTCTAGCCAGTCAAGCGCTGCGTTGTTATCAATCCCGGCATAGCGGGCGACAATGCGCGCCCGAGCGAGCTGGTAGCGCTGCGAGGTCTGGACCTGGCGGGCTGGAAATTGGTTGGCCCGGCTACGGCTGTCGGTGATCCGTGATTCTGGCAGTGGGTGGGTCAGCAGCATAGGTGGAGGCGTGCTGACATAGCGGTATTGGTCGGCGAGGCGGCCGAAGAAGCGCGGCATCGCCTGCACATCGAAACCGGACTTGGATAAGGTGGCAATCCCGATCCGGTCGGCTTCTTTTTCGTTGCTGCGGGTATAGTTGATCTGCCCCTGTGCCGATGCTGCCGTGGTGGCATGAATGGCGGCGATCCCTGCTTCAGGCGAGGCAATGGCTAGCATCATAGAGCCAATCAGGGCTGCCAGAGTTGCCGGGGATTTTCGGGCCTGATCTTCCATGCTTCGGGCGAGGTGGCGCTGGGTGACGTGGGCGATCTCGTGCGCGACAACCGAGGCTAACTCACTTTCGGTGTTGGCATGGAGAAATAAACCGGAGTGGATCGCCACATGGCCGCCGAAGAAAGCGAAGGCGTTGATATCCCGGTTCTGGATCATGAAGAAGTTGAACGGGGTCCGGACATCGTTGGCGTTGGCAACCAGCCGGTGGCCGAGATCTTGGATGTATTCAGACAGCAGAGGATCACTGATCACCGGCATGCTGGCCCGGATCATTCGCATGTAGGCATCGCCATACTCCATTTCCTTTTCGATGCTGAGCGTTGCTGCCGCTGCCGTCCCGATATCGGGCAGGCTGCTGAGATCATTGGCCGGGGCAGCCACGCTGGTACCGAGTAATGCACTGATAAGAAGATAGGCTGGTGCCTTAGCAAATCGAAACATAGTAATAATTTATACCGCCTTCTGTTGCGTGTTCCTGCATTCGCACTACTGCGAGGCTAAACCTTTCCTGAATAACGCTGTTTTTCACCAAGGTCTGACAGCGAAACCTTTGACAGGTTTCTTTTTTGTCGTTTGAATGTCCTTTACAATAACCCGATGGATGATAATTGTCAGTATACCGGAATGGAACGTGCATTGCTTAATTTGACGACAGAGCGCTGCCCGATGGCTCTCTTGATGGCCAAAAGGGCGGTACATGCGCTTGATGTTGGCGATACGCTTGAAATTCATGTCACTGACACAGGGGCAAGGCAGGATATCCCCCGCTACCTCTCGAACCATGGCTTTTTTATTGATGTACGGTTGGACAACCAACAGGTGCTTGAAATTATTGTGACTAAAAGGCAGTAAACATTTTATGCTGGATATGCTGACTCGCTGGTATCAGCGACGATTTTCCGATCCCCATGCCGTGAGCTTGGTAGCTATTCTCTTGGGTGGCTTCCTGACGATTTATTTCTTCGGTAACCTGATAGCCCCTTTGCTGGTGGCGATTGTCCTCGCATACCTGCTGGAGTGGCCGGTGATGCAACTGACCCGGCTGGGGCTGCCAAGAACCCTGTCCGTGATGGGGGTGCTGCTGATCTTTGCCGGTTTGATGGTCATGGCGATATTTGGCCTGGTACCGACGATTTGGCATCAGGTCGGCAACTTGATTGCCGATGTACCCAATATGTTCAATGGGTTGCAGAACTACGTCTCTAGCCTGCCGGAGCGCTATCCCGATTTTGTCCAGCCGCACCAGGTCTCCACCTTCATGATCACCCTGCGCGAGAAGGTGCTGGGGATGGGGGAGAGCGTGGTCAAAGGCTCACTGGCGTCACTGGTCAGCTTGGCGACGTTGGCCGTTTACCTGATCTTGGTGCCATTGCTGGTTTTCTTCCTGCTCAAAGACAAGGAAGAGATGCTTGAGATGCTCAGTGGCCTGCTGCCGAAGAACCGTCGCCTGACCAGCAAGGTAGGGGCGGAAATGAACCAGCAGATCTCCAACTATATCCGCGGCAAGGTCACGGAAATCTTTATTGTCGGTATTGTCAGCTATATCACTTTTGCCGTGATGGATCTGCGTTATGCGGTCTTGCTCGGGGTGTTGGTCGGTTTCTCGGTCTTGATCCCGTATATTGGCGCGGCGGCCGTTACGCTGCCAGTGGCGATGGTGGGGTTGTTCCAGTGGGGGATCAGCCCGGAGTTCTGGTGGCTGCTGGTCGCCTACGGCATTATCCAGGCCCTTGACGGCAATGTCCTGGTACCAATTCTGTTCTCGGAGGCGGTCAACCTCCACCCGGTGGCCATCATTGTCGCGGTACTGGTATTTGGTGGTATGTGGGGATTTTGGGGGGTGTTCTTTGCTATCCCGCTAGCGACCTTGGTGAAGGCGGTATGGAATGCCCTGCCTGCGACAGAGCCCCCGCCTGAAGAGCAAGTGGAAGAGTAGCAGGCTCTATTACGTTTGATACAGGAAAGGCCGCATTTGCGGCCTTTTTGCTATCTCTGGCCAGTTGAGCTTGTTCGCTGAAGCAGTGGCTCAGTGGCTAGCAGTGTTCTTTGAGGTAGGCCAGCACCACCTCGTGATGGTCTTTGGTCTTGAATTTATTGAACACATGCTCGATCACGCCGTTTTCATCGATCAGGAAGCTGATGCGGTGCAGGCCATCATATTCCTTACCCATAAACTTCTTCAGTCCCCAGACGCCAAACTGATCGGCAACCGCGTGATCTTCGTCAGACAGTAGGGTGAAGTTGAGGTTGTCGCGTTCGATAAATTTCGGCAGGCGCTTGACCGCGTCGATGCTGATACCCAGTACTTCGACATTGAACTGGTCGAGCTCGGCTTTGCTGTCACGCAGGCCACAGGCCTGAACGGTGCAGCCTGGTGTCATAGCCTTCGGGTAAAAGTACGCAAGGACCTTCTTGCCTTTGAAATCAGCCAGGCTGACTGGCTCGTCATGTTGGTTTGGTAGCTTGAAGGCTGGCGCAGGCGTACCGGCGGTCAAAGTCTTCATAGTGGATTCCTTATTGATTATGGCCGACAAAAGTCACGTTGCCGTTGACGGTTAAGTCTTGGCACAGTGCTTCAAATTCTTCTTGTAAGGTCATTAGGTTACAGCCTTCGGGCAAGTTTGTCCCTATTTGCAGCTGGAATCTATTGGGTGAGCCGTTTTGCTCACTTTCCACGGTATGGGCGCTCAACGAGGCAATGTCTATCGCTCTTGAGGCGAAGAAGCGGGTAAATTGTTCTATCAGGCCGGGGCTGTCATTGGCCTCGATGTGAAAGTCGGCAGTATAGGGGTAATGGCGGCATTCGTGTTTGCTGGTGCGCTTCATCACCGTCAGCAAGTCATGTTCACTGGCCTTGAGCGGCAAGGTCGACTCAACCCGGGTGATGGCATTGGCCGAGCCGGAAAGCAGCATGATAAGGGTAAATTCTTTTCCAAACAGGGCTAGTCGGCTGTCAACAATGTTGCAGTCGCATAGGGTTATGAGCCGGGTCACTTCATCCGATATACCCGGGCGGTCGGTGCCAACCGCCGTAACGACAAGATAATGTTCCATATTTTTACACCACATTTTGAATACCTTCTGCATGTTAGCACAGACCGGTTGGCTGCAAAGGAATATCTCTGGCGATAACTGGGTGAATGGTTGCATAAAAGGTGGTTTTTTTTTCACCTCTGGTTGGGAGCGAAAAAGTAGATGTAAAAGTGAGCTGTTAGCAAAGAGTTAGCCTTCACTGATTTACATACTTCTGTCTTGAGTTTACTGTAACTGAAAAGTAGTATGGTTTGACTTGGCCGCTTGATTATTCGCTCAACCAGCATAAATTCATGACGAGGCCAGGGATATATTTTTTCAGGGGAGATGGACATGTTTTCAGGAAGCATGGTAGCGCTAATAACACCGCTCGATGAAGCCGGTGAAGTCGATTACGCCAGTTTGGCGTCACTTGTTGAATACCACATTGCCGCCGGCACCGACGCGATTGTCTCGGTGGGAACGACCGGCGAGTCAGCCACATTGACCGTGGAAGAGCACGTGAAGGTGGTATTGAAGACCTTGGAATATGCACAGGGCCGAATTCCGGTCATTGCAGGCACCGGGGCAAACGCGACTCATGAAGCCATCACCTTTAGTAAACTCTTTACTGGTACCGGTGTTGCCGGCTGCTTGACCGTAACGCCTTACTACAACAAGCCGACTCAGGAAGGCCTGTACCAGCACTTCAAAGCGATTGCCGAAGCCACAGATCTACCGCAAATCCTTTACAATGTACCGGGACGTACCGCCGTTGATTTGCTGCCCGAGACGGTGGCTCGACTGGCGAAAATTGATAACATCGTCGGGATCAAGGATGCGACTGCGGATCTTTCCCGCGTACAGAAAACCCGGGAACTTTGTGGCGATGATTTTATCCAATTAAGCGGTGATGATGCCACGGGGTTGGATTTTATTGCCGAAGGTGGCCACGGTGTGATCTCCGTTACCGCCAATGTTGCGGCAGCGGACATGGCGCAAATGTTCAAGCTGGCGCTGTCCGGCCAAATGGATGCGGCAATTGATATTAATCAGCGCCTGATGCCGCTTCATAAGCAATTGTTTGTTGAATCCAACCCTATCCCGGTAAAATGGGCGGCACATCAGCTTGGCCTGATCTCGCATGGCACTCTTCGCCTGCCGTTGACTGAGCTGAGCGAATCTGCCCAACCAGTAGTAGCTGAAGCACTCAAGGATGCTAACGTACTGCTGTAATTTGCTAGAGCGTAGGAGCGCAGAAGCGTAATGAATTATAAGTATAAGCTGGTGGCGGCTGCTGTTGCAGTAGTTACACTGGCCGGTTGTTCTGGCGGTGCTGAACGCCGCCGTCAGGCTAACCAGGATTTTAACTACCTCAATACCCAACCGTTGGAGAGCTGGACACTGCCTAGCGATGCCCAGTCTGCGCAGGTCAACGACTATGCGATCCCTGCCGGAGACTATCAGGGCGAGATTGGTCCTGGGGTTGATATCCGCCCGCCACAGCAGGTACTGGCCTTGATCCCGGGGGCGCGAGCTCTGCGAGATGCTGAGGGCATCACCTTGGTGATGGTCAAACAGCAAGATCTCGACGATGTCTGGGCGGTAACCCAGACGCTGATTGCCGAGCAGAATATCGGGCTGAGAAGCCAGACTGCCAATGCTATCGAAACCGACTGGATCAGCTGGAACAACGAAGATGAAGATACCGAGCTCGGTAGCCGCTACCGGATTGAAAAATCGGTGGATGGCAGCCGTTACCGCTACCGGATCAAGTTGGTGGACTGGCGTGAAGGCGGTGCGGAGCAACCGGTGAGCGTTGAAAACAAAGAGCGCTACAGTATTCTGATGACCAACCTGGTGACGTCTCGCTACGACGAGCAAGAGCGCGAGCAAGCCCGTTTGCGTGCCCAGCAGCTGGTCAAGCAGATCCCGATTTCGATGGGGCAGGACCGCAGCGGCCTACCGGTAATCATTGCCCGCGCACCGTATAACGTGTTCTGGGAGCGGTTGCCTGAGGTCTTGGGCCAACTCGGCTTTACCATTGAAGGTCGTAACCGCTCGCAAGGCGTGGTCGAGGTACAGTTTAAGTCGCCGGATGATGCTTTCTGGGCTGAACTGGGGACCCAGCCGATCGATCTGGAAAACCGTGCTTATAATCTACAGCTAGGTGATCTGGGTAACCGTACGTCTATTAATATTACTGATACCGACGGCAAGCCAGTGACTGAACAAGCGCTCAACAGCCTAGCGCCTGTGATGGCCGCAGCCATCGATCGAGCCAACCAAGGCTAGGCGATAAAATAGATGGCAATAAAAAACGCAGCTGATCGCTCAGCTGCGTTTTTTTATGTTCTTGATAAGCGACCGTTTTGCCAAGCGCCCTTAGAGAAGACGCTTGGCTGGCAAAATTGGCTTATTTCACTTCTTCGCCTTTGGCCTGCATATCGGCATGGTAAGAAGAGCGAACGAACGGGCCGCATGCTGCGTGGGTAAAGCCAAGCTCAAGGGCAATTTCCTTCAGCTCGTCGAACTCAGCAGGCGGTACGTAGCGCTCAACCGGCAGGTGGTGGCGGCTTGGGGCCAGGTACTGGCCCAGTGTCAGCATCGTCACACCGTGGGCGCGTAGATCTTTGAGTACCTCAATGATCTCTTCTTTGGTTTCGCCCAGCCCCATCATCAGGCCAGACTTTGTCGGTACCTCAGGGTGCATCTCTTTGAATTTCTTCAGTAGATCAAGCGACCACTGGTAGTTGGCACCCGGACGCGCCTTGCGGTATAGGCGAGGGGCAGTTTCCAGGTTGTGGTTGAAGACATCTGGCGGGTTGTCGCGCAGGATATCCAACGCACGGTCCATACGGCCGCGGAAATCGGGAACCAGGGTTTCGATCTTGATCTCTGGGTTCAGGGCACGGATTTCACGGGTACAATCGGCGAAATGCTGGGCACCACCATCACGCAGATCATCACGGTCTACCGAGGTCACCACCACATAGCGGAGCTTCATGTCGGCAATCGTCTTGGCCAGCTGCTGCGGCTCTTCGGCGTTTGGCGGCAGCGGACGGCCGTGGGCAACGTCACAGAATGGGCAGCGGCGGGTACAGATGGCACCCAGGATCATAAAGGTGGCCGTACCGTGGTTGAAGCACTCGGCCAGGTTAGGGCACGACGCTTCTTCACAAACCGAATGCAGCTTGTTTTTGCGCATTGCTGACTTGATGTCCTGGATACGCTGGCTGTCTGAAGGCAGTTTGATCTTCATCCATTCAGGCTTACGCAGGACTTCTTTCGGCGCTTCCTCAACCTCTACACTGCGGGTAGGAATGAGGGCCATTTTGTCGGCATCACGGTATTTGACACCTTTTTCAATTTTGATTGGTTTACTCATGAATTGCTTTCCGTTTTCCACTCAATGCTCTGGTAATCGAGCAGGTTGACCAGCTCTTCTACAAGTACAGGCTGAATTTCCGCTAGTTCAGAAGGCCCATTCAACAACGCGGTTTGCGTCATTTCCATCCCGGCATAGCCACATGGGTTAATGCGCAGGAAAGGAGCCAGATCCATATTGATATTGAGTGCCAGACCGTGAAAAGAGCAACCGCGTCTGATCCGTAATCCAAGTGAACATATCTTCTGACCGGAGACATAGACACCTGGCGCATCAGGGCGGGCATTGGACTCAATCCCGAAATGGGAAAGGGTCTTGATGATCGTGTTTTCGATATGCGTGACAAGATCGCGCACACCCATCTTTTTTCGACGTAGGTCGATAAGGATATAGGCAACCAGTTGACCAGGTCCGTGATAGGTAACCTGACCACCGCGGTCGCTTTGCACCACGGGGATATCCCCGGTGTTGAGCAGGTGCTCGGCTTTTCCTGCCTGGCCTTGGGTAAACACAGGATTGTGCTCAACCAGCCAGACTTCGTCCGTGGTTTCCGGGCTGCGTGCGTCGGTGAATTGATGCATAGCCTGCCAGATGGGTTGGTAATCTTGGCGGCCTAGGTTGCGAATTATAATTTTATCTTGCAATGTCACACCCATTTAGTCGTTTGTCGAAGCCTGAAAAACTGACACCCCGCATGGGTGTTCAATACCGAAGGGTACCATATACCCAAGTGACTTCAAATTGCTGGGTGTAGAGCAGAACCAAGCGGTTTGAAGTGACCGGGTAGAAAACTTGGCGGCCGAATTTACCGCCGCCAATTTATAGGGGGATGGGGGCAGTGCTTACAACACAACGCGGACGATGTCGATTTCGCCCAGCTCTTTGTACAGGGTCTCTACCTGTTCGATCGATGTTGCGGTGATAGAAACAGATACGGCACTGTAGGTCCCTTTGCCACTAGGCTTAACGTTTGGGGTGTAGTCGCCCGGTGCGTGACGCTGGATTACCTCAACAACCAGATCCGCGAGTTCAGGTTTGTTGTAACCCATCACCTTGTAAGTGAACTTACAAGGGAACTCTAGAAGATCTTTTAGTTTTGGCTGCTCTTGCTGCTGCATGCTGAACTCCGAGTAGTTGCATTCATTTTGCGATGTTAGCCGTGCATATTAATGGGTATACGGCCTTTTCACAAGCGATCCGGTGCCTTTGCCGTCGGCTGGAAAAGGAAGAGGCAACCCAAGGTTGCCTCTTTTCTTTATTTATCGGTGAGTTACCCTGCAGGGTATTAGCTCAACCAGCCTTTGAACAGCAGCATGATGTAATCAATCAGGCGGCTGAACATGCTGCCTTCTTTGATGTCGTCCAATGCCAGCAGCGGGTATTCGGCGATATCTTCCTCGCCGACACGGTAGTACAGCTTACCGACGACATCACCTTTCTGGATTGGGGCTTTCAGCTCTTTCTCCAGCACAAAGCTGGCAGTCAGATCTTTGGTCAGGCCGCGAGGCAGGGTTACAAAGGTATCTTCACTGACACCAAGGGATACCTCATCTTTGTCACCCATCCACACTTTCTCGGTGACAAAGGTTTCGTTCGCCTTGTGAGGAGACACCGTTTCGAAGAAACGGAAACCGTAGTTCAGCAGCTTCTTGCTCTCTGCCTTACGGGCGTTCGGGTTGCTGGTACCCATCACGACGGCAATCAGGCGCATCTGGCCTTCGGTTGCCGTACTCACTAGGCTATAGCCGGCATTGTTAGTGTGGCCGGTTTTCAGGCCGTCAACGTTTAGGCTCTTGTCCCACAGCAGGCTGTTGCGGTTGTACTGGGTGATACCGTTATAGGTGAACGATTTCTCTTTGTAGATTGCGAACTCATCAGGGACATCGCGGATCAGGCCCTGTGCCAGGAGTGCCATATCATATGGCGTGGTGTAGAGGTCGGGGTTATCGAGACCGTGGACATTGGCAAAGTGGGTCGAGTCCATCCCCAGGGTTCTGGCCCAGGCGTTCATCAGGTCAACAAAAGAGTCTTCAGAGCCGGCAACATGCTCCGCCATTGCCACACAGGCGTCGTTACCCGACTGGATGATGATACCACGGTTGAGATCGGAGACTTTTACCTCGCTGCCGACCTCGATGAACATCTTCGAAGAGCCCGGGAAGTTTTTGGCCCAGGCATTCTTGCTGATCACGACCGTATCATCCATGGAGATATTGCCGCGGTTAACTTCCTGGCCGATAACGTAGCTGGTCATCATCTTGGTCAAGCTTGCAGGCGGGATTTGGTCGTATTCTTTCTTGCCTGCCAGGATCTTGCCTGAATGATAGTCCATCAAGACGTAACCCTTGGCAGCAATCTGAGGGGCTTCAGGTACTACAGCAGGGGCAGCCGCTGCTGTTGCTGAAGCCAGCAAGGTTGCTGAAATAGCAACAGAGCGAAAAAGTGCAGCAGATTTTTTCATGTTGGTTGTAACTTAATTTGTCGAATGTAAAAAACTTCACACACTATATCAGATTGACAATATGAGGCCAGCTTTGGGCTCGGATATGTTGTGTGGCAAGGCGACTCAAAGCAAATTTTGACATTACTTTAAATCAAAAAAATACCAGAGCAGGCGATTGCTCTGGTATTGGTGTTAGAACGCCGATTAGGATTTTGGTTCCAGCTCGCGCTTGGATGTAATGATGAAGGCTTGCGGGTAGCGGCCAGCTTTGGCTTTGTCCCGGTGGGCAATGGCTTCATCGCGGTCGATATACGGCCCAAGGCGCAGGCGGTAGATCTCGGCCGAGTCTGCTTTCTTCAAGTCGATCGCGGTGCCGAACTCTTTCTCCAGCTGCTGGGCGATCTGCTCGGCCTTGCCGGCGTCGGTGACGGCTGCCAGCTGGACGAAGTAGAAGTTGGGGTTGGCACTTTGCCACTCGTTCGGGTTATCGGGCTTGGCCACCTGGATCAGCTCGATTTTGACCGGTGCCGTACCGTGCTTGATGACATCCAGCCGCGCGGCCGCCGCCATGCTGAGGTCGATGATCCGGCCGTCGTGGAAGGGACCACGATCGTTGACCCGCACCACGGCAGTTTTGCCATTGTTGGTATTGGTGACCTTGACATAGCTCGGTAGCGGCAGCGTTTTGTGGGCCGCGGTCATCGAGTACATGTCGTAGATCTCGCCATTGGAGGTCTTGTGGCCGTGGAATTTCTGGCCATACCATGAGGCGTCACCTTGTTCGACAAATGGCTGATCAGCCTGCTCAATCTGGTAGTGCTTGCCGCGCAGGGTGTAGTCCTTGTTGCCCGCAAGGCTCAAAGGCTCATAGCGTGGCTGGGCATCTTCAATATGATCCAGAGTCGGGGATGACTTCGGCGCGACATCGTCGGCCAGATCGTAGCGCTCGTTGCTCGGTGTCGAGCTACATCCCGCAAGGATAAGAACAAGGAATAAGGGAGATATGCGCATTTAGGTCGCCTTGGACAACATTTTTCTATGGGTATGAATCGACATCAGGATCCCGAAACCGGCCATCAGGGTGACCATCGAGGTGCCCCCGTAGCTGACCAGCGGCAGCGGGACCCCCACAACAGGCAGCAACCCACTGACCATGCCGATGTTAACGAAAATATAAACAAAAAAGCTCAGTACGATACTGCCTGCCATCATCCGGCCAAAAGCGGTTTGGGCGCGGCTGGCCAGCAGCAGCCCCCGGCCGATAATGAATAGGTAGATAGCCAGCAGGCAAAGGACGCCAATCAGGCCCCACTCCTCGGCAATCACCGCGAAGATGAAGTCGGTGTGGCGTTCGGGCAGGAACTCTAGTTGCGACTGGGTGCCTTGCAGCCAGCCTTTGCCGGACAGGCCACCAGAGCCGATGGCAATTTTCGACTGGATAATGTGGTAACCAGCACCAAGCGGATCGGATTCGGGGTTGAACAGGGTCATTACCCGGGTTCGCTGGTAATCCCGCATCAGGAATAGCCATAGTACCGGGATGAATGCGCCCACCAGTACCGCCGCCGCGCCGATGATCCTCCAGCTCATGCCTGAGAGGAACAGTACGAACACCCCGGAAGCCGCGATCAGGATAGAGGTCCCGAGGTCGGGCTGCTTGGCAATCAAGATGGTCGGGACAAAGATCATCACCAGGGCGATGACAATGTTTTTCAGGCTGGGCGGTAGCGGGTTGTTACCGATAAAGCGGGCGACCATCAACGGTACAGCCAGCTTGATCAGCTCCGAGGGCTGGAAGCGAACAAAGCCCAAATTCAGCCAGCGCTGGGCGCCTTTTGACGCCTCGCCGAAAAACAAAACGCCGAGTAGCAGTATCAGCCCGATCCCAAACAGGTAGGGAGCCCAGGTCTCATAGTGGCGCGGGGAGATCTGGGCCAGGATGAACATGATCCCCAGCGACAGCACCATGCGAACCGCCTGGCGCTCCATCATGGCGATTTCCTGGCCGCTGGCACTGTACATCACCATCAGGGCAAAGCCCATCAAGGTCAGGATCCCCATCAATAACGGGAAGTCCAGGTGCAAGCGGTCACTTAGGGTGCGTTTATTGCCTGTGGCGGCCATGATACTCATTGCGATACCTCGGCTATTTTCTTGTCGACGATCTCTACCAGCGGATCGGGCTTTTCGGGCTTGAGCAGCATGTGATCGAATATCCTTCGAGCAACTGGACCACCGTTGGAGGAGCCGCCCCCGGCGTTTTCCAGTACCATGGAGACCACAATTTCCGGCTTTTCAAATGGCGCGAAGGCGGTAAACAGGGCGTGGTCGCGCAAGTGCTCTTCCAGCTCTTCGGCGTTGTACTCCTGATCTTCGGCCAGGCCGAAGACCTGGGCTGAGCCGGACTTGCCGCCGGCTTTGTATTCGGTGCCATAGAACGGACGGCGGGCGGTACCGCGCGGGCCGTAAAGTACCTGGTACATCCCCTGCTTGGCGACCTCCCAGTATTTAGGGTCGACATTGTCGATTGGCGGGAAGTCATCGTACACCGCGGGCCGTTCAACATCGTCATCGATGATGTCCTTGAGCAGGTGTGGCGCCTGAACCCGGCCCTGGTTGACCAGTACCGTGGTGGCTTTGGCGATCTGCAGCGGGGTTGCCGTCCAGTAGCCCTGCCCGATCCCGACGGGGATGGTATCCCCCTGGTACCAAGGCTGGCGGAAGCGGGCTTGTTTCCACTCGCGGGTTGGCATGTTGGCTTTGCTCTCTTCATGGATGTCGATGCCGGTGTACTCACCGAAGCCGAAACGGCTCATCCAGTCAGAGAGGCGATCGATGCCCATGTCGTAGGCGATCTGGTAGAAGAAGGTATCGACCGACTCTTCAATCGCCTTGTAGATATTGACCTTGCCGTGGCCCCAGCGCAGCCAGTCGCGGAATGGGCGGCTGTTGGAGTTCGGGATACGCCAGTAGCCCGGATCATTGCGGGTGGTGCGGGTGGTGATCACCCCTTCGCTCAGCGCGGCGACTGCAATCATCGGCTTTATCGTCGAGGCTGGTGGGTAAATACCCAGTGTGACCCGGTTAACCAGTGGGCGGTTCTTGTCGTTGAGCAGTTCGCGGTATTTGGCACCGGAAATACCGTGGACGAACAGGTTCGGATCGTAGCTAGGGCTTGAGACCATCGCCAGTACAGACGAGTCACGCGGATCCATGACGATGACCGAGCCACGCCTGCGTTTGATTAGCTCCTCGCCGGTATCCGGGTCGAGCTTGCGCTCGGTCAGGAGTTCCTGGACATAGAGCTGGAGCTCAATGTCGATGTTCAGTTTGATGTCGTTGCCCGGGATCGGCGGGACATATTTCAGGGTACGGATGATCCGCCCGCGGCTGTTGACCTCGACTTCCTGGTAGCCCGAGGTGCCGTGCAGCATATCTTCGTAGTAACGCTCAACCCCCAGCTTGCCGATATCTCGGGTCGCCTTGTAGTTATTGATCTTCTCTTCGCGTTCAAGGCGCTGGATGTCGCGGTCGTTGATTTTGGCCACATAGCCCAGCACATGGGTCAGGGCTTCGCCGTACGGGTAGTGGCGCTTGAGGTAGGCTTTGACTTCGACGCCTGGGAAGCGGTGCTGGTTGACGGAAAACAGGGCCACCTGCTCTTCGGTCATCTGGTTGAGGATCGGTACCGACTTGAAACGGCGGGTACGACGGCGCTCGCGCTCGAAGCGCTCGATCTGCTCGTCGGTGACGCCCATCAAGTCCTTGAGGCGATCGAAGGTATCTTGCCTGTCCGGTACTTTTTCCGAGGTGATCTCGAGCGAGTATACCGGGCGGTTCTCCGCCAGGAGAATGCCGTTACGGTCGTAGATCAGGCCGCGGTTCGGGGCGACAGGGACTATCTTGATCCGGTTATCGTTCGATCGTGTTTGGTAGTCTTCGTGCTCCTTGATCTGGATGTGATACAGGTTAGTGAGCAGAATACCGACCAGCACGACGATGCCGATAAATGAGACAAGAGCCCGGCGAAAGAATAACGCCGACTCAGCCCGGTGGTCGCGGATCTGCGTTCGCTTTTGTCTCATTGCCCATTATTCCCTATGGTACGGATGGTTGGCTGTGATGCTCCACGCACGGTACAGGCTTTCGGCCATGACAATACGCACCAGTGGATGGGGTAGGGTCAGTGGGGACAGCGACCAGCTCTGGTCGGCAGCCGCCTTGCAGGCAGGAGCCAAGCCTTCCGGGCCGCCGATCAGGATAGAGACATCCCGGCCGTCGAGCTTCCAGCTTTCCAGTTGTTCGGCCAATTGCTCGGTATCCCAGCGCTTGCCTGGGATATCCAAGGTGACAATACGGTTGCCTTTTGGCACGGCAGCCAGCATTGCCTCGCCTTCCTTTTGCAGAATACGGGCGATATCGGCATTCTTACCGCGCTTGCCTGCCTGGATTTCAACCAGCTCAAGCGGCATATCTTTCGGGAAGCGGCGGCTGTATTCTTTGTAGCCTTCCTCGACCCATTTCGGCATCTTGGTGCCGACAGCAATCAGTTGAAGCTTCATTGTCGGTTAGCCCCAGAGCTTCTCCAGTTGGTACAGGTTACGCGCATCTTCCTGCATGATGTGCAGCATCACGCTACCCATATCAACGATTACCCACTCACCGTCTTCTTCGCCGCTGATCCCAAATGGCGGGTAGTCAATTAGCTTCGATTCCTTGTTAACGTGATCGGCAATCGAGGCGACATGGCGGTTTGACGTACCGGTGCACAGTACCATGAAATCAGTGATGCTTGATTTACCGCGAACATCAAGGGTAACGATGTCCTGTGCTTTGATGTCATCTACTTTATCAACAATAAAATCGTGTAGTTCTTGAACCTGCAAAAGGGGGTCCTCTTTTGTGTGTTTGGTGTCATTACTGTAGACCCAGATAGTGCTGGGTCCCAATGTAGCGGCGCAGTATACCATGCTCAAGCTCGTTCAATACAAGTTGGCAGTAACTTTACATAGGCCTGCGCCCCTAACTCGCGTGTGGTGGCTAAAGCTTGCTCGGGATTGCGGTATGGACACCGCACATCTCGGCGCACAGGGCCGACAGGGCATCCCATGGCTGGTAGTCAAAGTCGGTCTTGACCCGCAGCTCCAGCTCGGCCAATTGCTGGAGCAGCTTGATGATCACTGCCAGTGGCAGACGGTGGAGGGCGCCAATGTAGACTTCCCGGCGGCTTTGCCAGATCCGGAAGTTCTCGAAAATGTTGTTGAGCGACGTGCCCTTGTTACCCATCTCCTGCATTTTATACAACTGGGTCAACTCGCGCTGTAAGGTGCGTAGCAGGATCACCGCTTCAACCCCTTCGCCTTGCAGTTGGCGCAATACACGCTGACTGCGCTTGGCTTGGCCGGCCAGTACCGCATCGAGCAGCTGGAAAGGCGTATAGTGGTTGTGGCGGCTGAGGGCATCTTCGAGGCGCACGACAGTCAGCTCGCCGTCGGGGTAGAGCAGCACCAGTTTTTGTAGGCTCTGGGCCAATGCGAGCAGGTTGCCTTCATGCCATTGGGCCAATAGTTGGACCGACTCATGATCCGG
Source organism: Photobacterium gaetbulicola Gung47 (assembly GCA_000940995.1). NCBI lineage: Bacteria > Pseudomonadati > Pseudomonadota > Gammaproteobacteria > Vibrionales > Vibrionaceae > Photobacterium > Photobacterium gaetbulicola. Next base: position 1,053,490 of record CP005974.1, read on the forward strand.
CTTGAGCCCGAGCTGCTGGCAGCGGCCCTGGATAAAGCGCGGTAAGTGGCGTGCTTCCGGCGTGTTGCAAGGGATATACAACCCCTGGGCGTCCAGTGCCTTGAACCACTTGGTGCTTTCTTGCTTTTTGTTGAGACGGGGGCCCTGAACAAGTAGCAAGATATCGTCATGGGCACTGTCGATCACTTCTTGCAGCGACTTGGCTTGCTGAGCATTGAGGCCGTTCTCCGGTAGCTCCAGCTCAATGATCTGGCGCGCTGAAAACAGGCTCATGGCCTGGCAGCAATCGAGGACGCTGTTCCAGTCGAGTTGAGCATCAACGGCAAAGCTGTGGCGCTCATCGAAGCCGGCCTGCTGGGCGGCCAGTTTGATCTGATCGCTGGCTTCGAGCTTTAGCAGTGGCTCGTTGCCACATAGCAGATAGGCACGGCGCAGCCCTTTGCTCAGCTGCTGTGCCAGGTGTTCAGGGTAAATCCTCATTGTGCGGACTCGGCCTGGTTATCTTGTCTGGCGGCTGGGTCGGCCGCGGCACTGTCGGCTTTGACGTCCAAGCCGAGCTCGGTCGAAACACGCTCGTCATTGTCGGTATTCTGCTCCAGCAAGGCTTCCAGCTCTTGTTCTTCCATCTGGTTGAAAATGGCTGTCAGGCGGGCAAGCTGGCGCATGATCTGCTTGGCGGCCTGCTCGCGCATCTCTTGCTCAATCATGTCGCGCTCGACAGATTTTGCCAATGCGGTCAGTGGGTTATCGAGGAAGGTCCGGTTGACACGGGTAGTGTACGTTTGGCTGCCTTTTTCCGGTACCACAATCCGGTAGCGTACGGTATAGGTTAGCTCGTATTCGGCAGCACGGGCGTTCTGGTAGAGCGACAGGGTACGCTCACCGGTCGATTCGCTGATCAGGTGCAGGTTAGGGACTCTGCTTGAAGGCGCAACTGGCTCGATGCCGTGTAGCTGGAATTGGGATTTTACCTGACGGTGCAGTTGGCCGTATTGGTCAAAACTGGTCAGGGAAAGTTTGGCAATGTCGTCGGGCAACATGTAGTTACCACGGAGGTGAAAACCGCAGGATGCAGTCGCCAGCGCCATAAGGACAACAAAGAAGGTTCGGATAATGCTTTTTGGAGAAATGAAAGCTCTCACCGAGTCTGCTCCATGAAAAAAAGTGAAAACTGACCGGCTGACGCGGATGGTTCTGTTCGAAGTGTGTGAGCCGGATTAAAACTGTGGCTCCAAAACAGGAGCCACAGGTTAGGCACTGGGAAATTGCTTTAGTTCGCTGCGGGATTAGTTCGCAACGATATTCAGCAGTTTGCCCGGTACGTAAATCACTTTGCGAATGGTTTTGTCGCTTGTGAATTTGGTTACGCCTTCTTCGGCCATTGCCAGGGCTTCGACTTGCTCTTTGGTGGCATCAGCCGCTACTGTCAGCTTAGCACGCAGCTTGCCGTTGACCTGAACAACAATCAGCTTCTCGTCTTCAACCAATGCTTTTTCGTCAGCCTCCGGCCAATCGGCGTGGTCAACGTCGCTCTGGCCCAGCGCTTCCCACATTTCGAAACAGATGTGCGGTGTCATTGGGTACAGCATACGAACGATAGCCTTCAGTGCTTCGTCAAGTAGGGCACGGTCTTGTGCACTGTCCTGAGAGGCTTTGGTCAGCTTGTTCATCAGCTCCATGATGGCAGCGATAGCGGTGTTGAACGTCTGGCGGCGGCCGATGTCGTCACTCACTTTGGCGATAGTCTTGTGAACGTCGCGGCGCAGGGCTTTTTGATCTGAAGTCAGAGCTGCAATATCAAGCGCTTCAGCTTCGCCTTTGGCTGTGTGGTCGTGTACCAGCTTCCAAACACGCTTCAGGAAGCGGTTAGCACCCTCCACACCAGACTCTTGCCATTCCAGCGTCATATCAGCCGGAGAGGCAAACATCATGAACAGGCGAACGGTATCCGCACCGTATTTGTCTACCATCTCCTGCGGGTCGATACCGTTGTTCTTCGACTTGGACATCTTGGTCATGCCCGAGTGAACCACTTCGTTGCCTTCGTTATCAACGGCCTTGGTGATACGGCCCTTTTCGTCACGCTCAACAGTCACATCTGTTGGGGCAACCCAGATTTTCGCGCCTTTGTCGTTGGTGTAGTAGTAAGCGTCAGCCAGTACCATACCCTGACAAAGCAGCTGCTTGAATGGTTCGTCGCTGGTTACCATACCGCAGTCGCGCAGCAGCTTGTGGAAGAAGCGAGAGTACAGCAGGTGCATACACGCGTGCTCGATACCACCGATGTACTGGTCAACCGGCAGCCAGTAGTTTGCTGCGTCAGAATCTAGCATCTCGTCGGCTTGTGGCGAACAGTAGCGAGCGTAGTACCAAGACGATTCCATGAAGGTATCGAAGGTATCCGTTTCCAGCAGTGCTGGCTGGCCGTTGAACGTGGTCTTCGCCCACTCTTTGTCGGCTTTGATTGGGCTGGTTACGCCGTCCATCACCACATCTTCAGGCAGGATCACTGGTAGCTGATCAGCCGGTACCGGGTGAACTTCGCCATCTTCAGTGGTGACCATCGGGATTGGGGCGCCCCAGTAACGCTGGCGGGATACACCCCAGTCGCGTAGACGGAAGTTAACCGTCTTCTGGCCTTTGCCTTCTGCTTCCAGCTTAGCGGCGATCGCATCGAACGCAGCTTGGAAATCCAGGCCGTCGAATTCACCTGAATCGAACAGTACACCTTTCTCGGTGTATGCCGCTTCAGAAATGTCTAGCTCGCTGCCGTCTTCTGGCTTGATCGCTGGGATAATGTCCAGGCCGTACTTGGTGGCGAACTCGTAGTCACGCTGGTCGTGGGCTGGAACTGCCATTACCGCGCCTGTGCCGTAATCCATCAGAACGAAGTTAGCAACGAAGACTGGGACTTCACGACCGTTTAGCGGGTGAATGGCAGTCAGGCCGGTTGCCATGCCTTTCTTCTCCATGGTCGCCAGCTCAGCTTCGGCTACCTTGGTGTTACGGCACTCTTCGATGAACGCAGCAAGCTCAGGGTTGTTCGCCGCAGCTGCTGCCGCCAGAGGGTGGCCCGCAGCGATACCGACGTAAGTCACGCCCATTAGGGTATCCGGACGGGTGGTGTACACTTCCAGATCGTCGTGGCCTTTCACTTCGAACGTCAGTTCAACACCTTCAGAGCGGCCGATCCAGTTGCGCTGCATGGTCTTAACCATGTCAGGCCAGCCTTCTAGGGTGTCCAGATCGTCCAGTAGCTCCTGGGCGTATTCAGTGATCTTAATGAACCACTGAGGGATTTCTTTCTGCTCTACCGGTGTGTCACAACGCCAGCAGCAACCGTCTTCTACCTGCTCGTTGGCCAGTACGGTCTGGTCGTTCGGACACCAGTTTACTGAAGAGGTCTTCTTGTAAACCAAGCCTTTCTCGTACAGCTTGGTGAAGAATTCCTGCTCCCAGCGGTAGTATTCAGGGGTACAGGTTGCAAATTCACGGTTCCAGTCGTAGCCGAAGCCCAGCAGTTTGAGCTGGTTCTTCATATATTCGATGTTCTCGTAAGTCCAAGGGGCTGGAGCAGTCTTGTTCTTAACCGCGGCGTTTTCAGCAGGCAGGCCGAACGCATCCCAGCCAATTGGCTGCATTACATTCTTGCCCTGCAGGCGCTGGTAACGAGAGATCACATCACCGATGGTGTAGTTACGCACGTGACCCATGTGCAGTCGACCACTTGGGTACGGGAACATGGAGAGACAGTAGAATTTTTCTTTATTAGGGTCTTCACTTACAACAAAGGTCTTTTTGTTGTCCCAATGTTCTTGAACTTTCTGTTCAATGTCCTGTGGACGATATTGTTCTTGCATCGATGACATCCGGGATTTTGTGAGTTGAGTACAAACACATTCAATATAATCGACATAGAATAACTAAAGGTAAAGGTGTCAACAATAGCTGAAACCACTTCGGGGGCGAATTGTTGGCTGATTATGGTGCCAATTACCCAGATGGCAGCCGGATGCCGGTGAATTAGCGGATAGGAGGTGACCTATGGCAACAAAGAAAAAGGATTATGAGGCGCTACTCGAGCAAGTCACGGAAACTCTCAAGCATAGCCCTGATGAGCTAAAACACTGGGCGGAAGTGACGGAAAAGTACCGCCAGGCAGCCAGCGATATGACCAAAGACGAGCTGGCGTTGATCTCTGCTTACCTCAAGCGTGACGTGCAGGAATTCGGCCAGAATGCCGATGACAGCCCGGCCCCATTTAGTGACAGTCCTTTTTACCGGGTGGTGAAAGAGACAATCTGGGAAGGTCTGGCCGAGGCGACAGACAAGACTCAGATTGAATGGCACGAGGTGATGGACGATCTTAAGCACCAGGGGGTGTACGAAGCCGGTGAAATTGTTGGCCTTGGCCATCTGGTTTGTGAGAAGTGCGGTCATGACGAAGTGATCACGCATGTTAAGGAAATCTCACCGTGTCTAAACTGTGGGCATACCCGCTTTACCCGCAAGCCGCTGTCTCCCTAGTTTCGTTATTTAACAGATAGACAAACGGGCCGTACGGCCCGTTTTTTAAGGCGACAGAAGTGTCTAGTTTCACTCCATTGGTTCAATGGTGTCCACCATCACGGCTGTCGGAGCCGGCTCGGGCAGTTGAACGGGTACCGCTGCCGATGGCTGAGTGGTGCTCTGAACCGGCGTGACACTGAACTTCTGGCCGGCGATCGCCGCTTCCACCATCATTCCGCCTTTGGCTACGGTAAAGACGGCGACCCCGTTGGTGTAATCGGCATCGACGAATTTTCCACCGGCGCTGGCACGCAAGCCCGACGTTCCGGCATTGGCCTGAGCACCCTCGGTCAAGGCCACCGCAGAAGCAGAGGCATCGAGTTCGAAGTTGCCGCTCATGAAGCGTTCATAGGCGCGTTTGTCCTGGAAGAACACGATCTCGCTGTAGGACTGGCCGCCGAACTGCAGGCCGAAAGAGACTTGGTACAGCTTGGCATGACCGGTGATCTGGCCATTTTTGAAGACCGTACCGCTGCCGTAGGCACCGCCGACCCAGAAGCCGCCCTTACCGACCGAAGGGAAGACTGCATAGCCGTAGGCTGTGTGGAAAAATGGCTGGGTTTGCGAGGCCGCTTGGAACTGGGTCAGGGCCGCCTGGGTCTCAAGATCTTCTTTTGCGACCGAGCCGGTAGCGACGCAGAGCATGGCCACGCTGCATAGCATGGCGAATAATTTGTTGATCGATTTCATTAGCATTCCCCAAATAAACGTTGTGCTGTTGTTATCCCAAGCTGGCGAGCGGTGCGGCGTGCCGATCTAGCGGGCACATTTCGATACACATCGCTTGGTTATATAACCGACATATTAACAAGGTGAATGAAAAGGCGAAGGGGTTACCTTCGCCTTTTGGGAGGATTGTCAGCGTTGATTCAGTGTTGGGCAGCCAAACCGGTCAGTCGTGATAATTGATTTGCGGCTGCTCGTCCCGAAAGCGACCGGCCTGGCGGCGGATCAGCAGCCATGACAGGGCAACGGACCACAACAGGTAGATATACAGCGGCCAGCTGCCGAGGGTGGTATACGGTGTCATGCCGATGGTCGGAATCACCTTGGCCCTCAGTACCCCGGTTTCGAACTGCGGGATCTGCTCGATGATTTTGCCTTGGTGATCGACAATCCCGGTCAGACCGCTGTTGGTCGCGCGCAGCAGGGGTTTACCGAGCTCAAGCGAGCGCATCTGGGCAATTTCCATGTGCTGGAACGGGCCGATGGACTTACCGAACCAGGTATCGTTGGACAGGGTCAGCAGGAACTCGGTATCGACATTGACGTTGCGGCGAACCTGTTCGCTGAACGCGACTTCGTAGCACAGTGCCGGTGCCAGCGAGTAGCCATTGGCTTCGAGGTTCGGCTGGATGTAATCACCACGGCTGAACGACGACATCGGCAGATTGAAGAAAGGGGCCAGCGGACGCAGGATATCTTCAAACGGCACAAACTCACCAAACGGCAGCAGGTGGTGCTTGCTGTAGCGCTCTGCCTGCTCGTACTGGTACGGACCGACCGCATTGACGCCAAGGGTCAGGATGTTGTTGTAAAACTCGCCGTCCTCGTTCTGATCCAGAACGCCGGTAATGACGGTGCTGTTGTTATTGCGCGCCGCGGCATCGAGGTTCTGCAGGAAGGTGGTGACCTGGGTTTCCAGGGCCGGGATCGCCGCCTCCGGCCAGATGATCAAATCTGCGCCCCAGTTCTCGCGGGTCAGATCGGTGTACTTCATCAGGGTCGGCCAGCGCTGGCTTGGCAGCCACTTGATCTCTTGCGGGACGTTACCCTGGATCATCGCCACATCCACCGCATTGTCGCTATCGGGTTTGACCCATTGCTTCTGGCCGGCTAGCAGGCCAAGGGCCAGGATGAAGGCCGGAACCAGGAGCGGGCGCCAGTTGCGGTAACAGGCTGCTGCGACCAGGGCGCCGGTGCTCAATACGATGGCGAGGGTGATCCCCTCGACCCCCAGGATCGGGGCGAAGCCGGCATAAGGGCTGTCAATCTGGCTGTAGCCCAGCCACAGCCACGGGAAGCCGGTCATCAGCCAGCCGCGGATCCAGTCGAGGATGAGCCAGATCACCGGACCACTCAGCATCAGCTGGTGGAATGGGCGGCCGCGGTTGAATTTGTTGAATAGGGCACCGAATACGGCTGGGTAAAGGGCAAGATAGCCGATGAGCAGAGCCATCAATCCCCAGCCTGCAATCCATGGCATGCCGCCGAAATTGGCAATACTGACATGGACCCAGCTGATCCCGGTCCCGAATAGCCCCAGCCCCCAGAGCAAACCGATCAGGGCGGAGCGCTTGACGGACTGATTCTGAAGCAGGAACAGGAATACAAAGAGGGAAAGGGGAGCAAGGTACCAATGGTGGTACGGGGCGAAAGATAAGGTGGCTAAGGCACCTGCTGGGACAGCCAGTAATGGCTGTCCCAACTTCTTAAGGGTATTTGTCGTCATTCGTTATGATGTTGTCGTCGGTTGAGGTGCTTCGTGAGGCACGGTCACTTGCAACTGAATAACCCGGCGGTTGTCGGCAGACGTCACCTTGAATGAGTAGCCCGCCAATTCAACGATTTCACCGCGAGTCGGCAGGTGGCCGAAGCTGGTCATGACCAGGCCGCCGACGGTATCGACTTCTTCGTCGCTGAATTGGGTGTGGAACATTTCATTGAACTCTTCAATGGTTGTCAGTGCTTTTACCGCAAAAGTATGCTTGCTTAACTGACGAATATCTTGTTCTTCCTCGTCGTCGAATTCGTCTTCGATTTCGCCAACGATTTGCTCAAGAATATCTTCAATGGTGATAACACCGGATACCCCACCAAACTCATCGACCACAATCGCCATGTGGTAGCGTTCTTCGCGGAACTCCTTGAGCAGGCGGTCAACGCGCTTGCTTTCAGGGACAACGACCGCGGGTCGCAGAACTTCTTCCATGTCGAATGGTTCGCTGTTCGGCTGCAGGTAACGCAAAAGATCTTTGGCCAGAAGGATCCCTTCGACGTGATCTTTGTCGTCACTGATCACCGGGTAGCGTGAGTGCTGGGCATCAACAATTAAATCAATCAGATCTTCTAGCTTCTGAGAACGCTCGATTGTGACCATCTGAGAGCGCGGGATCATGATGTCACGGACACGCATCTCGGAGATTTCCATGACCCCTTCGAGCATGTCGCGGGTGTCGTGGTCGATCAAATCGTTTTCTTCTGAATCACGGAAAACTTCAACTAGCTCTTCGCGGTTCTGCGGCTCGCCTTGAAATAGCTGGCCAATTCGTTCAAAGAAGGACTTTCTACTCGGACCTTCAGAATTTTGTGAGTTATCTTCGTTCATTGTTTGTAAGAAATACTTCTCTCAGTTAAGTGGCTGTGCCACGGGAATAATACGGCATCAAGTATACCGTACCAGTTTGACAACAATATCAAGAAAAGGTTAGTGCTTTTCTTCGGCATACGGATCGGCAAAGCCCATCAGCTGCATGATTTCCGTTTCCAAGCCTTCCATCTCTTCCGCTTCGTCGTCGTCGATATGGTCATAACCTAGCAGATGGAGACTGCCATGTACAACCATGTGTGCCCAGTGGGCATGAAGAGGTTTATCCTGCTCCTGGGCCTCATTTTCGACAACCTGTCGGCAAATGATCAAATCACCCAGCAGCTCCAGCTCAACCCCCGGCGGCGCCTCGAACGGGAAAGACAGCACGTTGGTCGGTTTGTCCTTGCCGCGGTACTCGTGGTTCAGGCCATGGCTCTCTTCTTCGTCGACTAGGCGGATTGTCACCTCGGCATCGGCCTGGAATGGGGTGATAGCTGCCTCCAGCCACTGCTGGAATTGCGCTTCGCTCGGCATACCGTCGGCGCTTTCGGTAGCCACTTGGAGATCAAGATAAATCGCCATTAGTTTGTTTTTTCCGTTTTGTCTTGGTTGGCAACTGGTGCCTGCTTGGCGGCTTGCTCTTCACGTCGGCGCTGCTCGGCCAGTTTGCGCTGTTTCTGATCTTCGCTTTCCCAGACCTCGTAGGCCTGGACGATACGGGCGACGACCGGGTGGCGAACAACGTCGTCGGCCTGGAAGAAGTTGAAGCTGATTTCATCGACCTCGGACAAGACTTCAATCGCGTGGCGCAGGCCCGAGCGGGCACCGCGAGGCAGGTCAATCTGAGTGACGTCACCGGTGATCACCGCGCGCGAGTTGAATCCGATACGGGTCAGGAACATCTTCATCTGTTCGACGGTGGTGTTCTGGCTCTCGTCGAGGATGATGAAGGCGTCATTGAGAGTACGGCCACGCATGTAGGCAAGCGGCGCCACTTCAATCACATTGCGTTCAATCAGCTTCTCGACACGCTCGAAGCCCAGCATTTCGAACAGGGCGTCATACAGTGGGCGCAGATACGGGTCGACTTTCTGGCTCAGGTCTCCCGGTAGGAAGCCTAGCTTTTCACCGGCTTCGACCGCAGGGCGGGTCAGCAGGATGCGGCGGATTTCCTGACGCTCGAGGGCGTCGACGGCGGCAGCAACCGCCAGGTAGGTTTTACCGGTACCTGCCGGGCCAATCCCGAAGGTAATGTCATGGCGGACCATGTTGGCAATGTACTGGGCCTGGTTAGGCGTGCGTGGCTTGATCACCCCTTTCTTGGTTTTGATCACCACTTCCTTGCCGTAAGGAATGCTCGACTCGGTCGATTGCTCCAGGACTCCGGACTCTTTGATGGCCAGGTGAACCTGATCAGGCTCGATATCAGGAATGGTGTTGCGAACCGGGGCGGTATCGACGTACAGGGTTTTGATGATATGGGCGGCGGCTTCGGCGGTGTGGGGCTGGCCGACGACGCTGAAACTGCTGCTGCGGTGGTTTATTTCTACACCCAAACGGCGTTCAAGTTGTTTGATGTTATCGTCGAAAGGGCCACAAAGGCTGGAAAGGCGCTGGTTATTGGCGGGTTCCAGATTGAATTCAATAGTAATAACTTTGCTCAAGATTTGCCTCTCAATAGGGCCACCCTTGCGGGTGGCCTAGGGTTCAGGGCGCGTCCTACTTTTGTTCAGACGGGCGTCTTACTATGGAGTATATACGCCAACACCCAATTCATCTTCTTTGCGTGTCTTTTCCATCACTTCGGCAGGAGACATGGCCACGCGCAGGTCCATTTCCGCTTCAGTACGAACCAGCTCACCACGTAGCGAGTTGGTGAAGACATCGGTGATTTTCACGTCGACAAACTGGCCGATCAGCTCTGGCGAACCTTCGAAGTTCACCACGCGGTTGTTCTCGGTGCGGCCACGCAGCTCCATCACGTTCTTCTTCGATGGGCCTTCAACCAGGATACGCTGTTCGGTACCCAACATCTGGCGTGAGTAGCGCATAGCCTGAGTATTGATCTGTTGCTGCAGTTCGTACAAGCGCTGTTTCTTCACTTCTTCAGACAGATCACACGGGTAATCGGCTGCCGGGGTACCCGGACGGGCCGAGAAGATAAAGCTGAAGCTGATGTCGAAGTCGACATCGCGGATCAGTTTCATCGTATCTTGGAAGTCTTGGTCGGACTCGCCCGGGAAACCAACGATAAAGTCAGAGCTGATGGTGATATCCGGACGCGCCTTACGCAGCTTGCGGATTTTCGACTTGTACTCGATCGCCGTGTGCGGACGCTTCATGTTGGCCAGGATACGGTCTGAACCACTTTGTACCGGCAGGTGCAGGAAGCTCACCACCTCTGGGGTGTCTTGGTACACTTCGATGATGTCATCGGTGAACTCGATCGGGTGGCTAGTGGTGTAGCGGATACGGTCGATACCGTCGATGGCAGCCACCAGGCGCAGCAGTTCGGCGAACGTCGCGATTTCATCGTCATGGGTAGCGCCACGGTAGGCATTCACGTTCTGGCCAAGCAGGTTGACCTCACGGACGCCTTGCTCTGCCAGTTGGGCGATTTCGAACAGGACGTCATCCAATGGACGGCTAACCTCTTCACCACGGGTGTAAGGAACCACACAGTAGGTGCAGTACTTCGAGCAGCCTTCCATGATAGAAACGAACGCTGTTGGACCTTCTGCACGTGGCTCTGGCAGGCGGTCGAACTTCTCGATTTCCGGGAAAGAAATATCCATGACAGGCGCATGGTCGCTCTGCGATTGCTTGATCATCTCAGGCAGGCGGTGCAGTGTCTGTGGGCCGAAGATCACATCGACATATGGTGCACGCTGGCGGATTGAGTCGCCTTCCTGGGTTGCTACACAACCACCGACGCCGATCACTAGCTCAGGTTTCTTGTCTTTTAGGGTTTTCCAGCGACCAAGCTGGTGGAACACTTTTTCCTGGGCTTTTTCACGGATGGAGCAGGTGTTAAGCAGCAGAACGTCTGCTTCTTCTGGTTCTTCCGTTAACTCGAAGCCATTGGCTGCATTAAGAAGATCGGCCATTTTCGATGAATCGTACTCGTTCATCTGGCAACCCCAGGTTTTGATAAGCAGTTTCTTAGCCATGTCTAACTCTTCACTCGTAGTGTTTATTCATTGCATTTCACATTGCTTCATTCCGCTCTGGCGGTCAAAACAAGCCCGCCTGCGGTAGCAAGCCGCGTATTGTACTGCTTTAAGGCGTGCCTGACTAGATCATCACTACCCCGAATATTTTGTGGTTTTTCACTCTGCCGATACCGGCTTGAGTTTATTGACGGTTTGCAAACCAAGCTGGCGCATCTGCTGGCGGATCCAGCGGCTGCGCTGTTGGACATAGCGGGTCATGGGTGCCGGCTCCATCCGGTAGGGGTTGGGCAATACCGCCGCCAGTTGGGCCGCTTGCTGGGCACTCAGCCGGCTGGCAGGGATCCCGAAGAAGGTCTGGCTGGCGGCCTCGACCCCAAACAGGCCGGGGCCAAATTCGACGATGTTCAGGTAGACCTCCAAGATCCGCGACTTGTCCCAGAGTAACTCCATCCACAGGGCAAAATAGAGCTCCGCCCCTTTGCGCAGGAAGGTACGGGACGGGAACAGGAAAAGGTTCTTGGCGGTTTGCTGGGTGATGGTACTGCCGCCCCGGCTGGGGCCGTCGCTGCCGGTTTGTTTGAGGATGGTCAGAATTGCATTGATATCCACGCCGTAGTGATCGGGAAAGTGCTGATCCTCGGCGGCAATGACCGCCAGCTGGACATTGGGCGATATGGCTGCCATTGGCACCCATTGGTGGGCGGCCCGCGGCGGATAGCCTTGCGGCGGGAACCACTCACGGTGAAGCTGCCAGCCCCAGATAGGCGGGTCAATATACTTTCCGGCCGATACCAGTAGGATGGGGAGCATAAGAGCGAGCAATAATAGCCGAAATAACCAGCGTTTAATCAATTCAAACATCCCTCATCCTGTGCGGGTAGTGACGCATCCCATCGGGACTTGGGGGGATATTAATCACTGATGCGCTGGTGAATTTTGATAGAATAATGGCAGCAATGCGCCATTGTGCGCGGAACTCTTTTCTTGAGCATAACAAATGGGAACCGAAATGGAACAGTTTGATGTGGTTGTGGCGGGCGGCGGTATGGTCGGGGCGGCAACAGCAATAGGTTTGGCCCAGCAGGGGTTATCCGTTGCTGTATTGGAAGGGGTGACCCCAGCCCCGTTTGACTCATCGCAACCGATGGATCTGCGGGTCTCGGCCATTTCCCCACACTCGGTTTCATTACTCGAGCGCCTGGGCGCCTGGGAGGCGGTCATGGCAATGCGCCTATGCCCCTACAAGCGCTTGGAGACCTGGGAGCATCCAGAATGTCGGACTCGCTTCAGTGCCGAGCAGATGCACCTTGAGCGCCTGGGCTACATCGTTGAAAACCGGGTGATCCAGCTGGCGCTGTGGCAGCAATTTGAGCTGTATCCTAACCTGCTGTTGAAATGCCCGGCCAAAATGGTTTCCGCTACCGCAACAGGTAATGGTTACGAGATTTCGCTTGAAGACGGCAGCCAGCTGCATGCCACCTTGCTGGTTGGGGCTGACGGTGCTCAGTCTCGTGTCCGCCAGCAGGCCGGTATTGGTATTACTGCGTGGGACTACCGCCAGCACTGCATGTTGATCAATGTGGAAACCGCCTTGCCGCAGCAGGATATTACCTGGCAGATGTTCACCCCGCACGGCCCGCGCTCGTTCCTGCCGCTGCCGGGCCATCAGGCCTCATTGGTGTGGTATGACAGCCCGGCACGGATCCAGCTGCTTTCCGCCATGAGCCCGGAGCAGCTGGAGGCTCAGATCGTTGCCCATTTCCCGGCAGAAATTGGAGAGATCAAAGTACTTGGCCACGGAAGCTTTCCGTTAACCCGCCGTCATGCCCAGCACTATTGCAAACCTGGGATCGTACTGCTGGGCGATGCGGCGCATACCATCAACCCACTGGCTGGGCAGGGGGTTAACCTTGGCTTTAAGGATGTCGATGTCTTGCTGCATGAAATCGAAAAATCGGGGCAGGACTGGTCGAAGGTACGAGTACTCAAAGCCTACGAGCGCCGTCGTCGGCCGGATAACCTATTGATGCAGAGCGGGATGGACTTTTTCTATACCACGTTCAGTAATAATTTGCTGCCGCTGAAGCTTGTGCGTAATGCTGGATTGAAGTTGGCCGAGCAGGCCGGTCCTATCAAGCAGAAAGTGCTGAAATACGCGATGGGTATGTAACCGGGCTCGCAGAGAGGCAAGCAGAAAGAAAAAAGCCGAATGTTTATTGAAACATTCGGCTGAACAACCAGAGAGATACGATCATTGAGTTGGTTGTAAAATCTGTTGTCTGGCTTGATGATGGTGTGCATATTGTTAACCATATGCCAGACATAAGAAAACCCACCAAAAGGTGGGTTTCTGAAGATGGTGCGGAAGGAGAGACTTGAACTCTCACACCTTGCGGCGCCAGAACCTAAATCTGGTGCGTCTACCAATTTCGCCACTTCCGCGTACTTACCGTCTATCTTCATTTTAGCAATGAACAATCAATGACGTTAAGCAAAATATGGCAGGGCTACCTGGATTCGAACCAGGGAATGACGGGATCAAAACCCGTTGCCTTACCGCTTGGCGATAGCCCTGCAGTGTGCCCATTCGAGCGTGTTAGAGAGAATGGTGCGGAAGGAGAGACTTGAACTCTCACACCTTGCGGCGCCAGAACCTAAATCTGGTGCGTCTACCAATTTCGCCACTTCCGCATATATTTTAGCTGATCACTCAGCGTTTTCTCTAACATCGAACTGAACATCTGAGATGGTCAATTCAAATAATGGTGCGGAAGGAGAGACTTGAACTCTCACACCTTGCGGCGCCAGAACCTAAATCTGGTGCGTCTACCAATTTCGCCACTTCCGCATACTTACCGGATACCGTGAGGCAACCGTTAAGTTAAATGATGGCAGGTCTACCTGGATTCGAACCAGGGAATGACGGGATCAAAACCCGTTGCCTTACCGCTTGGCGATAGACCTGCAGATGCTCTTTGCAGAGACTTGAGACCAGAGAGAATGGTGCGGAAGGAGAGACTTGAACTCTCACACCTTGCGGCGCCAGAACCTAAATCTGGTGCGTCTACCAATTTCGCCACTTCCGCATTTTGTGCTGTTGCCAGCTGCTTCTCTGGTTTTCTCAATCAAGCTAATGCTTAATTGAAGAATGATGGTGCGGAAGGAGAGACTTGAACTCTCACACCTTGCGGCGCCAGAACCTAAATCTGGTGCGTCTACCAATTTCGCCACTTCCGCACAAATTGTTTCTCGCCCGAGGGAGAGAATGGTGGCTACGACGGGATTCGAACCTGTGACCCCATCACTATGAGTGATGTGCTCTAACCAACTGAGCTACGTAGCCATCATGTATCACCAGCATTTGCTAATGATTGTAATAGTGGCAGGTCTACCTGGATTCGAACCAGGGAATGACGGGATCAAAACCCGTTGCCTTACCGCTTGGCGATAGACCTGCAGGTGCTCTTTGCAGAGACTTATATTCAATCAAGCTAAAAAGCTTAACTGAAGAATAATGGTGCGGAAGGAGAGACTTGAACTCTCACACCTTGCGGCGCCAGAACCTAAATCTGGTGCGTCTACCAATTTCGCCACTTCCGCACAAATTGTTTCTCGCCCGAGGGAGAGAATGGTGGCTACGACGGGATTCGAACCTGTGACCCCATCATTATGAGTGATGTGCTCTAACCAACTGAGCTACGTAGCCAACATGGGTTGCCGACTATACTAGTAATCCACAACCTTGTAAAGATGGCAGGTCTACCTGGATTCGAACCAGGGAATGACGGGATCAAAACCCGTTGCCTTACCGCTTGGCGATAGACCTGCAGGTGCTCTTTGCAGAGACTTGCAATCAATCAAGCTAAAAAGCTTAACTGAAGAATAATGGTGCGGAAGGAGAGACTTGAACTCTCACACCTTGCGGCGCCAGAACCTAAATCTGGTGCGTCTACCAATTTCGCCACTTCCGCACAAATTGTTTCTCGCCCGAGGGGGAGAATGGTGGCTACGACGGGATTCGAACCTGTGACCCCATCATTATGAGTGATGTGCTCTAACCAACTGAGCTACGTAGCCATCTTGTTGTTTTCCTAGCAGCTTGCCTGACTGGCCGCTGTGTCGGGAACGGGGCGCATTATGCTCATACCAGCCAATAGCGTCAACAGTTTTTTTGAATATCTTGAAAAAACCCGCTTGTTCGGTGCTTATTTGGACGAACTGGGCGTTTGCCGTGCTAAACAATTGCTTTTATGTGTTTTAGCGCGTGTGAAAAGGGTAAACCGACAGCGAGTCGTCGGGGGGGATTTGTTGCCTGGCTGATAAAAAGAAAGCCAGCACGAAGGCTGGCTTTTGGATGCTGGATAAAGCTTCGGACTCTGTTAAACGTTGAAGCGGAAGTGAACCACATCACCGTCTTTAACGATGTAGTCTTTACCTTCCAAACGCCATTTGCCAGCTTCTTTTGCGCCGTTCTCACCGTTGAACTCGATGAAGTTATCGTAACCAACCACTTCAGCACGGATGAAGCCTTTCTCGAAGTCAGTATGGATCTTACCTGCTGCCTGAGGAGCGGTTGCACCCACAGGGATAGTCCAAGCACGTACTTCCTTCACACCGGCGGTGAAGTAAGTCTGTAGGTTTAGCAACTCGTAGCCAGAGCGGATCACACGGTTAAGGCCTGGCTCTTCGATACCCATATCAGCCAAGAACTCTTCGCGGTCAGCGTCGTCAAGTTCAGCAATTTCCGACTCGATAGCGGCACATACCGGTACGACTACAGCGTTTTCTTTTGCCGCGTGCTCGCGCACCATGTCCAGGTACTCGTTGTCTTCGAAGCCATCTTCGCTTACGTTGGCAATGTACATGGTTGGTTTGAGCGTTAGGAAGTTCAGGTAGCTGATCGCTGCGAACTCTTCTTTGCTCAGTTCAACCGAGCGCGCCATACCGCCTTCAGTCAGGGTCGGCAGCATCTTTTCAAGTACAGTGATTTCGAACTTCGCATCTTTGTCACCGCCTTTGGCACGTTTGGCTTGGCGCTGGATAGCACGTTCACAGGTATCAAGATCAGCCAGAGCAAGCTCTAGGTTGATCACCTCGATATCCTCGAGCGGGTGGATCTTACCTGCTACGTGAACGATGTTTTCGTTCTCGAAACAACGGACAACGTGGCCGATAGCATCGGTTTCACGGATGTTGGCCAGGAACTTGTTACCCAGACCTTCACCTTTAGATGCACCAGCAACCAAGCCTGCGATATCAACGAATTCCATCGTTGTCGGCAGGATACGCTCAGGGTTAACGATCGCTGCCAGGGCATCAAGACGCAGATCCGGCACTGGCACCACGCCTGTGTTTGGTTCGATAGTACAGAACGGGAAGTTCGCTGCCTCGATCCCTGCTTTGGTCAGGGCGTTGAAAAGAGTGGACTTACCTACGTTAGGCAGGCCGACGATTCCGCATTTAAAACCCATGGTTTGAAACCCTTTTGGTAATTGTTCGGTAAAACAGTCCGGCAGACCCGCTGCCGAAAAATAAATTCAGTATTGGCTACACGATTCGGCTTAGACAGCTTTGAATGAATGTAGTCGATTTTGGGCTTTGTTTAAGCCATCTTTGAGCAAAATATCCATACAGCGTACTGCTTCATCCACAGCGGCATCGATATTTTCCTGCTCTTTGGCAGGTGCCTTGCCAAGGACAAAGCCGGCTACCTTGTTCTTGTCGCCCGGGTGGCCGATGCCAATCCGCAAGCGGTAGAAATCCTTGTTATTGCCCATTTTGCTGATGATGTCACGCAGGCCGTTGTGGCCACCGTGACCACCACCTTTCTTGAACTTGGCCACGCCCGGAGGCAGGTCAAGCTCGTCGTGGGCAACCATGATCTCTTCTGGCTTGATCTGGAAGAACTTCGCCAGTGCAGCGACCGACTTGCCCGAGAGGTTCATGTAGGTAGACGGGATCAACAAGCGAAGATCCTGGCCATTGGTCTGGATCCGGCCGGTTTGGCCAAAGTACTTGGCTTCCTCGCGCAGGCTGACATTGTGTATACGGGCCAGCTCTTCTACCACCCAGGCACCGGCATTGTGACGGGTCCTGGCATATTCGGCTCCGGGGTTTGCTAGGCCAACAAGTAGGCGAATATTGTTACTCACACTGATCTCTCAAGTCTAGGGGCTGTAAAATCGCGCGCTATGTTATATCAAAATAGGCAAAATTGATATCTAAACGAAAAACGCCCCGCACAAGGCGGGGCGTTGGATCTCATGGGCGTCCAGAATTAGTGCTGGAACATAGCCGAGATTGACTCTTCGTTGCTGATGCGACGGATCGCTTCAGCCAGCATGCCGGATAGCGTCAGCACAGAGACACGGCCGGTATCAACGATTTCCTGAGTTAGTGGGATAGAGTCAGTGACAATCACTTCGTCAATCACAGACTCACGGATGTTCTGTGGTGCGTTACCAGAGAATACCGGGTGCGTTGCGTAAGCGAATACGCGCTTGGCACCACGTTCTTTCAGTGCTTCAGCCGCTTTACATAGCGTACCGCCGGTATCGATCATGTCATCAACAATGATGCAGTCGCGGCCTTCAACATCACCGATCAGGTGCATAACCTGAGAAACGTTGGCACGTGGGCGACGCTTGTCGATGATGGCGATATCGGTGTCGTCCAGTAGCTTGGCGATAGCGCGGGCACGAACAACACCACCGATGTCTGGAGAAACCACGACTGGATCTTCCAGGTTCTTCGCTAGCATGTCTTCTAGCAGTACTGGGCTACCGAACACGTTGTCGACAGGAACATCGAAGAAGCCCTGGATTTGTTCAGCGTGAAGGTCAACAGTCAGAACGCGGTCAACACCCACGTTTGACAGGAAGTCGGCAACGACTTTAGCCGTGATTGGCACACGGGCAGAACGGACGCGGCGGTCTTGGCGAGCGTAACCGAAGTAAGGGATTACAGCGGTAATACGGCCTGCAGAAGCACGGCGTAGCGCATCGATCATAACAACCAGTTCCATTAGGTTGTCATTAGTTGGCGCACAAGTAGATTGAATGATAAATACGTCGCTACCACGAACGTTTTCATTAATCTGAACACAGACTTCACCGTCGGAAAAACGGTTAACTGTTGCGTCTCCTAGAGAAATGTAAAGACGGTCAGCAATGCGTTGGGCTAGTTCTGGTGTCGCGTTACCAGCAAACAGCTTCATATCAGGCACGGTGGAAACCTCAGGTTGCGTCCAAGTTGTAGTTACTGACAATCCGTAGAATGTGCGTTCAAGGCTGTCAAAAGGGGAGATGTGTTGACACCTTTTGCGACAAATCCTTGGAGCCAGTCAGGTAATTTATTCAGGGTTGCAATGGCCGCTTCATGGGTGCTAAATTCAGCAAACACGCAAGCGCCAGTGCCGGTCAATCTCGACGGCGCGTATTCTAACAGCCACGAAAGCGCCTTATCAACCTCAGGGTGCAGTGATCTGACGATTTTTTCGCAATCGTTTTCGTAAACCCCTGCCAACAGTGCATTTAAAGACCGTTTTTTGCTGTCCCTTTTTAGCCCCGGATCGGTGAAAATATCGACCGTAGCAATATTTACCTCCGGTTTGACAACCAGATACCATTTCTCTTGCGGCTTGGCCGGCTGCAATTGCTCGCCCACGCCTTCGGCAAACGCACTCACCCCGCGAACAAACACTGGGACATCGGCACCGAGTGCCAGACCCAGATCGGCCAGCTCGTCTGTACTCAGGTTGGTCTGCCACAGGTAATTGAGGGCCACAAGGGTGGTGGCCGCATCGGATGAGCCGCCGCCAAGGCCCCCGCCCATCGGCAGGATCTTGTCGATATGGATTTCGGCACCGGCGCGGATACCGGCCTTTTGGCGCAGGGCATCAGCTGCGCGGTAAATGAGGTTGTCCTCGGTTTTCACGCCAGCGATAGCCGGCGACAGGGTAATGTGGTCACTGCTATTGGCGGTAATGGTCAGGGTATCGCTGTGATCGAGAAACTGAAACAGGGTTTGCAGCTCGTGGTAGCCATCCGCGCGGCGGCCAGTGATGTAGAGGAACAGGTTGAGTTTGGCCGGGGCCGGCCATTGGGTGGTGCGGGTGATCATAGCGTACTCTAGTTAATGGACCATTGGTGGATAATAAGGGTAATGCTGGTGCCGGCGGTGCTCAATACCATGCGCTTGGGCAGTGCCGGGCTGACCGAGTAGTCGTACTCGTTGTAATCGAGTTGCCACATTTTATCGCCAACGCGTTTGGCAAGGTAACCCACCCGGTTCTCATTATTGAGCTGGTAGGTATCGGCGGCGGTCGGCAGGCCGATGAGCCAATCACGCATTTGTTCGACCGGCAGGTTGATGCCGGTCAGACTGAAAACCAAGTCGCTGGCATTGTTGCCTTGGTGGGTCTTGCCGGTGTTGTCGACCAGAGTCACCCGGCTAGGGGTGGCATCCAGCTTGAGTAAGGTTGAGCCAAGAAAGTTGGTCAGCAACAGGTGGTCCTGGCCCGGGGCGGTTTGCCACAACAAGTTCGCTCCGAATCGCTGCTTACCCTTGTAGCCGAGTTTTCCTGTGGCTTGATAGTCGGAAAGTGACTGAAGGGCCTGCTGGTGGCTTTCCCAGTCGGTTTGGACGGTTGGCGGCGGTTGGGTCGCACAGCCAGCCAACAGGGTCAAAATGAGCGCGAACCATGATGCTCTGGGTGGAATGCGGTTCAAAAGATGGCGGGCATGTCGCAATGATGACATCATCGTTATCACTTTTTCATTGAGTATTGTTGCCAAACAATAGCGGTAAAACTTTAATATTTCCAACTCCTTCTCTCGGAAAAAGACAGGTTGATATCACTCTTTTTTCCTATCCTATCAATAATTGATTACCAATTTATGTGGATTATTGCCCCATAGATTCGATCTGCGTTCTTTTATTAAGCGGGGGCATCAAGTAAAATCCGCCCTTAAATCTTATTTCATCGGCGAAGTGGTACACCGTCTCCATGACATTGCTTGCACTAGGAATAAACCATAAAACAGCCTCGGTAGACTTGCGTGAACGGGTTGCGTTTTCGCCTGAAAAGATGAAGCAGGCCCTGGCTCAACTGGAAGACCATCCAGAGGTTCGCAGTGGGGTCATCGTCTCGACCTGCAACCGCACGGAGCTGTATTGCGATGTGGCGCAGCAAGGCCCAGGACTGATGATTGACTGGCTGAGTAAATTTCACCAGATCAGTACCGAAGAGCTGATGCCCAGCCTGTATTTTCACGAAGAGCAGGCCGCTGTCCGTCATTTGATGCGGGTATCTTGTGGGCTTGACTCGTTGGTGTTGGGCGAGCCGCAGATCCTCGGTCAGGTCAAGCAGTCCTATTCCGATGCCAGGGATAACCAGGTTGTTCAGGGGATGCTGGAGAAGCTGTTCCACAAAACCTTCACCGTGGCCAAGCGGGTACGTACCGAGACCGACATCGGTGGCAATGCCGTCTCAGTGGCCTTTGCCGCCTGCACCCTGGCGAAACAGATTTTCGAGTCTCTCGAACAAGCCACCGTGCTGTTGGTCGGCGCCGGCGAAACCATAGAACTCGTCTCCCGCCATCTGGTTGAGCAGGGCTGTAACCGGCTGATCGTGGCCAACCGGACCAAAGAGCGGGCAGAGAACCTTGCCCGGGAATTCGGGGCCGAGGTGATCAGCCTGCCGGAAATCCCCGAGCATCTTCACCGAGCGGATATTGTGATCAGCTCAACGGCCAGTCCGCTACCGATCATCGGCAAGGGCATGGTCGAGAAGGCGATCAAGGCCCGCCGCCATCAGCCGATGCTGTTGGTCGATATCGCCGTCCCGCGTGATATCGAGCAGGAAGTGGGTGAACTTAGCGATGCATACCTTTACTCTGTTGATGATTTACACAGTATTGTTGAGAAAAACCGTGAACAGCGTAAAGTGGCGGCTATACAGGCCGAAGCGATTGTCAGCGAGGAAAGTGCGGCGTTCATGAGCTGGCTGCGCTCGCTGGAAGCCGTCGACAGCATCCGCCAGTACCGCTGCCAAGCTGAAGAGCTCAAGTCTGACTTGCTGACACGCAGTCTGCAGGCACTGGCCAACGGGGGCGATCCAGAGAAACTCCTGGTGGAACTCAGCAACAAGCTGACCAACAAGCTTATCCATGCGCCTACCCGTGCCATGCAGCAGGCAGCCAAAGAGGGCGAGCCAGAGAAGCTGGCCATGATCCGCGAGACGCTCGGGCTAGATACCGCCAAGAATTAATCCTGGCAGGGAAACCTTCCCTGCCTTTAGTGGAATACAGTAGAAATCTATATGAAACCTTCAATTTTAGTGAAATTAGAAACGCTGGTTGAGCGTTATGAAGAAGTCCAGCATTTGCTAAGCGATCCAGAGGTCATTGGCAACCAGGACAAGTTCCGTGCGCTATCCCGTGAATATTCACAGCTGGAGGAAGTAACCCAATGCTTCCAGGCCTACCAGCAAGCCAAGGAAGACTTGGCAACTGCTGAAGAGATGGCCAACGAAGACGATCCTGACATGCGTGAGATGGCGCAGGAGGAAGTCAAGGAAGCGAAAGCTGAGATCATCCGCCTTGAAGATGAGCTTCAGGTTCTGCTGATCCCCAAAGATCCAAACGACGAGCGCAACTGCTTCGTGGAAATCCGTGCCGGTGCCGGCGGTGACGAGGCTGGTATCTTTGCCGGTGACCTGTTCCGCATGTACAGCAAATTTGCCGAATCACGCGGCTGGCGCGTAGAAGTGATGAGTGCCAACGATGCCGAGCACGGTGGCTACAAGGAAATGATCGCGAAAATCAGCGGCGAGGCTGTATACGGTACGCTGAAATTCGAGTCAGGCGGCCACCGCGTACAGCGCGTCCCGGCGACAGAATCTCAAGGCCGTGTCCACACATCTGCCTGTACGGTAGCCGTACTGCCGGAAATCCCAGAAGCGGAAATCCCAGAAATTAATGCCGGCGATCTGAAAATCGATACGTTCCGTGCGTCCGGTGCCGGTGGTCAGCACGTTAACACCACTGACTCTGCAATTCGTATTACCCACCTGCCAACCGGTATCGTGGTGGAATGTCAGGATGAGCGCTCGCAGCACAAGAACAAAGCCAAGGCGATGTCTGTGTTGGCTGCTCGCATTATCCAGGCCGAAGAAGAGAAGCGCCATGCCGAAGAGGCAAGCACCCGCCGTAACCTGCTGGGCTCGGGCGATCGCTCTGACCGTATCCGTACCTACAACTACCCGCAGGGCCGTGTGTCTGACCACCGTATCAACCTGACTATCTACCGTCTGAACGAAGTGATGGAAGGGGATATGGACAGCTTGATCCAGCCTGTTCTGCAGGAGCACCAGGCCGATCAGCTTGCGGCAATGGCCGAGCAGAACTAATGAGCCTGTCGATAGACGCCCAGCTGAAGCTGGCGGCGACGGCATTGAGTGAGGCGGGCTCGGACAGCCCGCACATCGATGCTGCTGTCCTGCTATGCCATGTGCTCGGCAAACCCCGCAGCTACCTGCTGACTTGGCCCGAGAAAGAGCTGGAGGCTGATCAGCTGGCCGCGTTTGAAGCCCTGCTGGCAAGACGCCTGACCGGCGAGCCGGTGGCTTACATTGTCGGTCAGCGTGAATTTTGGTCGCTGCCGCTCAAAGTGGCCCCCCACACCCTGATCCCACGTCCGGATACCGAAAGACTGGTCGAGCTGGCGCTGGACAAGTTGCCGGCCGATACTTGCAAGGTGCTGGATCTGGGGACCGGTACCGGTGCCATTGCGCTGGCAATAGCCTCTGAACGACGTGATGTTTCCGTTACTGGTATAGATCTGCGCCCCGAAGCTGCCGCTCTGGCCGAGGAAAACCGCACCAACCTGCACATTGCCAATGCCCGTTTTCTTTCTGGAAGCTGGTATAGCCCTTTGGCCGAGCAGGAGCGTTTTGCGGTCATTGTCAGCAACCCGCCTTACATTGACAAGGCTGATCCCCACCTCGAGCAGGGCGATGTCCGGTTCGAGCCGAAGAGTGCCTTGGTGGCCGAGGATCATGGCTTGGCGGATATTCAAGTGATCAGTGAGCAGGGCCGGCAGCACCTCAAAGCGGGCGGCTGGCTGCTGATGGAGCACGGCTACGAGCAAGGTTCGGCTGTGCGTGGTATCTTAGAAGCGCTGGGTTACCATGAGGTCGCCACAGCACAGGACTATGCCGGCCTGGATCGTGTGACCATGGGCCGCTGGCAAGGATAGAGAGACAATAACAATGTATACCGCTGTAAAACACCTACATATGCTGGCTATCGCGCTGAGCGTGACACTGTTTATCTTGCGCTACTGCTTGATGATGGCTAACTCGACCCTGAACGAGAAAAAATTCCTTAAGATCACCCCGCATGTGGTGGATACCGTCTTATTGCTAACTGGTGTGGTCCTGATTGTCATTACTGGTTTTGTGCCGTTTACCGCGGCTGGCGGCTGGATGACGCAAAAGCTCAGCTGTGTGCTGGCGTATATTGCCCTTGGCTATTTCACCCTCAAGCTGGGATCGAACAAGGTCTTTAAGACTTTTGCCTTCTTCGGCTCGCTGGGCTGGGTTATGGCTGCTGCCAAGATTGCCATGACCAAAACCTCTTTCCTAGGATAACCATGTTACGCTTTACCGAACAAGAACTGGAGCAGATGCCGCTGGTGGATGGCGCGGTTGCGATGACTGAGGCGGTAGATCCGCATTTCCCTGCGGGCTGGGTCAGCGTCCAGTTGGAGCGCCTTGCCCAAGAGGCCGAACACGCCTTGATGGATGAACCGGATAGTTACCTGCGGCTTGAAGGCCTATTGCGCCTGTTCTACCGCGAATGGGGCTTTATTGGCGATCACGAGCAATACTTCTCATCGGACAACGTGTTTCTCGATAAGGTGCTCGAGCGCAAGAAAGGGATCCCGGTCACCCTGGGGGCCCTGTTTCTGTTTCTGGCGCACCGGTTGGACTTGCCGGTCCGTGCCGTGGGCTTCCCAACCCAGTTTGTCCTCAAGGTAGAGTGGTACGGCAGTGATCCCCAGTTCATCAACCCGTTTGATGGCGAGTACCTGAGTAAGCACGTGATGGCGGCTTGGCTGAAAGGCCACAAGGGGCCGTTTTCCGAATTGCGTAGCGAGTATTTTGCTACGGCCGGTAATTACGATATTTTGGCTCGCTGGCTAACCGTGATGAAGAGTGCATTGCTGCGTGAGGGGCTGTTTACCGAAGCGCTGCGCTGCAGTGATGTTGTGCTGGGGGCTTTTCGTCCGGGGGACCCACACGAAATCCGCGATCGCGGCTATATTTACCAGCAGCTAGAGTGCAGCCATGCCGCTGCGCTGGATTACGAGTATTTTATCGAGCAATGCCCTGAAGACCCAGCTGCCGAGCTGCTGAAGCTTCAGGTCAAAGAACTCAACAAAGAGCCGTTGACCCTGCACTAATTGGCGCGGGGCTGGGCTCATTAAAAATTAAGAGAGAAGATGATGGAACAGAAAGTTGTTCGCGTTGGTGATATCGAGGTTGCCAACGATAAGCCGTTTGTCCTATTCGGCGGTATGAACGTACTGGAATCACGTGATTTGGCGATGCAGATCTGTGAAAAGTACGTTGAAGTGACAGACAAGCTAGGCATTCCTTATGTCTTCAAAGCTTCTTTCGACAAGGCAAACCGTTCTTCTGTCCACTCGTACCGCGGTCCGGGGATGGAAGAAGGCCTGAAGATTTTCCAGGAGTTGAAAGATACCTTCGGCGTGAAGATCATCACGGATATCCACGAGCAATACCAGGCTCAGCCGGTTGCCGATGTGGTTGACGTGATCCAGTTGCCAGCGTTCTTGGCTCGCCAGACTGACTTGGTCCAGGCGATGGCGAAAACCGGCGCGGTGATCAACGTGAAGAAACCTCAGTTCATGAGCCCGGGCCAGGTAGGTAACATCGTTGAGAAATTCGCGGAGTGCGACAACGAGAATATTATCCTGTGTGAGCGTGGCGTGCTGCACGGCTATGACAACCTAGTGGTTGATATGCTGGGCTTCGATGTGATGAAGAAGGCGTCTAACGGCAGCCCGATCATCTTTGACGTGACCCACGCCCTACAGTGCCGCGATCCAAACGGTGCCGCTTCGGGTGGCCGTCGTGAGCAAACGGTGGATTTGGCGCGCTCTGGCCTGGCAACCAAGATTGCAGGCCTGTTCATGGAAGCGCACCCGAATCCGGATCAAGCACGTTGTGACGGCCCATCGGCCTTCCCGCTGGACAAGCTAGAGCCTTTCCTCGCTCAGCTGAAGCAACTTGATGATCTCGTAAAAGGTTTTGAAGAGATTGATATTAAGTAACAGTTTGCTTTGATTTAACTAATAACGGCCCGGCAGCTTACCTGCCGGGCCGTTTTTTTTACTATAAAGCTTGTTGCTTATAATAGAAAAAATCGAAATGGGTAAAAATTTAGTGGATTAATCTGCATAGTTTGTATTTAGCAGTATTCTCAACAGTCTAAATGAGGTGATGCGGGTTTATCTGGCTGGTGGTTTTCCGGGTATGGAGTGAGATGTTTTCCGCTCTTATTGTGAGTGTTTTATTTTGTAAAGGTATACTCAGCGCCGAGTAAAATTTTGTAAGTGTAGGGTGTTGCGTGTCATTATCTCAAGAAATACCTCTGAGCCATACAGAGGCTGGGGCTTCCCGTTGGAATAAACACGATACGAGCTGGATGCTCAGTTTATTCGGTACCGCGGTGGGGGCCGGTATTTTATTTTTACCGATTAATATTGGGGCTGGCGGTTTCTGGTCTCTGGTGATCATGGCCTTGCTCGCGGGCCCAATGACGTTTCTCGCCCATCGCGGCTTGGCGCGTTTTGTTTTGTCTTCGGCAAAAGAAAATGCCGACTTTACCGATGTCGTTGAAGAGCATTTTGGTGCGCGTGCCGGTCGCCTGATTTCAATGCTCTATTTCCTGTCTATCTTTCCTATTTTGTTGATCTATGGCGTGGGATTGACGAATACGGTCAACAGTTTTCTCGTCAACCAGCTCGGAGGAGATGAGCCTTCGCGGGTTGTGCTGTCTGGTGTTTTAGTGTTTGCCATGATTGCTATTATGATGGCTGGCGAAAAAGTGATGTTGAAAGCCTTTGAGGTGATTGTCTATCCGCTTGCGGCAATACTGGCGGGCCTGTCGTTGTATCTCGTTCCCAATTGGCAAATGCCTGATTTGCAAGCAGTACCTGAATTGGGCCGTTTTTCCGTGACGGTATGGTTGGCAATACCCGTGACGGTCTTCGCGTTCAGTCATGCCGCAGCCATTTCTAGTTTTGCGAATGTGCAGCGTCGTCATTATGGCCAGCAAGCGGTGCCAAAATCAGAACAGATCCTCAAACGTACCTCGGTGATGCTGATCTCGTTTGTGCTTTTCTTTGTGTTTTCTTGCGTGTTGAGTCTCAGCCCCGAACAGCTGCAACAAGCGAAGGCGCAAAATGTCTCTGTCCTGTCATATCTGGCGAATGTTCACGACAGTCCATTTATTATTTCCCTTGGCCCGGTGATCGCTTTTATCGCTATCTCATCATCGTTTCTGGGACACTTCATGGGAGCCCGTGAGAGTCTGAACGGGATGTTGCAGAAGCAAACCAAGATGGCTCCGGCGACAATAGACCGGCTGGGCATTGCATTTATGTTTTTCGCTATCTGGCTGGCGGCGATTATGAACCCAAGTATCTTGGGCATGATGGAAGCCTTATCAGGGCCGGTTATTGCACTGATCCTGTTTGTGATGCCAATGCTGGCGGTCTACAAGGTTGACGCGTTGAAAGCACACCGGGGTAAACTGAGTACCTTCTTTATATTGGGGATGGGGCTGTTGGCCGTATCTGCGATTGTTTTCAAGCTGCTATAGCCTGCTTGCCGAGGGTTAGAACGAAACAAGGCTTGCCATTTGGCAAGCCTTGTTGATTTCAGTTCCTAGAACCTAGAACCTAGAACCTAGAACCTAGAACCTAGAACCTAGAGCTTGAAGCGGCTGATTTCCTGCTGCAGCTGGAAGGACAGCTCTGACAGCTCAGCGGCTTGCTTGGCAGCCTCGCTGGCCTCGACAGCAAGCTCGTTGGACACATCACGGATCCCTTCGGTATTACGGGTGATCTCCGAGGTGACCGAAGACTGCTCTTCCGCCGCCGAGGCAATCTGGGTTGCCATGTCGCTGATGTTGGTCACCGCACTGTTGATCTGCGACAGGCTGGCCGACGCCGAGTTGGCATCATCGACACTGGTTTCCGCCAGCTTGCGGCTGTCTTCCATGATCCCCACCGCTTTGCCGGTGGTCTGCTGCAGGGTCTCGATCATCTGCTGGATTTCCTGCGTCGATGCATGGGTGCGTTGGCTCAGGACACGGACTTCATCGGCAACCACGGCAAAGCCTCGGCCTTGCTCGCCGGCACGGGCCGCTTCGATCGCGGCATTGAGGGCCAGCAGGTTGGTTTGCTCGGCAATTCCCTGAATAGTAGACAGAATCGTGTTGATGCTCTGGGCATGGTTATTCAGTTCGCTGATCACGCCAGTGGCGGTATCGACTTCAGTGGCCAGGCTGGTGATTGAGTGCTGGCTCTGGCCGACCTGGGTCGCACCGTGATCAGACACTTCTACCGTCTCACCGGCAGTGCGGGCCGTGTTGTCGGCATTACCGGCAATCTCCTGAGTGGCTGCGGCCATCTCGTTGATGGCGGTAGCGACCATGTTGATTTCGTCTTGCTGGTGCTGGATACGGGTGCTGCGCTCTTCTGCCTGTGAGGCGGTAATGTGTGCCTGCTGGGTCAAAGAGTTCGAGACATCGTTAAGCTTGCACACCATGGTATGCATGTTGCCCACGAAGCGGTTGAAGTTGTGCGCGAGCTGGCCGACTTCATCGTCGCTGCGCGGCTCCAGACGCTGGGTCAAATCACCCTCGCCGGTGGCGATTTCAGCCAGGGCTTCGGAAACTCGAGCCAGATCGCGGAACAGGTAGCCAACCAGTGTCGCAGCAATCGCTACCACAATCAGGGTGATCACGACAGAAGTGATGATCAGCTGGCGCAGCAGGGTGGTGTGGCTCGCTTCTTCCGTCGCGCGGTCCATCTCGAGGCCAAGCACCCAATCTGTCCCCGGCACTGAGGCGAAGTACAGCAGTTTCTCCTTGCCTTTAATGGTGGCCATTTCAATGCTGCCTGTGCGGGCGGCTTCGTCGATAAGGGCCATGTTCAGCTCGCTGCTGAAGCGGTTGATTGGCTGGAGGATCAAAGACTCATCAGGATGGGCAAGAAAAGTGTTGTCTTGTCGGTTGATCAGCATGGCGTAGGCGTTTTGGCCGACATCCAGGTTGATCACGTCATTCACCAGCTGGTCGATCAGTACGTCGGCCCCGACGACACCGCTTAGGCTACCGTTGTTTCGTACCGGTTCGGCAATGGTGATCAGCAAGGCGTTGGTGATCGCATCACGGTAGGCCGTGGTGACGATTTGGCGGTTGGCACTGACGGCATCGCGGTACCAAGGGCGGGTACGGGGATCGTAGTCGGCACGGTTACGTTCCGGGTGGGAGCGGAACATGTCCCCGGCCGGTGTGCCGAAGAAGATATCATCGAATCCGCCTGCTTTACGGGCCTGCTGCAGGTAAGGCACCATATTCTGTTCGGTGCTGTAATCATTGAAAGCCCGGGCAATATCACGACGGATCTGAACCCAGTCGGCGATCCCTTCGTTGGCGGCCTGGGCCAGGCTTTCGGCACGGGCATAGATGCCCTGACGGGTTTGGTCAGAGAGTTGGTCGGCCGCGAGCCAGGTCAGGGCGGTTGCCATGACGACAACTGCAAAAAGGCTGGCGCCAATGAGTTTCTGTTTTAAGGTTAATGTCATTGTCTTTATCTCAACAACGGGGATGGGGGGAGGTGTCTGCGAGGCGGATTCTATAGCGATTTCTTGCCTGTTGCACGGAAAAGTAGCTCCGGTCGAAAAAAAAACAAGTTGATGATTTATTGTGACTTTTGGTTGACGGAATCTGGGTTTTTATGGTCAATAAATTGACGTTTATCGGTGAGGTATATGCATGTTGTTACTGTGATGCCGGATGAGTTTATTATGCCAGTGGCAGTAACTTTTTTGGATGTTTAGACGTCTAGATGTTGACGCGGCCATAAACAACACTTAGTCTAGGCGCAATTTCTAAAATAGATGTCCTGTAGTCATCATGTCGAACACAACACAACAACATTCTAGCGAGCCAGCTCCTTCTGCGTTGGCACTACTCCCTCTGGGGATCTTCTTGGCCTTGTTTATCGGTGTCGGGACTTACCTGACCCTACAAGGTGTGGACTTCGCGTTCTATCAACTGCCGGCCCCGGTTGCAGCGCTGCCGGCGGTGATTGTGGCGATTTTGTTGAGCAAAGAAAAACTCAACAAGGCGATTGAGCAGTTCCTGCGAGGGGTCGGTCATAGCGACATTATTGCTATGTGTATGATTTACTTGCTGGCCGGCGCCTTTGCTTCGGTGGCGAAAGCAACCGGTGGCGTAGATGCGACGGTCAATCTTGGTTTGTCTATGCTGCCTGCCAGTATGATCCTGCCGGGTATCTTTGTGATTTCTGCCTTCATTGCCACTGCGATGGGGACGTCGATGGGGACCATCGCAGCAGTGGCACCAGTTGCCTTGGGGATCGCGCAAACGGCCGGGATGGACGTGGCACTGACTGCCGGCGTGGTACTCAGTGGTGCGATGTTCGGCGACAACCTGTCTATTATCTCGGATACCACCATAGCCTCGACCCGTTCGCAGGGCTGCCAGATGAAAGACAAGTTCCGCGAAAATATCCGTATCGCTCTGCCTGCGGCAATCGCAGCGATTCTATTGTTCATGTTCAGCAGCACGCCGACCGAAGTGCCGGCTACAACGGATGTTGAGTGGCTGAAAGTGCTGCCGTATATCACCATCTTGGTACTGGCGGTGTCAGGCTTGAATGTCTTCGTGGTCTTGAGCATCGGCATTTTACTGGCCGGTGGTATCGGCTTGTTTGCTACGCCTGATTACAGCTTGTCGACCTACGGCCAGGATATCTATGCCGGCTTCGGCAATATGCAGGAAATCTTCCTGCTGTCGATGCTGATCGGCGGTATGGGTGAGCTGATGCGCCGCCAGGGCGGTCTGGCTTACCTGACACAACTGATCAGCAAGGTGATCCGTGTCTTTAGCAAGCAGCACTCGCAAGCCCAGAACCTGCGAGCCAGCGAGCTGGGTATTGCCGGCCTGGTGGGACTAACCAACTGCTGTACCGCGAACAATACCGTGGCGATTATCGTCTCAGGTGGCGTTGCTCGTGAACTGGCGGAAGAGAACGGTGTTACACCTCGCCGCTCGGCAAGCTTGCTCGATATCTTCTCATGTGTGGTGCAGGGGGGTTTGCCATACGGAGCGCAAGCGTTGTTGCTGGGTTCGGTCTTCGGCTTGTCGCCACTACAAGTGGTGAGCCATTCCTATTACTGCTTCTTCCTGGCTTTCGCGGCTATCGCGGCAGTCTTTATCAAACATCCGGCGCGACAGCTTGCCACGGCTTAAATGCGCGATGAGATAAATTCGAAAAAGCGAGATGATATCAGAAGCCTCACACAGTGAGGCTTTTTTATGCTTGTTACCTCACCGTTATGAAAATGCGAACCCGGTATAGTGATCTGGTCAACAGAATGATGAAAACCATACAACAGCATTCACTAAATAACTTAAACTGACGCTTGTCAAATTCTTTGAAATCACATAATTAGGTTAAGGTGACCCCCAATGAAGGAACGCTTTTTCACCAAGGCAGCGCTAACGGCTGCGATACTTGCCTCTCTGGCAGGCTGTGCCAGCCAATCTGAGACCGCAGCCCCCTCTTGGCAGGCTGATCAAACGTACAAGCTAACCATTCTACATACCAACGATCACCACGGTCGTTTCTGGCATAACTCTTATGGTGAGTACGGTATGGCGGCACGTAAGACGCTATTGGATCAGATCCGCGCAGAAGTCGCAGCACAAGGCGGTACCACCCTGTTGCTTTCTGGGGGTGATATCAATACCGGTGTGCCTGAGTCAGATTTGCAAGATGCCGAGCCGGACTTCAAAGGGATGAACATGTTGGGTTACGACGCGATGGCACTGGGTAACCATGAGTTCGACAATCCGCTGGAAGTCCTGCGCAAGCAGGAAGAGTGGGCAGAGTTCCCGATGCTGTCTGCCAACATCTACGACAAGGAAACCGGCGAGCGCCTATTCCAGCCTTACCAGATCTTCGAGCAGCAGGGCATCAAGATTGCCGTTGTCGGCCTGACAACGGAAGATACGGCGAAGATCGGTAACCCTGAGTACATCGGTGGCGTTGACTTCCGCGATCCAAAGGAAGAGGCCAAGAAGGTGATCGAGCAGCTAAAGGCGACCGAGAATCCGGATGTGATCATTGCGGCGACCCACATGGGCCACTACGCCAATGGTAACCACGGCATCAATGCACCGGGTGATGTTGCGCTAGCCCGCTACTTGCCTGCCGGCGAGCTGGATATGATTGTCGGTGGCCACTCGCAGGAGCCTGTGTGCATGGAAGGCCCAAGCATGTACAACAAGAGCTTCAATCCGGGTGACGACTGTCAGCCGGATCAGCAGAACGGCACTTGGATTGTCCAGGCTCACGAGTGGGGCAAATATGTTGGCCGTGCTGACTTTGAGTTCCAGAATGGCGAACTGCAGATGGTTAGCTATGACTTGATCCCAGTTAACCTGAAAAAGAAAGTCAAATTGGCTGACGGCTCTAAACAGCGTGTGTTTATCCAGGATGAGATTGCCCAGGATGCCGAAGTGAAAGCTTTCCTACAGCCCTTCCAGGAGCGTGGTCAGGAGCAGCTCAATATCAAGATCGCCGAGTCAAACGGCAAGCTAGAAGGTGACCGTAATGTGGTTCGCTTCCAGCAGACGAACCTAGGCCGTCTGATTGCGGCTTCTCATATGCAACGCGCCAAGGCTGATTTTGCTGTTATGAACTCAGGCGGTGTGCGTGATTCGATTGCTGCCGGTGATATCACATACAAAGACGTGCTGACGGTGCAGCCATTTGGCAATATTGTCACTTACACGGATATGAGCGGTAGCGAAGTGATGGACTACCTTAACGTAGTCGCGACCAAGCCGGTTGACTCTGGTGCTTACGCCCAGTTCTATGGTATTTCAATGACGGTTGCTAACGGTAAGGTGAGCGATGTGAAGATCGGCGGCAAGCCGTTGAGCCTGACTGAAACTTACCGCTTCACGGTACCGAGCTTCAATGCTGCCGGTGGTGATGGTTACCCTAAGATCACCGAACACTCAGGCCATGTGAATACCGGCTTTGTTGATGCGGAAGTGCTGAAGGAGTTCCTGCAGACCAACAGTCCGATTGACGTGAATGCCTTTGCACCAAAAGGTGAGATGGTTTACCGCTAACAACGACGGTTAAAGGTATAGCGCGAAGCCCTGCAAATGCAGGGCTTTTTTATGCGCCCCGGTAAAGCCAAAGCGTCTTTTTTCTTTTGGCATCAATCGCGTTGGGCTATAGTGGCTGTCGTTAATTGGAAATGGAATCGGAGCGGCTATGACACCTGCCATCAATCTTGCCAAGAAAAAGAAAATCGCCCACACCATCCACCAGTACAAGCACGATCCGGCCAATACCCATTTTGGTCTGGAGGCGGCGGAAGTATTGGGGCAGGATCCGAACCAGGTTTTCAAAACCTTGTTGTTCGCCGTCAATGGCGATCCGAAAAAACTGGCGGTTGCCATCGTGCCGGTTGCGGGCTTGCTTGATCTGAAAGCGGCGGCCAAGGCGGCGGGAGCGAAGAAAGCTGATATGGCCGATCCCCAAATCGCGGAGAAAACCACCGGGTATATTGTCGGCGGCATCAGCCCGCTGGGACAGAAAAAGCGTCTGCCGACTTTTCTTGATGCCTCGGCCCAGCAGTACGAGACAATCTGTGTCAGTGCCGGGCGGCGTGGTTTGGAAATTGAACTGGCGCCCAAGGATCTCCTTGAACTGACGGGGGGCCAGTTTGCGCCGCTGGCAAAGCTATAGCACCAATAGAACAACAGCAAAATCCATCCAGCAGCAATATTTGAGGGGCAGGCCGTGCAAAACATCAATTTGAATTTGCTGCGTACCCTGCAGGTGTTGCTCGAAGAATCGCATGTCAGCCGCACCGCCGAACGCCTGTGCCTGACGCAGTCGGCTGTCAGTCGCCAGCTTACCCAACTGCGTGAATTGTTCGGTGATCCTTTATTGGTCAGAGAAGGTAACCGTTTGTTGCCCACACCCAAGGCACTGCAGTTGAAGGGGAGGGTTGATGGGATCCTTGCCAGCTGCCAAGGGCTGCTGGATGAACCGGCATTTTCTCCCCAGCAGTGGGGCGGGCCGGTGGTTTTGGCCTCTTCCGATTATGTTGCTCAGTACATCTTGCCTGAAATTGTCGAGCGGGTGCAGCAACAGGCGCCGTACGTCAATATCAGCTACCGGCTCTGGTCTCCGGAGTATTTATCGCATTTGGCTGACTTGGATATTCAGCTGGTATCGACCATGCTGCCGCAGATCCCTGAGGGCTTGTGCGGTGCCCATATCGGATCTGATTTTCCGGTATGCGTGATGCGTGACCAGCACCCTTTGGCCAACCGGGCCTCCCTGTCATTGTCGCAACTGGTCGAATACTCCCACATGCGGGTGTCGGCGGGCGGTGACAAGGATAGCTTTGTCGAGCGGGAGCTCAAAGCGCAGAGTCTAAGCCGTAACGTACAATTCTCCGTGCCTTTTTTCAGTGCGGCTTTCCAAACCTTGGTGCGCACCGATATGTTGATGGTGCTGCCAGAGCACATAGCCCGCAATATGCAGGCTTGGTTTGCGATCACTTACCAACCCCTGCCTATCCCGAAGCCGCAGCACAACTACTGGCTGCTGTGGCACCCTCGCTATGACAGCGACCCTGCCCACCGCTGGTTCCGCCAGCAGGTGCTCAGCGTGATGAAAAGCTCTATGTATTCGATTTAGGGCCCGTTGCTTGGTGATGATCTAAAATCATAGCTCTGATGATTTCTTTTGATTTCCTTGCATGACCTTCACTTGCTAGAGTCTGTGCATCACATATAAATAATAAGCTCTAGCGGATAGGAATTAACAATGACATTCAGTATTTGGCTCTCGTTACTCATGATATGCATGCTGGGGGCAATGTCGCCGGGTCCAAGTTTGGCCGTGGTTGCCAAGCACAGTTTGGCGGGAGGCCGTCTGCACGGCGTCGTGACGTCTTGGGCTCATGCTGCTGGTGTGGGCGTTTATGCCTTGGTGACCCTGCTGGGCCTTGCGGTGGTACTCAAGCAGTCACCGACCCTGTTTAATGTCATTACTTATGCCGGTGCTGGTTACCTTGCTTATCTTGGGATAAATGCCCTGCGATCCAAAGGCGGCGTTGCGGCTAAATTGGCGGCGGGCCAATCAACCAGCTTGGTGGAAGCGGCCCGAGACGGCGCGATGATCTCGCTGCTCAACCCTAAGCTTGCCCTGTTCTTCCTTGCGTTGTTCAGCCAGTTTGTGGCGGTGGGGACGGAATTCAGCAGCCGCGCCGTTATCGTAGCCACACCACTTTTGGTGGATGGGTTGTGGTATACCCTGATTGCCTTTGTATTGTCGAACCCGAAAGTGCTCGAGAAGTTAAGGACCAAGGCGCAGCTGATCGACAGGCTGTCTGGTGTGGTGCTGATCCTGCTTGCAATGCGGGTGGTCATTCAGGCGTAGTGCCGGTGACATAAGAGGTGGAATGATCCCAAAGAGGAGCCAGAGGCTCCTCTTTTATTGTGGCCAGTGTGAGTGTTAGCCCTGACGCTTGCTATGGCGTTCGCGGTTTTCCAGCTTTCGCTCTGGGCTCTTTTTCAGCATGACATAGAGTGCACCGTTGCCGCCGTGTTGGCGTAGGGCCGAGTGGAAGCACATCACATCAGAGATTTGCTCCAGCCAGGTGGCGACATAGCTTTTCATCATTGCCGGTGGATTGGATTTCTCCCCTTTGCCATGGACGATAATGACAGTGCGGATGTCCATTCGCTGGCATTGACGGAGAAAATTAACTACTTCGTCCCGTGCTTCTTTCAGGGTCTTGCGGTGGAGATCCAACCGGGCGTTGATATCGTATTTACCAAGACGAAGTTTGCGAAAAACACCTTCTTGCACACCGTCACGTTTGAACTCCAGCATGTCGTCAGGCTTGACCATCTTGGCATAGTCTAACGAGAGATATTCGGGATCACCGTCGGATAGGGTTTGTGCGGCAAGGCGTCTTGCTAGCTGGGCTTCGGTAACTTGGTGCTTGTGGGCAACTTCGACTTTGTCCTGCTTGATAGGGGCAACATCAGCCATCATCTCTCGGAAGAGATCTAATTCATCGTTTTCTGACATGGTGTTTCAGGGTTGAAGGCATATAACCCGATTATATACCCAAGTCCGTCTAAGATGCATGTTTGAGCGAGCTTTGGGCGATGCGGTTATGCAGATCACGGAGCGATAAAATAAATCCAGGGCCGCAACCGACAATTTGGACCCTGGCGCAAGCAGATGACATTGCGAAATGGCTCTAGTGAGGAGAGGGTGCTGACAGTGCTTTGTAAACAAAGTAACCGCCAAAAAATAACATTAATCCCAGGGCGCCAAAGATAACAATCATTGACGACAGGCCTACGGCATTACCAAAGAGTAGATCTAGCCAGAAATCCATGTGTATTCCTCTAGGTCGTGGGACAGTGGTGATAAGATAAACAATGCAGCGAAAATGTTGTGATGATCTGGATCAATGGTTTACAGATTGTGTTAACTTTGTATTGGCTAGTGCGGTTGCGATCACTTTTTCGCCGTGGTTGATAATTCTGTGAGCAATTAGCAGTGGTTTTTTTTAAAAATGAGTTTTTCTGCTTGCGTAAATTCTTTGGCTGAGTATTATAAGCCACCTCAGCAACGAAGCTGATTCAAGTAAAGAGTTTCAAAGGCTTTTTACTTATTTCGTCGGTGAATAGCGCAGTTTGGTAGCGCATCTGGTTTGGGACCAGAGGGTCGGGGGTTCGAATCCCTCTTCACCGACCACTTATTCAAAGTGGTATGCCTGTATGGCGTGCTGCTGACAACGTCGGTGAATAGCGCAGTTTGGTACGCATCTCAGGCTCTGGGAATAGCGGACCAGAGGGGCGGGGTCTGGAAGCCCAGCCGCGTCGAATCCCTATTCGCCGACCATTTATTCAAGTGGTAAGCCTGTATGGCATGCTGCTGACAACGTCGGTGAATAGCGCAGTTTGGTAGCGCATCTGGTTTGGGACCAGAGGGTCGGGGGTTCGAATCCCTCTTCACCGACCACTTATTCAAGTGGTAAGCCTGCATGGCATGCTGCTGACAATGTCGGTGAATAGCGCAGTTTGGTAGCGCATCTGGTTTGGGACCAGAGGGTCGGGGGTTCGAATCCCTCTTCACCGACCACTTATTCAAGTGGTAAGCCTGCATGGCATGCTGCTGACAATGTCGGTGAATAGCGCAGTTTGGTAGCGCATCTGGTTTGGGACCAGAGGGTCGGGGGTTCGAATCCCTCTTCACCGACCACTATTTAAAGCCTCAGTCGAAAGACTGAGGCTTTTTTCGTTTCTGCAGCTGTTGAATAGCTTAGTTTGGTCGCGCATCTCCAGCTCCTGGCAAATAGCGGACCAGAGGGGCGGGGTCTGGAAGCCCAGCCGCGCCGAATCCCTGTTCACCGACCACTTATTCAAGTGGTAAGCCTGCATGGCATGCTGCTGACAACGTCGGTGAATAGCGCAGTTTGGTTGCGCATCTCCAGCTCCTGGCAAATAGTGGACCAGAGGGGCGGGGTCTGGAAGCCCAGCCGCGCCGAATCCCTCTTCACCGACCACTTATTCAAGTGGTAAGCCTGCATGGCGTGCTGCTGACAATGTCGGTGAATAGCGCAGTTTGGTAGCGCATCTCAGGCTCTGAGAATAGCGGACCAGAGGGGCGGGGGCTGGAAGCCCAGCCGCGCCGAATCCCTGTTCACCGGCCACTTATTCAAGTGGTAAGCCTGCATGGCATGCTGCTGACAATGTCGGTGAATAGCGCAGTTTGGTCGCGCATCTCCAGCTCCTGGCAAATAGCGGACCAGAGGGGCGGGTCTGGAAGCCCAGCCGCGCCGAATCCCTGTTCACCGGCCACTTATTCAAGTGGTAAGCCTGCATGGCGTGCTGCTGACAATGTCGGTGAATAGCGCAGTTTGGTAGCGCCTCTCAGGCTCTGAGAATAGAGGACCAGAGGGTCGGGGTCTGGAAGCCCAGCCGCGTCGAATCCCTCTTCACCGACCACTCTTCAAAGCCTGCAGCGAAAGTCCGGGACGTGTAGTTTGGGGCTTTTTTCGTTATTGGGCCGTACCGCTTGGTTGTAATCCTATGGCGCTTGGGGCTGGCATCAATCGCAGCTAACCTGCCGGCTCTGGCTTAACTGATTAATTGAAAACCCTTCCTGCTTGAGTAATGCTGGCAACCCTTCCTGTCCCAATAAGTGCATGGCACCAACGACAATTAAGAACTTACCCTGCTGATAAGTTGGATCGTGGCTCAGCTGTGCGGCCCAATCGTGGTTGCGCTCGATGATCAGGGCGGCATCGGTTTGGTCATTGTACTGGCTGTTATCAAACAGGGTGGCGAGTTGCTGTTGGTCACCGGCCTGCCAGGCGTTGATCAGGCAAGTGAGCTGCTCGGTCATCTCTCCCCACTCATTGACAGTGGCCATGAGGAGATCTTTGCCATGATCATCGAGTTGTTCCATCAAGCGTAGCTGTTGCTCGATGCTTTCCAGCTCGAGAATTGGCAGTTGGCTGGCCCGGGCGCGCTTGAGAAGGGTGAGATCAATCCCCCTGTCTGGGCTGAGGCCAGCTTGTTCGGCCATTTTCATCTGTAAACTGATAGCAGCTAGCCAGGGGGGGGAGCTGAGCAGTGACGAGGATGATAAATCGGCTTGTTTGGCCGTTGCCGCGAGAGATTGTTTTTCAGCGTCTGATAACATCTGGGCAGTAGTGGCGACTGCCGGGTTGAGCCGTGCCGAGCTGGGTTTGAGGATATTGGCTTCAACCACGAGGGCATCGGCACTGTCCCAGTGGGTGGTAAACGCTGCTGGCAGAGGATAGAAGTTGTCGTCGCCCGCATGGATGGAGCCGAGAATGATAAATTGCCGGTTGGCATCTTGCGCCTGCCAAACCAGAGGTTCGGCAGCGACGCTGGCAGTCATAAAGGGCAGCAGCAAGGCTGCCCGGGTGAAAAGCGATTTCAGCATAGTGATCCTGTGAGCTGATATAACCCGTTATTATGCAGTTATATCAGCTCATGACAGGGGATTCATCAACTGGGCGAACTATTTGTTTGCCTGTTGGTTGTTCGCTGCCGGGCTATTTGCTGAATGTTCCTTTTTTGCTGGTTGTAACCAGAACCACCAGACAATAAAGGCAATGGCAAGCGTGCCGATGATAGCAACCATATTAGTTCTCCGTTTGTGCCTGAGCGGCTTGTCTGTCGCCGCCGTCCGGCTTGAATAGCCTTAGACGGTTAGCATTACTCACCACGGTGATCGAAGACAGTGCCATGGCAGCGCCGGCTACGACAGGGCTGAGCAGGGCACCGGTGAATGGGAACAGGATCCCTGCGGCCACGGGAATGCCCAGCGTGTTGTAAATAAAGGCACCGAATAGATTCTGCTTCATGTTGCGTAGAGTCGCTTTTGACAGCTGCAAGGCATCCGGTACGCCATGAAGGGAGTGGCGCACCAAGGTGAGCTGAGCGCTCTCAATCGCCACGTCACTGCCGCTGCCCATCGCGATACCGATGTCGGCCTGGGCCAGGGCGGGCGCATCATTGATACCGTCACCGACCATGGCAACACGCTTACCCTGCTGCTGGATTCTCTCCACTTCGCTGGCTTTGCCATCGGGTAGTACACCAGCAATAACATGCGCAATGCCTGCCTGCTTGGCGATGGCATTGGCGGTAGCCGGGATATCGCCGGTTAGCATAATGACCTCTAGCCCCATTTTTTGCATCCGCTTGATCGCAGAGACCGAGTCATGGCGGATGGGATCGCTGACGGCCAGCAGGCCCGCCAGTTGGCCGTCGACCGCCACATAAATCGGGGTTGCGCCCTGAACGCTGGCATCAACCGTGGCTGGCAGGGCTGGAGAAAGATCTACCCGGTGCTGGTCCATCAGCTTTTGGTTACCCAGCAGTACCGTGTGGCCCAGTACTTGGCCGCTGATGCCATAGCCAGGCTGCGCGCGGAAGTGCTGCTGCGGCTCGAGGCTGAGTGCTTCTGCTTTGGCGGCGTTGACAATCGCTGCTGCAAGGGGGTGCTCGGAACCTTGCTCGAGGCTGGCTGCCAGGGTCAGCAGCTGGCCTTTGTTGAAGCCGCTATAGCACTCACTGCTGATAAGCGCAGGCTTGCCTTCGGTCAGGGTACCGGTTTTATCCAGTATCACGGTATCGACATCGGCCGCAATTTGCAGGGCTTCGGCGTTACGGATCAAGACGCCGTACTCAGCAGCGCGGCCGACACCGACGGTCACCGACATTGGCGTGGCAAGGCCGAGGGCGCAAGGACAGGCGATGATCAATACTGTTGTGGCGGTCACTAGCATATAGACCGACGAGGGCTCTGGGCCGAAGTAGTACCAGATCATGGCGGTGACGATGGCGATGATCATGACCGCCGGCACGAAAATGGCAGAAATGGTATCGGCCAGCCGAGCTAAAGCGGGTTTGCTGCTTTGCGCCTGGCGTACCAGCTCGATAATTCTTGCCAGCATGGTATCGCGGCCGATTTTTTCTGCCGTAAACAGTAGGCTGCCGTGCTGGTTGATGGTACCGGCGTGAAGGGTATCGCCCGCTTTCTTGTTGGCCGGAATAGGCTCGCCGGTCAGCATCGATTCATCGATATAGCTCTGACCTTCGAGGATGGTGCCATCGACCGGCACTTTGGCGCCGGGATGAAGGCGCAGTACCATGCCGGTACGAACGTCTGCAAGGGGCACTTCACGCTCTTCGCCGTTGTCAACGATGACAGCGGTTGGCGGTTGCAAGTCCATCAGTTGCTCGAGGGCTTTGGAGGTTCGGCTTCGGGCCCGGGCTTCCAGGGCGTGACCGAGGGTGATCAGGCCCAGAATCATCGCCGAGGCTTCGAAGTAGACATGGCGGGCTTGCATCGGCAATAAGTCAGGCACAAGTACCACTAAGGTTGAATACAGCCAGGCCGCACCGGTACCGAGAGCGACCAGGGTATCCATGGTTGCCCGGTGATGCTTGAACGCTTTCCAGGCATTGACGAAGAAGTGCTTCCCCACCGTGGCAAGTAAAATCAGGGTGATGATCCCTATCGCCCCCCAGCCAATTTGGTCAGCCCGGGAGACGATCATCATGCTGCCGCCGAATACGCCCCAAGCCATTAAAGGGCCTCCGACAGCCAGTGCAATATAGGCATTTTTGATGTGCTGGCGATATACCTGCTCGTTTTGCGCTTGCTGGCGCTGGCGGCGTGTCAGCTCGTCTTCGGATAACTCGGCCTGGTATCCGGCGTCCGCAACAGCCTGGAGAATGAGGCTGCTCTGTGCATCACCGCTAACCAGGGCTGTCCGCTCGGCCAAATTGACGCTGGTGGATACTACTCCGGGCACGCTTAGGATGGCTTTCTCGACCGAACTGACGCAGCTGGCACAGGTCATGCCTGACAAAATAAATTGCTGTGATATGTTGCTGCCCTGCGGTTCGCCTGCGCTGCTCAGCGGCTCTGCCGGTACCTCGTCTGTGGCAGTATTGGTCGCAGTGCTGCTGGCAGCGGATTCGCTGGTATCAGCTTGTTCCGTTGCCGGTGAGGCAGTAAAACCAGCGTCTTTAATCAAGGCGATGATCGTTGCTTGAGGCTGGGTGGTCTGCACACTGGCATGGGTTTTACTGACGGTAAAGCTGTCGATGTCAGCTTGCTGTGCCAGCAGCTCTTCAACTTTGGCGACACACTTTCCGCAACTTAGCCCTGACAGGGACAGCTCATAGGTGTTGTAGGCCGGTACGCTGTAGCCGAGCGACTCAATGAGCTCGATTAGTTGCGGTTCGGGCAGGGTGCCGCTGGCGTTAAGCGCGGTTTTGCTGACATCCGCAAAGAAAATGTCAGGGTGCCCGTCCAGCGCATCCTTGACCTTGCGGACACATTTGCCGCAGGACAGGCCCGCCAGTGGAAGCTGGTACTGATAACCAGCTTCATACCCGAGCTGGGTAATAGTATCGACGGCCGCCTGTGGGGTAAACGTTCCCCGCAGGGTGGCTTGTTCGGTATTGACATCAACGGATTCAACACCCGGTAGTGCAGTGAGGGCCGCTTTGATTTTATTGGCGCAGTTCATACAGCGCACCTTCCTCAGCGGCAGGGT
The DNA here is from genome assembly GCA_000940995.1 of Photobacterium gaetbulicola Gung47. NCBI lineage: Bacteria > Pseudomonadati > Pseudomonadota > Gammaproteobacteria > Vibrionales > Vibrionaceae > Photobacterium > Photobacterium gaetbulicola. The sequence continues at coordinate 1,095,053 of CP005974.1, forward strand.
TAACTCGACCATATTGAAGCCTTACTGGTGATACGGTTTTATTCACTTAAACTCATCATAAAGCTTCCATCAACTGGAAGGTCAATACATTTTGACGGCTATCGAGAGAAGCAATAATAGGCTTGATACTAGGGCGATAAAAGAGAATACTAATAAGTATAACCTTCCATTAACTGTAAGGCTGGGTATGAATATCAGTGAAGTGGCTCAGCAAACTGGGCTGACAACCAAGACTATCCGTTTTTATGAGGATAAAGGTATTATCTCGCCGCCGGGCCGAGCGGCGAATGGCTATCGCCAGTACAGTGCCAAGCATATCGATGAGCTGCATCTTATTCGGCGCTCGCGCTTGGTTGGCTTTACGCTCGATGAAGGCCGTGAGCTACTGGCCTTTTCTCGTGATCCGCAGCGGCGCAGTGCCGACGTCAAAGCCAAGGCCGAGCAAAAGCTGCTGGAAATCGACGAGAAAATCAAAGAGCTGCTTGAGATGAAGCAGACGCTGGAGGCGTTAACCCAGCAGTGCCCGGGCGATGAAGGGGCGAGCTGCCCAATTATTGAAGGCCTGTGCCGTCACCGTTAGATAAGACAGAGCAAGCGCGAACAAAAGAAAAGGCAGGAGAGCCCTGCCTTGTCGTGATGGTCAGTCCGCTGACGGCTGCGCTAGTAAAGCAGTGAGTAGAGCTGACGGCGGTATTTGCTGGCCACGGCATTGCCTTGTCCTAGCGCGGCCAGGATATCCATCATGGTTTTCTTGGCTCCGCCATCGGCAAAGTTCATGTCTTTGCGCAGCAGGTTGATCAGTAGCTCTAGGGCTTCCTCTGCGCGCTCAACCTGGCTGTACTGTACGGCAAGCTCATAGGCAATCTCGTTGTTGCCAGGCTCCGCCGCCAGTTTTTCCTCCAGCAATCGGATTTCCGGTGAATCGCTCGCTTGCTGGTGCAGTTCCAGTTTTGCCATGAGTCCTTTGTACTTGGCATCCTGATCTTGCATCGGGATTGTTGCCAGCAGGGCTTCTGCTTCATCGTACTGGGACGTACCGAGCAGGCATTCTGCCATCGCCAAATTGATCACGCTGTTCTGGGCGAATTTCGCCGCCAGCTCACGTAGTACCGGCAGGGCTTCGTTGTACTGTTGGTTGTCAACTTGCTCCAGGGCGGCCTTGAGGGCAAGCTCCTCCTGGCTTGGCAGGTGTTTGCCCAGCATCTCGGCCAGGCTTTGCTCCGTTTGTGGGCCTGCGGCACCATCAATCGGCTGGCCATTTTTGAACACGGCGACGGTTGGCAGGCTACGCACACCAAATTGGCCGGCGACCATTGGCTGGGATTCACAGTCCAGGGTCGCCAGAGTGACCTGGCCGTGGTAAGACGCTGCCAGCTTTTCCAAAATTTGATTCACTTCAGCCGTTTCAGGCATGGACGGGGCCCAGAAGCTGATCACCACAGGGGTTTGCATCGATTGCTCGATCACCTGCTGCAGATTCTGTTCGTTCAGTTCGATGGCTAGTTGGTCATACATGGGTTTATCTTCACTCCCTGGACTTCTGAAAAAGCGCATAGGCCATAAATTTCTTCGTTGTCATAGTTATGGGGGGAAAGCCAAGCATTTTCAAGGGAGAGCGGCGGGAAGATAGCGCTGGGAGCAATAAAAAAGGAGAGCCTCGCTCTCCATTTTTATTGAAAGGTTAACAGCAGTGCGAGCGTCACGCACACACACAGGATATTTATTTGGCGCAATGTCATCGTCACACCTTTTTTCTTTTCTGTCGCGGAACGGTTATTGGGACAAGAAGGACTGGTAGGGAACAACCTTCAATTTACACTGCAAGCTTAACCGTGCAGTGTGACACAAATATTACATTTCTTGCTTTTTTTGGCTAAAACCGTACTTCCGCTCAGCTATTCAGTGTTTTTCAAGGTTTGTTTCTTGTCAGTGGTGTTTTTTTGATCCAGATAAGTTGTAAGTGTTTTGTTTTACTGTTTGATTTTCAAACACCGTTGGTTCGACGTCTTCGCCGTTCTATCCGGCTTTTCGACGAATTAGTCACTTTTTATTAACAATGAATCGAGCAGACGGGTAGGTAAAATGCGCCGTAGGAAGCCGAAAATGTACGTTGGCTGGGTAACATAATATCGTGCCTTTGGTTCATCGGTTGCCATAATGGATTGCAGGGGCTGTAAAACCGCTTCAGGGCCGAGGGTGAACTTGCTCGATGGTGAGGCTTTGCCGAGCCGGTCGAGTGTGTTCTGGTAGCTGGCCAAGTGGCGTGAGCGTGGCATATCGATATGCTGCTCGAACTTTGCTTTGGCATTGGCCCTGAACTGGCTCTCAATCGGACCGGGCTCGATCAAGCTGACTTTGATTGGGGTATTGCTAAGCTCTAGGCGCAGTGTATCCGTGTACCCTTCCAGGGCGAATTTACTGGCGTTGTAGGCACCGCGGTACTTCATGGCAACTAGGCCCAATACCGAGCTGTTCTGGACAATTTTACCGCTGCCCTGGGCTAGCATTACCGGGATAACCAGCCGGGTTAGGTGGTGCCAGCCAAATAGGTTGCTTTCGAACTGCTGGCGCAGGGCATGGGTCGGGAGGTCTTCCAGCGCGCCTGGCTGGCCGTAGGCGGCATTGTTGAACAAGGCATCCAGGGTGCCGCCGGTTATTTCAAGGGCCTCGCTGAATCCTTGCTCGATGGAGGCTTCGCTGTCCATATCCATCAGCACACAGTTAATGCCTTCACCCTGCAAGCGTTCGACATCACTTTGCTGGCGGCAGCTGGCAATAACCTGATGACCCTGCTGGTGGAGAGTTTTCGCGCAGTAGTAACCAATGCCGCTGCTGCAGCCAGTGATCAGAATTCGGAGCGGTTTCGTTGCCGTCATTAGGGGCATTCCTTGTCTGTTTATTGTCGTTAGAGGTGCGGGGCAAGCTCTTTGGCCATGAAATCGGCTATCCACGGCTGGGCATCCGATTTGGGATGCAGGCCGTCATCCATCATCCATTCCTGCTTGAGGATAATGTGCTCGAGGAAAAAGGGCAGCAGCGGGATCTCAAGCTGCTTGCTGATATCTTGATACACTTTTGCAAACTGGTCACTGTAGCGCTTGCCGTAGTTTGGCGGTACAAATATCTGCATCAGCAGCGGGTAAGCACCCGCTTGCTCGATCTCGGTGATCATCTCACTGAGATTATTGCGTATAGTAGAAGGAGGAAATCCTCTAAGCCCGTCGTTGGCACCCAGCTCAATCAAGACGAAATTAGGTTGGTGTTGTTCGAGTAGGCGGGGAAGCCGAGCCATCCCATTGCCTGTGGTATCGCCGGAGATACTGGCGTTGACCACAGTGACATCATGGCCATATTTTTCAAGCTCAGCATCCAGCAGGTTAGGCCAGCTTTGCTCGGCCTGCATCTGGTAACCGGCACTGAGGCTATCGCCCAGTACCATCAGTTTGGCCGCGAGGGCATGCTGAGTGAAAACAAGAAAAAAGATTACTGAAAGGAATCGCATCATGTCTACATCCGTGATTAAAGCTGTATCAGTGTCCAAGCAGGTGACGACAGCATCATCGTCTCTCACCATTTTGCAGGATGTTTCGCTCGAGGTCGAGCAGGGCGAGGCAATTGCCTTGGTCGGTGTTTCGGGGGCGGGCAAGTCGACCTTGATGACCTTGTTGGCCGGGCTGGATATCCCAAGCAAGGGCAGCATTGAGTTGCTGGGCAAGCCACTGGCAGCGATGGATGACGAGGCGCGGGCAGCACTGCGCAGTGACAGCATTGGCTTTGTCTTCCAGAGCTTTTTGCTGATCCCGTCGTTGTCAGCACTGGAGAACGTGATGCTGCCTGCCATCATCAAGGGGGAGGAAGCCGATGAGGGGCGTGCCCGCGAGCTGCTTGAAAAAGTCGGCTTGAATGGCAGGGAAATTCACCTGCCGGCACAGCTATCGGGCGGAGAGCAGCAGCGGGTAGCACTGGCGAGGGCATTCATGACCCGGCCCAAGGTGCTGTTTGCCGATGAGCCGACCGGTAACCTCGACCAGCATACCGCCGCCAATATCATCGAGCTGCTGTTTGCCCTCAATCGCGACCATGGCACCACCTTGGTCTTGGTGACCCATGATCCACAGCTGGCCCAGCGCTGTGACCGCACCTTGATGCTAGAAAGTGGGAGTTTGGTAGCCGCATGACTGAAGTGACAGATATCCAATCCGATTCCCCGACTGCTAACCGTTCGATGCTGCTCAAGTGGAGCTGGCGCGAGTTGTGGCACGGCCAGTTGTGGCCGGTCGCTGTGGCCCTGACATTGATTATCGCCTGTGTGTTTGCCTTGGCGGCTTTGGTGGTGAGGGTTGAGAAGATCATGGTCGATCAAGGCCGCTCCATGATTGCTGCCGACTTAGTATTCCGCTCGGCCAATCCGGTTGAACAGCCTACTCTGGACAAGGCAGAGCAGCTAGGGCTGGTGGTCTCCCAGCAGATACGCTTCGGCACCATGACCTTCAGCGATGAAGCCATGCAGCTGGTCAGCGTCAAAAGCGTCGAGAGCGACTTCCCGCTCAGGGGCGAGCTTGAGCTGAAAAGCCCGTCCGGTATTCATCATCAGGTTCAGCCCGGAGAGCTTTGGTTGGCGGAGCGGCTGTTTGATTTGTTGAAAGTTGAGCCCGGTGATGTGTTGGCTATTGGTGATGCCGAGCTCAAGGTCAGCGGCACCATTGTGCAGGAGCCTGAGCTGTCGTTTAATCCGTTCAGCCAGATGCCGGCCGTGCTCATTCATGCTGATGATTTGGATAGCACAGGGGCAATCCAGCCGGGTAGCCGGGTTCAGTACCGGGCGTATTTTACCGGTGCAGATAGCCAGCTCAAGGCATTGCAGGAGCAAGTAGAGCTTGAGCCCGGGCAGCGCTGGCTGAGTGAAACCTCGCAGGGGCGAACCGGTGATGTCATCGAAAAAGCCCGCCAGTACCTGTCGCTTACCCTGATATTGGTGATCTTGATGGCGACAGCCACTCTGGTGCTGACCTGTATGCACTATGCCTCGACCCGTACCGAGGTCGTGGCAATGATGAAAAGCCTGGGCGCCAGCAAGAAGTGGCTGTGGCAATGGCTGGCTCGCCAGCTCGGCATGTTGTTTGGCCTTGCGCTGGTGGCCGGGGTGGCAATCGGTGCCTTGCTGGAATACTTGCTGCGGGTGCCTTTGGTAGATGTATTGCCCGATCCCTTGCCCGGTATTGGCTTTACGCCGCTGGTGGTAAGCGTGCTGGTTGCCTTGCTGGTGGCCATTCCGGGGATGGGGATCCCGCTGTTGAAGCTGGTGGATGCACCTGCTATTTCAGTGATACAACGAATGGATAGCTGGCAGACCAGCAACAAGGGTTATCTGCTGGCCCTGTTGCCATTGGCGGCAGGTTTGCTGTGGCTGGGAAGCAATGGGCTGATGTGGCTGACCTTGCTGGGGCTGGCTGCGATCCTGGTTATCCTTGCTGTGGTTGGGGTAGCCATTGTCCGCGGGCTCAAGCGGGGCCGTTGGGGGGCGGCGATAACGCTGGCGTTGAGCCGAATTAACCGTAGCCCGATGGCGACCGGTGCCCAGCTGGCAGCCTTGACCAGCTCCTTGATGCTGCTGACAGTGATTTGGCTGCTGCGCTCAGATCTGCTGGCGGACTGGCAGCAAACCTTGCCGGCAGATGCGCCGAATGTGTTCGCCCTCAATATCAGCCCAGAGCAGCAGCGAGCCTACCTCGATATGCTTGACCAGCAACAGGTTATGCGTTCTGAAGGCTACCCGGTGATCCGCGGTCGGATAACCCATATCAATGAGGAAGACTTGCTTGAACGCTCCCAGCAAGGAGATAGGCAGGAGCGCGATGAATCCTTGCGTCGCGAGCTTAACCTTACCTGGCGTGATTCCATTCCGGTCCATAACGAAGTGGTTGCCGGAGAGTGGCAGGCAACCAATGGGGTCTCGGTCGAGTCCGGTATTGCCGAGCGCTTGGGTATTGCCTTGGGTGATACCCTTGCCTTCAATGTCAACAGCCAGCCGTTCAGTGCTGAGGTGACCAGCATCCGCGAGGTCGAATGGCGCAACATGCGGCCCAATTTCTATTTTATCTTTACCCCGGATGTGATGGCTAAGCTGCCCGCAACCTGGTTGGTCAGTTTCCGGATTGAAGCGGACCAGCAGGCGGTGATCAATCAGCTCGGCCGGGACTACCCAACGGTTACCTTGCTGGATCTGCGCACCATGGCCACCCGCATCCAAGGTATTATGCAGCAAGTGTCGCTGTCGCTGTCGGTGTTGGCGGGGCTGGGGGTTGTCAGCGGCCTGTTGCTGGTCATGACCTTACTGCGCCTGAGCTTGGCTCAGCGCAGGGATGAAATCCGCCTGTACCGGACATTGGGTGCGAGCCGGAAAAGAGTCTCGGCAACGGTGTGGGGCGAGTACGGCATTATGGCTTTGCTGGCAGGTGTAATGGCAGCGGCCGGCGCTGAAGCGGTCGTTGCGGCATTGGTGAAGTGGGGCTTTGAGCTGCCGGTAAGCTGGCACCCGACGATGTGGTTGGTGGTACCGTTGCTTTCACTGCTGCTGGTGGTGCTGATCATCCGCTCGATGATCAACAGCCTGCTGCAGCCCGTTAGAGGCTAGACCGAAGATCCTCACATGCTGTTATAAAAAGGCTTCCCGGTTCATTCGTACCGGGAAGCCTTTTTAATCATCACTCGTTGATGTGGAAACGGGCAAGCCTAGGTTTAGGGATGCTTAGGCAGAGGCAATATCTCCTAGTGCCACATCAATAGTTCTGTAGCGAAAGTTATAGCCGAGCGCTTCGAGCTTGTTCGGTATCGCCCGTTGGCCTTCGAGCAGCAGCGAGGCCGCTTCGCCGAGGGCGAGTTTCAGCACGAATGCCGGAGTGAAGAAGATATGGGGCCGGTGCAGGGATTTGGCTAAGGTTTGGCTGAATACCTTGTTGGTGACGGGCTCTGGTGCAGTAAGGTTGAATGCGCCTTTTGCTGCTGGCGTTTCTAATAGGAATACTATCGCATCGACCATATCCTGCAGGTGGATCCAAGGCGTGTATTGTGAGCCATTACCAATGGGGCCGCCCAGCCCGAGCTGATAGGGCGGCAGCATTTTTGCGAGGGCGCCGCCATGTTTTCCCAGCACTATGCCAGTACGGAGCAGGCAAACCCGAGTTTGCTCATTTTCTGCTTCATGTGCGATGTCTTCCCAGCGCTGGCAGACATGGTGGGCAAAGTCATCGTGGTTGACATGCTCGCTGATGGCAAACGACTCGTCGATAACAGTGTCTTTCTGATCGCCATAAATCCCGACAGCGGAGCCACTGATGAAAGTATGGGGCGGTTGGCTGCTGGCATGGATTTTATCGACCAGCTGCTGGGTCAGTGTCCAGCGACTGTGGCAGATTCGGTCTTTTTGCTGTGGGCTCCAGCGTTTGTTGATGATTGGCTCGCCGGCAAGGTTAATCACCGCATCAAAGTCGTCAAGGTTGTCGAACTGGTCCAGGGAGGCAACGACATTGATACTGCCGCCCAGGGTTTGGCTGGCCTTGGCCGGATTGCGGCTCAATACGGTAACCTCGTGCTCATTCAAGGCACTGATTAGGGCCGAGCCGATAAAACCTGTGCCGCCGGTCAATAATATCTTCATGCTTCTCCTCTGGGGCTACGTCTTTATCAGTATTGGTATGATTCTGGAGATTAAGTATAGCTAAACCAATGGGTTGTTATCGCGAACAATCTCCTTTATGACATATGGTTATGTGTGCTAGCTCTCGTGTTAGTACATAATAGTTGTGTCTAATTGTGAATGAGGAGTACCTTGAAGGTATCCCCTTAATTCAACGGCCGTGCGGCAACCTGGAGGTGGAATGTCATTTGTACTCGTCCTGCTGAAAGCCTTGTTGTCCAGTTTGCGTGATTTGTTGCCGATTATCTTGGTTATTGGCTTCTTCCAAATGGTTGTCCTTCAACAACCTCTACCACAATTAGGTCCGATATTGGTTGGTCTGGCGTTTGTGGTGGTCGGCTTGACCCTGTTTGTCTTCGGACTGGAAATGGGATTGTTTCCCATCGGTGAGTCGATGGCACACTCTTTTGCCAGCAAGGGCAGTGTGTGGTGGTTGTTGCTGTTTGCCTTCTGCTTGGGGTTTGGTACCACAATTGCCGAGCCGGCATTGACCGCAGTGGCGGCGGAAGCTGCCAAGGTGGCCGCCGAAGGGGGCTTGATAGTCGCCGATGCAGAAAGCCAGCTGAGCTATGCAACCGGTTTGCGCCTAACCGTTGCCCTATCGGTAGGGATTGCCATTATGCTCGGGGTGACACGTATACTAAAAGGGTGGCCCATTCACCGGATGATCATTGGCGGCTACTTGATGGTGATGGTGATGACGTGGTTTGCTCCGCCGGCGATTGTCGGGATCGCCTATGACTCAGGTGGTGTGACGACTTCTACTATTACGGTGCCTTTAGTCGCGGCATTGGGCGTTGGGCTGGCGTCCTCCATCAAAGGGCGTAATCCCATCGTTGATGGATTTGGCTTGATCGCTTTTGCCTCGTTAACCCCGATGATATTCGTTATGGCCTACGGCATGCTGGTGCACTAGGAGGCAGGGATGACAGAGCTGAACGGTATCGTGCCCCACTTTTTTTCCACTTTGCTGATGACAGTACGCGATGTCGTGCCGATTGCGGTGATTATTTTCGGCTTTCAACTGGCCGTTTTGCGCCGCCCGGTGACCCATTGGCCCAGAGTTGCGCTGGGGTTTGTCTATGTCGTCGTAGGCTTGTCGTTGTTCCTGCTCGGACTTGAGCTGGCGCTGTTCCCGTTGGGTGAGTCAATGGCCGCCCAGCTAACGGCGATGGATTTCTTGTTTGACAGTGGCGAGGGGATCCCGGCTGAAATCCCCTGGACCCAGTACTACTGGGTCTATCTGTTCGCAGCGGCGATTGGGTTCAGTACCACTATTGCCGAACCCTCCCTGATTGCCGTTGCGATTAAAGCCAACCAAGTTTCGGGTGATACCATCAGTGTCAACGGCTTGCGTATCGCCGTTGCGCTTGGGGTCGCGGTGGGAATTGCTCTTGGCAGCTACCGGATTGTGGCTGGCGATCCGCTCCACTATTACATTTTGGCGGGTTATTGCGTGGTGGTGGTGCAGACCTACTTCGCACCGAAAATGATTGTCCCCTTGGCCTATGACTCCGGCGGGGTGACGACATCGACGGTGACGGTGCCGATAGTGACGGCATTGGGGCTGGGGCTGGCGTCTACCGTACCTGGGAGAAATCCGATGCTCGATGGGTTTGGACTCATTGCGTTTGCCAGCCTGTTTCCGATGATCACAGTGATGGCGTTTGCACAGCTGTCGGCAAGGCAGGCTAAGAGGAGAGAAGGAAATGCGATTTAAGTTGTTATTGGCCTTTGTAGAAGATTCGAAAACCGATGCCGTCCTTGATGCTGCACGCAAAGCCGGGGCGACGGGGGCGACAGTGATCAACAATGCCCGCGGGGAAGGCTTGTACCAGAAGAAAACCTTTTTCGGCCTCGGGCTGGATGTTCAGCGGGATGTGATTTTGTTTGTGGTCGAAGAGCACCTGGCAAGGACTATTTTGGAAACCATTGAGCGGGTCGGGGACTTTGATTCCTCCTCAGGGCAGGGAATTGCGGTGCAGCTCGACGTTGAGGATGCGGTGGGCGTAGCCCACCAGGTTGAAACACTGACTAAAGTTGTTGAGGCGAAGTTATGAATGATGACACCTTGGTCCGGGTACGGGATGTAATGATGGACACCTATGCGATTGTCGAAGGGCTGACTACGGTGGCTGAGGCGATCCGCATTGCCAAGCGAAAGCAAATCAAGGCGTTGATCGTCAACAAGCGCAATGAAGACGATGAGTACGGTATCGTGCTGATGAACGATATTGCCAAGAAGGTACTGGCACTGGATCGTTCACCTGAGCGGACCAATATCTATGAAATCATGACCAAGCCGGCCTTGTCGGTTAGTGCCTCGATGGACGTCCGCTACTGTGCTCGCCTGTTTGAGCGTTTTGGCATCAGCCGGGCACCGGTCATCGAGAGTGGCCATATTATCGGTATGGTGAGCTATAACAACATCGTACTCAACGGCATGCTGCGGGAAGAGTCGTAACCGTTCGTGCAATGGTATTGTCATGGGCTTCGGTGTAGGATCACGACATCCTGTACCGAAGAAAGATCACCGACATGAAATTGTTTTTTGCTTCTGATATCCACGGCTGTGCCGACAGCACTCGCCGTACCCTGGCCAAGTTTGAGCAGAGTGGTGCTGATCACCTGATCCTGCTGGGGGATGTGCTAAACCATGGCCCGCGTAATGCGTTGCCAAAGGGGTACGCACCGATTGAGGTGGCCGAGCAGCTCAATCAGCATGCTGAGAAGATCACCGCTGTTCGGGGCAATTGCGACAGTGATGTGGATCAGATGCTGCTGGACTTCCCGATGATGGCAGACTACAACCTGGTGCTGCTGCCAAACGGCCGCCGCTTGTTCCTGACCCACGGCCACCTCTACAACGGTGACAAGCACCCGCGCCTGCGTGACGGCGATGTGGTGGTATCCGGTCATACCCATCTTCCTGTTGCCGAAAGCAAAGGCTCGCTCTATGTCTATAACCCCGGCTCGGTGACGATCCCGCGCGGTGAATACCAGGCAAGTTACGGTCTGCTGGAAGCGAATATGCTTAAGGTGTTGACCTTTGATGATGAGATCATTTGCCAGGTTGAACTGGTGTAACTGACAACTTATTCATCAAATGAAGAAAAGGCGGCTTATCAGTCGCCTTTTTTGATCCGGCTCTGATGGTCGGCGGGGTTCAACCCCTGAATATAATTCAGCGCTTATGCACATGAGGGTATAAATGTAGTTGCAATGTGACGGCATGTTAGCGTGATTTGAATCTTTGGCATATTGATTTGTTGCTCAATGTTTACAATATCTGTTGATTCGGTATATCCGAATAATTCGTTCGTATATTTCGAATTATTGTTTTAGCAATGGCTTGAATATTTGTGTGATAAAAGCCACTATCTCGCCTCCTTAATTTTGTGTGTTTCAAGATGTGTCAGGTACCAAACAATATGTGTCAGAGTCAGTTTGATTCGTTATTACCGCCACAGATGGCGGAAAAAGCGGCCGAGGTAGGTGTAAGTAAGGCCACCAAAGATCCGATGAAGTCGTTGCTGCTGGCGATCACTGCCGGGATGCATATTGGTATCGCCTTTGTGTTTTACACCACAGTGACCACCGGAGCCGGTGACATGCCGTGGGGAATGTCGCGCTTTGTCGGGGGATTGGCATTTAGCCTGGGTTTGATTCTGGTGGTGATCACCGGCGGTGAGCTGTTTACCAGCTCGGTACTGACACTGGTAGCCCGGGCTAGCGGTAAGATCAGCTGGAAGAGCCTGTGGCTCAACTGGGGCGTGGTGTATGTCGGTAACCTGTTGGGCGCCCTGATACTGGTCGCTATCATGCTGATGACCAAGCAGTACATGTCCGGTAGTGGTGCGGTAGGTATCAATGCGATGCAAATTGCCCAGCATAAGCTGCATCACGACTTCATGCAGGCCGTTGCCCTTGGCGTCATGTGTAACGTATTGGTGTGCGTGGCGGTATGGATGACATTCAGTGGCCGTACCTTGACAGATAAGATTCTGGTGATGATCCTGCCGGTTGCGATGTTCGTCTCATCGGGCTTCGAGCACTGCATTGCCAATATGTTCCAGGTACCGATGGCAATTGGTATCAAGCACCTTGCTTCGCCTGAATTCTGGCAGATGACGGGGATGAACCCGGCCGATTTTGCCGATCTGACCCTGAGCAATTTTGTTGTCAATAACCTGATCCCGGTAACACTGGGTAACATCATCGGTGGTGGGGTGTTTGTCGGTATGGGGTATTGGATTATCTACTTGCGTAATAAGTAAGTGGGAACAACCGTGTTCTACATTTTACTAGCCTTGGTATTGAGCTAGTCGTTTTCCCCAAGCGGAATCACAGTATGTTCTCTTTGAGAGAAAGCGGGTGATTAATCAGCTTGGCGTTTATTTCTTGTGTTGATTCGAGTCTGACATGTTGGCCGCTACGGATGTAGCGGCCTTTTTTTGGTGCGCCGAGCATGGCGTTGTTCTAGGAGGTGAAAGTCCTCTACGGGCTCAGTCGAGCGAGAACCGTTAGCCTATGCAAGGGTGTCCACCGTGAGGTGGGATCTGAAGGAAGCAAACGGCAAAACTTGGTTGTGACGAACAGAAATCTGATAGTAGGCCAGTACAACTTGGGTAACCTAGCCATATATAGAATAGCCCAATGCCTCGACGGGAAGTGTGTACGGGTAAATCAGGCACAACCAAGTGAAAGAACAACGTCTTACCTCGGGAGATCTTATTAGCTGTCTCGGACGAGACTAGTGCAGCAGTGATGCTGCGTGACGGTTAATAAGAAGTCAGCAGAAGGCATAGTACCTTGGGGAAGTACAACCCAAGGGAAGGCCGGAACTGAATATATCAAGAAGCAGTCACTAGACACTCAATCATGTGGAGTCATAGCAAGATGAACAATATCTCTACGTACCAATGGGCAACACCGCAAGTGACGCTCATGGCTACGAAGAATGACAAGCATGTTTGGCGTAGACAGGAGGACGAGTCTTGGTGACCTCAACTCAGTTGATGGAGCAGATCTGTTCATCAACGAATCTGAACCAAGCCCTGAGAAGAGTAAAGAAGAACAAGGGATGTGCTGGGGTTGATAAACTCGACATAGCAGCCACTATCTCGGTGCTTCGGCAGTCTTCCAATGGGCAAGCGCTCCGCCAGAGCCTTCTGGACGGTAGCTATCAACCCCAACCCGTCTTGGGTGTAGAAATCCCTAAACCTAGTGGGGGAGTGAGGCAGCTAGGTATCCCAACGGTACTTGATAGGATTGTCCAACAGGCCATCACATCAGTCCTGACAGATATCTACGAACCTAAGTTCTCCAACAGCAGTTACGGGTTCAGGCCCAACCGTAGTGCCCACCATGCTCTGGCGGCAGCAAGCCACTACATCAGGGAGGGGCGGGGTTATGTAGTCGATGTTGACCTAGCGAAATACTTCGATACCGTGAACCACGATAGGCTGATGCACAGGCTATCGAAAGATATCACAGATAAACGGGTACTGAAGCTGATCAGGTCATACCTACAGGCAGGCATAATGCGAAACGGGTTAGTCGAGCAGAGGCAACGAGGGACACCACAGGGTGGCCCATTATCTCCGCTGCTATCAAATATCGTATTAGATGAGTTGGATAAAGAGCTTGAACGAAGAGGGCATAAGTTCTGCCGATATGCAGACGACTGCCAAATCTACGTACACAGTGAGGAAGCCGCAAATCGAGTAAAGCCTCGATAACGGAGTTCTTGGAGCAGAAACTGAAACTCACGGTCAACCGGGAGAAGAGTGCGGCAACAAGAGTGACAGAGCGGACTTACTTAGGCCATCGCTTCCAACGAGATGGAAGTATCCATATCTCGAAGACAGCACAAACTCACATGAAGAAGCGAGTGCGTCAAATAACGAAGCGGAATCGAGGACGAGAGTTGAAGACAGTAATAGTCGAACTAACTCAATATCTAAGAGGTTGGCAACACTACTTCAAGCTCGCCATGCGGAAAAGCGCGATGCAGCGCTTGGATGAATGGATAAGACGGCGCTTACGGTGCTACCGACTCAAGCAGCGAAAACGCAGACACAGCATAGCGACATGGTTACGCCAAGAAGGCGTAAACGAGCGCAATGCTTGGAAGCTAGCGATGTCAGAGAAAGGATGGTGGCATCTGGCTTTATCGCCGCAGCTCAATCAGGCCATGCCAGTTAAATGGTTCAAGGAGATGGGCATGTACTCATTGAGAGATGGGTATGAGTCACTGAAAATATATTCGGAACCGCCGTATGCGACCCACGCTTGTACGGTGGTGTGAGAGGACGGAGGCCGTGAGGCCTCCTCCTACTCGATTTTTCACTTGATCAGTTGATCATCATCGAAATGAAGTAACCGATAATCGTTGCTGAGCCCACACCGATGAAGCCTGGGATCATGAAGCTGTGGTTGAGTACGTACTTACCGATTGCAGTGGTACCCGAGCGGTCGAAGCTAATAGCCGCCAGATCACTAGGATAGAACGGGAAGAAGAAGTAAGCGTAACAAGCTGGCAGCACACCGATCAGTACCGCTGGATCGATGCCAAGCGCAAAGCCAAGTGGCATCATGATAGTCAGCACCGCGGCTTGGCTTTTCAGGAACACGGACACGAAGAACATGGCAAAGGCGAAGGTCCATGGGTACACGTTAACCATGCCGCTGACTAGGCCAACGAGGTACTCTTTATGGTGACCAATGATGGTGTCACTGAACCAGGCGATACCAAAGATGGTGATCACCGCGCTCATACCGGCAATGAAGACGTTGCTGTGTACAATGCGCTTTGGCGAGATCTTGGTGGTCAGCAGGATTACCGCACCGACCGACAGCATCATAAACTGGATAGCGACCGACATACCAACGCCTGCTGGCAGTACTTGCTTGCTAAACAGGGCGATGCCGACAACCGCCAGGATACCCAGCAGGAACACGGTCAGGCCTTTCTTGGCGGTACGCTCATGCTCAGCTTCTTCCTCAGCAGAACCTTCCTGCTCTGGGTCAACCAGGCTATTGCGGAAATCTTCATCTTGTAGGCGGGCTTTGAATTCAGGATCCTTGTCCAGATCCTTACCACGCTTCAGGCTCCACAGACAGGCGATCATCAGGCCGCCAAAGGTGGCAGGGATGGTGACCATCAGAACATTGATTAGACTGATGTCCAGGTTGTTATCCATCGCTGTTGCCATGACCACGGCTGCTGCCGCGGCAATCGGGCTGGCAGTGATACCCATTTGTGACGCCACGGTGGCCATGGCCATCGGACGCTCAGGACGGATCCCTTTTTTGTAAGCGACATCGTAGATAACAGGCAGTAGCGGGTAAACCGAGTGGCCGGTACCTACCAGTACTGTTAGGGAGTAGGTACAAATCGGGCCGAGGAAAACCACGTGCTCAGGGTGCTTGCGAAGCAGGCGTTCGGCAAACTTAACCAGTAGCTTGAGGCCACCGGTAGCCTCAAGGGTGGCAGAGGCAGCAACTACCGCAAGGATGATAAGCATAACGCCGACAGGCGGTGAGCCTGGCGCAATACCAAAAACGAATGTCATCACGGAGACACCGAGGCCCCCCAAAAGGCCGAAGGCAATACCGCCGTGACGTATGCCGATCAAAATGACAGCTAGTAATAATAACAGGTGTATCCAGAACATTATTTTATTATCCTTGTTGCATATAACATAAAAAGTGCTAGAACTTCTGCACTAAGTCCTTGTACAGGTTTATAAACCATCAACTACGCCAAAAGTGGTATACAGATTCAGAAAATACATTCCGTTAACGAATAGGCATATTCTTTATATGGTTATTGTGAAGTGGGTCAACATATGATGTTGGTTGCGTGAAATTTTTTGGAATGATTATTCACGGTATAAGGTAAGGTGATGATTTTATGAGAATAAAAAAATGCCCCGCAGTGCGGGGCATTGGAAGGATAGGCAAGTAACTGTGATTACTTGTTAGCGTCGTCAGCTTGTTTTGCCTGGATCGCCGTTAGTGCAACTGTGTATACGATATCGTCTACTAGTGCGCCACGAGACAGGTCGTTAACTGGCTTGCGCATGCCCTGAAGCATTGGACCGATAGAGACTAGGTCTGCAGAACGCTGTACCGCTTTGTAAGTCGTGTTACCCGTGTTTAGGTCTGGGAATACGAATACAGTCGCTTTACCCGCTACTGGTGAGTTAGGTGCCTTAGAAGCAGCAACGTTTTCCATGATCGCAGCATCGTACTGAAGAGGACCGTCGATCACGAGATCTGGACGCTTCTCTTGAGCAAGCTTGGTTGCTTCACGTACTTTCTCAACGTCTGCACCCTTACCAGACGTACCGGTAGAGTAAGAGATCATTGCTACGCGAGGCTCGATGCCGAATGCTTTTGCAGAGTCAGCAGACTGGATAGCGATTTCTGCTAGCTGCTCAGCAGTTGGATCTGGGTTGATCGCACAGTCACCGTATACCAGTACCTGATCAGGCAGTAGCATGAAGAATACAGAAGATACGATTGACGCATCTGGTGCTGTCTTGATGATCTGGAATGGAGGAACGATAGTGTTCGCCGTGGTGTGAACCGCACCTGAAACCAGGCCGTCAACTTCGTCGTTTTCAAGCATCATAGTGCCTAGGAAAACAGAATCCTGAAGTTTTTCACGAGCAACAACGTCAGTCATGCCTTTGTGGCCACGTAGCTCAACAAGACGAGCAACGTAGTTTTCACGAACTTCATCAGAGTTGATGATAGTCACGCCAGCACCTAGTGTCACGCCCTGCTGCTCAGCAACACGTTTGATGTCTTCTGGGTTACCAAGAAGGACACACTCAGCAATGCCGCGCTCGGCACAGATAGCTGCCGCTTTAACGGTACGAGGCTCATCGCCTTCAGGAAGAACGATACGCTTAGCCGCTTTGCGTGCAAGCTCAGTTAGTTCGTAACGGAAAGCAGGTGGGCTTAGGCGACGCTCTTTGGTTGAACCTTCAGTTAGAGACTCAATCCACTGGCCGTCAACATGGCTAGCCATGTATTCGTTAACTAGCTCAACACGCTCTTTATCGTCAGCTGGGACTTCTAGGCTGAAGCTCTGAAGGTTCAGAGAAGTCTGCCAAGTGTTACCTTGTGCAGTCATAACAGGCAGGCCTGTTTCGAAAGCACGCTCACAAAGATCCATTACTGGCTTAGGTAGCTCGTAGCCGCCTGTCAGCAGTAGGGCACCGATTTCAACGCCGTTCATGGCCGCAAGACATGCAGCAACGATTACGTCTGGACGGTCTGCAGAAGTCACGAGCAGAGAGCCTGGGCGGAAGTGCTCAACCATGTGCGGGATAGAACGCGCACAGAACGTGATGCTCTTGATACGGCGAGTAGCAATTTCACCTTGGTTGATGATTTCAGCGTTCAGGTGCTTAGCGATGTCCGTCGAACGTGTCGCGATCAGCTCAGCGCTCCAAGGGGCACAGCCAAGAACTCGGATTGGGCTAGAGTTGAATACCTGCATCACTTCAACGTTTGAAGGTACAGTGGCTTCAGCGTCGTCGAAGATTTCAGATAGGTCAGGGCGAGTACGGCCTTCAGCGTCAACAGGTGCGTTAAGCTTGTTAACGATAACACCGGCGATTTGCTTGTTCTTGATACCGCCGAAGTTAGAACATGCTACTTCGATACGCTCTTTAAGCTGAGCTGGGTTGTCAGTACCAGGTGCAACAACGAATACGATTTCCGCGTCTAGCGTTTTCGCAATTTCGTAGTTGATCTGGTTAGCAAACGGGTGCTTGCGAGTTGGTACAAGGCCTTCGATCAGCGCAACTTCAGCGTCAGCAGTTGCTTCTTTGAAGCGGGCTACGATGTCTTCTAGCAGTACGTCGCTCTTATCGTTACGGATAAGCTCTTCTGCACAAGCCATAGAGAAAGGTTCAGCCACTTTCATATCGCTGTTAGCAGCGATGATGTTCGTTGTTAGATCTGGCTGATCACCACCGTGGCGTGGCTGAGCGATAGGCTTGAAGAAAGAAACGCGAACACCTTTGCGCTCCATTGCACGAAGCACACCAAGGCTTACGCTAGTAAGACCAACACCGGCACCAACCGGAACAAGCATAATAGTACGGGACACTATGGATTCCTCAACTATTGAACACGACAGTGCTGTGCAATAACGATGGGTGAACCGGTATTGGACAGCACCACAAAAAAGCATGACCTAAGGTCATAAGTCATGAAAAAACGGCCGGCCTAGGCCAGCCGTTGAAATCAGTTTCGACCGATTAGATTTCAGCTAGACGAGCTGTATCTTCAGCGATAACTAGTTCTTCGTTAGTTGAAACAACCATTGCAGGAACACGGCTGTTTTCAGTAGTGATCACACCTTCGCCGCCGAAACGTGCTTTAAGGTTTGCTTCACTGTCAACTTCAACACCTAGGATAGCAAGGCGGTTAAGAACCATCTCACGGATTGGTGCAGAGTTTTCACCGATACCACCAGTGAATACGATAGCGTCTAGACGACCTTCTAGTGTTGCAGTGTAACCAGCAACGTACTTAGCTAGACGGTGGCAGAACACGTCCATTGCACGAGTTGCTTCTTCTTTCTCGCCGTAGTTGTCTTCAACGAAACGACAGTCAGACGTTACGCCAGTCAGACCTAGTAGGCCAGACTCTTTAGTGAACATAGTGTTGATTTCATCAACGCTCATGCCTAGCTTGTCATGTAGGTGGAACATAACAGCTGGGTCAAGATCACCACAACGTGTACCCATCACTAGGCCTTCAAGAGGTGTTAGACCCATAGACGTATCTACAGACTGACCGTTCTTGATTGCACAAACAGATGCACCGTTACCTAGGTGGCAGTTGATGATATTCAGTTCGCTCTCAGGTTTACCTAGACGCTCAGCTGTTTCACGAGTGATGAACAGGTGAGAAGTACCGTGTGCGCCGTAACGACGGATACCGTGCTCTTTGTATAGGTTGTACGGTAGTGCGTATAGGTACGCTTCTTCTGGCATTGTTGTATGGAATGCAGTGTCGAATACAGCAACGTTTTTCAGCGCTGGGAAAGACTTCTGGGCTGCTTTGATACCGATGATGTGAGCTGGGTTGTGAAGCGGTGCGAAAGTCGCAGCGTCTTCGATACCTTTAAGTACTGCATCGTCGATTAGCGCAGACTTAGTGAACTGCTCACCGCCGTGTACAACACGGTGACCGATAGCGGCCAGGTTTTCAGCTAGTTCAGGCTTAGAAGCAAGAATAGTGTCTACCATGAACGCTAGCGCTTCTTCGTGAGCAGCGCCTTCGCCTAGTTGAGCTTCGTGTTTACCGTCAAGTTTCCACTTGATACGTGCTTCTGGAAGGTGCAGACATTCTGCAAGACCTGTCAGGTGCTCTTCACCTGATACCGCGTCAACAACAGCGAACTTAAGAGAAGAACTACCGCAGTTAAGAACTAAAACCAGCTTAGACATGAGTGACTACCTATAATCTGTCTGAAAGTTGATATTCAACTGAAATAAAAATTACCCATAGGATAGACGACTTTTCGACAAGCCGGTCTAGTCAGGGTCAAAATCGTGCTACATCCGTATCAAGTAGAATCGTGTTACCCAGATCCTGGGCCATCCTTGGAAGCGCCTTCAGTTGCCAGAACGATGATTACAGGCAACAATAAATGTAGGCGTGCATAGGATAGCGATTGTGGTGCAATATAACAAAAAGATTTTTAGAAAAAATTAATTTGAATCAAGTTTGTTATTGCTGGTTTTTAAATTTTACTGTTTTTTTTGAAGTTTGGTGATTTATGAGTCAACAACATTCGATTTGGCAAGCTTTCCGTCATGGCCAGGATTACATGGCCACGTGGCCAATGCGCAAAGAGTTGGCCATGCTGTTTCCCGAGCAGCGTTATATCAAAGCCACGCGATTCGCAATGCGGGTGATGCCAGCCGTTGCTGTCATGAGCGTGTTGAGCCAGATGGCCTTCGATAATTACGACGCCTTGCCCCAGGCCATCACTGTCGCCCTGTTCGCCTTGAGCATGCCCTTGCAGGGGCTGTGGTGGCTCGGCAAGCGCAGCCGGACCGATTTGCCACCGTCGCTGGCGAGCTGGTACCGTGAGATCCATGACAAGATTGTCAGTGAAGGGTATGCGCTGCAGCCGCTGAAGAGCCGCCCGCGCTACAAAGAATTGGCCCAGGTGCTAAACCGGGCGTTCAAGCAACTGGACAAAGGCTCGCTTGAGCGTTGGTTCTGAATCGGTCGTTGCTTGCGGGCGGGTTGATTACAAAAAAAGTAGCCTAGGGCTACTTTTTTTTAATCGGCGATCACTCGTCGTCTTCAACCTGGCGCTTGGTGCGAACACCAGGCTTGGCCAAGATTTCCAAGTAGAAAGACGTCAGCGCCAGAGATTCGGCTTCGTCAATGCACTTGTTGATTTCTTTAACGTGGATAACCTTTGCTTCCTGCTCGGTGTGACCATATTTACAGTCGAAATCCCAGTAGTCAGCGCCTGCTGGTAGGGACTTGTTACGTTCACGCTTGAGGTACTTCTTTACCTCGTATTTGACGGCTTCGACAACGCGTGGAACTGCTTTCTTTGGGTGAGTTAAAGCAAATGTTTTTTTCATCGTTTTCCTAAAAATCAAAAAGGCCCAGAACATGCTGGGCACGATGGGCATTTTACTTTAATTTGCTGCCGGTCGCGAATGGCAATTTTGGCACTAGTTCAGCAGCAGGCTATCATCAGCCAGTTCTTCGCCGCGGACCTTGCTGAACATTTCCAATAAGTCTTTGACGCCCATCTGGTTGCGTTCCTCGCCAGCGACATCAAGAACGATTTCCCCCTGATGTAGCATGACGGTGCGCTCGCCATAGGCCAGGGCATCTTTCATCGAGTGGGTGACCATCATGACAGTGAGATCAAACTCTTTCACGACTTTGTTGGTCAGTGCCAGGACGAAGGCTGCCATCCGGGGATCCAGCGCGGCGGTGTGCTCATCGAGCAGCAGTAATTTACTGTCAGCGAGTGTTGCCATCACCAAGCTGACCGCTTGGCGTTGGCCGCCGGATAACAGCCCGATGTTATCACCGAGCCGATCCTCGAGCCCGAGGCCAAGGATGCTGATCCGCTCCTGGAACAGCTGGCGGCGTTTCGATGACAGAGCCAGTTTCCAGCTGCGGCTGCTGCCGCGCTGGTAGGCCAGCGCCATGTTTTCCTCGATGGTGAGTGAGCCGCAGGTACCAGCCAGCGGATCTTGGAACACCCTGGCGGCATACTGAGCCCGCTGGTAGACGCTTTTCTGGGTGACATCGATATTGTCTATCAGGACTTGCCCGCCAACCATCGGGGTTTCGCCGCTGACTGCGCCGAGCAAGGTCGATTTCCCCGCGCCGTTTGAGCCAATCACGGTGACAAATTGCTTTTCGGGGACCGTGAGGGAAACGCCTTTCAGCGCCTGATTTTCCAAAATAGTGCCTTCGTTGAAGGTCACACGGATATTGTTCAATTCAATCATCTTTACCTCAACCCCTTGCTTTGGCCTTGTTGGTGACGACGGACGCTTTCTGCTTGCCGCGAGTCAGCTGTCCTTTCATGCGTGGGGCAATCAGGGCGATGGCAACCAGCAGTGCGGTGATCAGGTTGAGATCCGAGGCTTGCAGGCCGAACATGCCGCTGCTCAGGGCAAAGGCGACGGCGAGGCGGTATAGGATAGAGCCGAGGATCACGGCGATAACCGCTATCCAAATTTTGCGACCGGGTAGCAGGGTTTGGCCAAGGATAACAGCGGCAAGGCCTACCACTATGGTACCGACACCCGAGGTCACATCGGCGAAGCTGTTGGTTTGGGCAAACAGGGCACCGGCAAAGCCGACCAAGCCGTTGGATAAGGCAAGGCCGAAATAGGTGTACAGGGCGGTATTGCCGCCCTGAGCACTCACCATCCGGCTGTTGACCCCGGTTGCCCGCAGGCCGAGGCCAAAATCGCTGGCCAGTAGCCGGGTGATGAACCATGCACTGGCGATGACCAAGGCAACTACAACGACCAGGCGGACGATGCCTTCGTCCATCCCGTAATCGAACGCTAACAATTCAAACGGGGTGAACAAGGTATCTTCACCGAGCAGTGAGAGGTTGGGGCTGCCCATGATCCGGATATTGATGGAGAAAGCCGCAATCATGGTCAGGATACTGGCCAGCAGGTGGAGGATCCCGCAGCGTACTGCGAGAAATGCGGTTACCAGGCCACACAGCCCGCCAGCGGCAATGGCCAGTAAGGTTGCCGCCCATGGATTGAAACCGGCTATGATGGCTGTTGCCGCCACCGCCGCCCCCATCGGGAAGCTGCCATCAACCGATAGATCGGGGAAGTCCAGAATCCGGAAGGTCAGGTAGACGCCGAGGGCAACCAGGCCGTAGACCAACCCGATCTCGAGCGTCCCGAGAAAGGCAAAGAAAGACATCCTTATTCTCCTTGTCTTTATGTGTAGTGAAGAACCTAGAACCGTTGGCTAGGATCTAGGAACTAGCCTCTGCTTCTCTTATTTCTCTATCGACGTGGCACGCTCAAGCACCGAGCTCGGGAAGGTGATACCCAGCAGGTCGGCGGCTTTCTGGTTGAGGGCTAAATCGGATCCCTTGGCGACTTTTACCGGAAGATCAGACACTTTTTTGCCCTTCAGCAAGGCATCGACATAATCCGCCGTTTGGACACCGACTTGGTAGTAGTCGAAGCCAAGGGCTGCTAAGGCACCGTTGGCAATGTAGGTGGTCGAAGCGCCGACAATGGGGGTGTTCGCTTGGTTTGCGGCATTGACCAGCCCATCGATGGCACTGGCCACGGTGTTATCGGTCGGGGCATAAATCACATCGGCTTTTGACGCTACAATTTGGGCGGCGGATTGGACATCGGCGCTTTTCAGGGCCGTCCCCTCGACAACGGTAAGTCCTCGGTCCTCGGCGGCAGCACGGAGCAGCTCCACCAGGGCGACGGCATTGGCTTCACCCGGGTTGAACACGACCCCTATACTTTTTATTTCAGGCAGCAGCTCCTGCATCAAGGCAACGTGCTGGGCGACAGGGGAAAGGTCGGACAAGCCGGTGACATTGCGGGCAGGTTTGTCCATGTCTTTGACCAGCTTGGCACCAACCGGATCAGTCACCGCGGTGAAAACCACAGGGATCGAGCGGGTTGATGCGGCCAGGGCCTGTGCGGTTGGGGTGGCGATCCCGACCAGAACGTCGGGACGCTCGCCAACGAACTGCTTGGCGATCTGAACTGCAATGGCGGGGTTACCCTGTGCAGTCTGGTAGCTGAACTCCAAATTTTCACCTTCGACGTAACCTTTCTGCCTCAAGCCGTCTAGCAAGCCATTGCGGGCGGCGTCCAAGGCCGGGTGCTCGACAATTTGCGATACCGCCAC
Organism: Photobacterium gaetbulicola Gung47; assembly: GCA_000940995.1. Lineage (NCBI taxonomy): Bacteria > Pseudomonadati > Pseudomonadota > Gammaproteobacteria > Vibrionales > Vibrionaceae > Photobacterium > Photobacterium gaetbulicola. The sequence goes on from CP005974.1 coordinate 1,118,181, forward strand.
TTTTGCCATCTCGGCCATGGCGGAGGCCGATGTCATGGTTAACGAGGCGGCAATGCAGATAGCCGTAAGTAGTTTATTGTTTTTCATATCCATTTCTCATGCACTCCGTGTTTTGCTTTGCGCTGTTCCAATCAAGGTTTCTAACCGCTTATTGGCATATTGTTTTATCGCATTGGCAATCAAAAGGATATATGAAATTTAACATCATTGTAACATGGTGGTGGCCAATCATGCTGCCATATCGCAACTATGTAGTTGAGCTTTATTGCTTGTGTGGTTGGGGGTGGCAAGTTAGTTTACGTCTTGGCTAAAAAACAGACAATTTTGCTTTATTGTTATTTTCATGGCTCATGGTGAAAAGTCTGCTGGGCGATGCTGATAGTGCTATGAAAATCTGTGCTACAGATCAGGTTGCAGCTGGGAGGTGTTCAGGTCTGGATCAGGTCGGTTACGACATACTGCTTCTATGAGATACCAGCTGTATCTCTCCCAATGACCCCACAAGCTTGGCCGCCGGTGGGGTCAGTTCTTTCCCGAAAGGGCTATTTATAGCACTCCAGTCCTTTATTCCTGCTGTAAATCGCGGCCATTGCCGCAGCCATTTTGTCTTGGTCGACATAAGCTGCCGGTAGCGGCATGACCTCAAAAGTATAATCTGGCGATCCTTCTGCCACCCCGGTGTTTTTTGTTACAGGCGTTACCATCATGACATTTAAGTCTGGGTTGCGGGCTGTGATCCTCGACGCCGTGCCTAAACCTTCCGCGACATGGAACCGTCCGGCCACATGGATAATTTGCTTGCCGGGGTGGAGGGCAAGGTAGTCAACCATGCTTTCTGCCATAGTGTCATCCCAGGCTGTCTGGGCGGCAAACTGGCGCTTGGTTTTCTCTTCATCGCCATGGTGCATCGAAGCGTTGAACTTGTCGTGGTAGGCATCGCTCCCCAGAGTGAGCTGCTCGGCGACCCAGCGCCGTTCCATGGCCGGTAATAACGCCAAATAGCCCTCACCTTGCTGGCCGATACAGCGGACAATAGATTTTGGTGCATTGGCGGCAATTACATCCAACTGGTTCATCTTGGCAAATTCAACCAAGGGGCGGTAATCACTGCTGTAGTTCGGCCAGGCTTTGCCTTCCTTGATCAGGGTTTTTTCACCAATTTCATTGTTAAGGTATTGGTTTACCACATGCTGTTTGTCGCGGGTGAACTGCTCCATCGACAGGGCCATATTCGGGTTGTGCTGATAGAGGGCTGCAAAAAGGCGGGCTTGCATCAGGTGGGCTCCGGGGTGCCCGTGCCATTCGCCAACCAGCACGATATCCGCCGCCTGTAACGCCTCGGCGAGTTGGTCAAGGGTCATTGGCTGCCCTTGGGGAGACTGAATAGTCGAGTCATACATGGTCGGCAATAACCGGGCGGCCGTGCCGGCATCACTTATGTCGGCAACGTCAGTATGCGAAGTGCAGCCAAACATCAGGCTAGCGAGACCGAGGGAGAGCCATTTCTTCATGGGAATCAAATCACAGGTTGAGTAAAGCCGGGAAAATACACGGCAAACAAGATACACCAACCCGGCCATCTGTTCGCGGGGGAGTCAGAATATGGCTGAGTCTGGTATGAGTATAGAAGCTGTGATGATAGATGACTTGATAGCGATTATCAATTGCAATTGATAATCGCTATTGTTTGCGGTGGTTATGTCGAACTCAGAGAAGGTTATGGCTGTCGCTGGTAAATCCTGATCGCAAAGTCGGCTTCACAGAAAAACTGTTCGCTTTGTGCCAATTGCTGCCACACGGCGTCACTGGTTTTCCAGGCGAAGGGGGTCATCTGCATCAGTGCCGTTGCTTCCTCACCGTTCAGTGTCATGTCGTAATGGAGCTGGGTTTGATCGACAAGCTCAAAGCCATCAATGCTCTCTGGTGTCATATCATGAAGGCGCACGCCGTCGTAGATCAGTTCTTTGAGTTGGTACAAGTGGCGGGCGGCCGGTGTCACTGTGACGATAATCCCGCCAGCTTTGATGGTTCGCTTAAGCTCTTCCGCCTTGCACGGGGCATAGATGCGCACCATGCCATCAAGAGAGTGCTCGGCAAACGGGAGTCGGTGACTGGAGGCGACACAGAAATGGCAGTTGGGGTAGCGCTTGGCTGCGTAGCGTACCGCGACTTTTGAAATATCCAAACCATGTACCTCAAGGGCGGGATGATCTGCCAATGCGGCAGCAAAGCCAGAGGTGTAATACCCTTCGCCACAGCCGATATCCAGCAGTTGCTCGGCATTGTCAGGTAGGTATTGCTCTAGCTTGTTGATCACGACTTGACGCATCGGATCGTAGTGGCCGGCGTTGAGGAACAGGCGGCGTGCCTGCATCATCTCTTTGTTATCCCCGGGATTCTTCGAGCTCTTGTGGTGTGCAGGCATTAGGTTCACATACCCTTCCTTGGCCTGATCAAACTGGTGGTTGCTGGCGCACTTCCACGTATTATCCTGTTGGGTTAGCGGTTGGTGGCAGAGAGGGCATTGGTACGGCATTGGGATCACCCGGTTAGTTGAGTTTTGGGCATTGTAAACGCCTGCTCAGGTTAGCTGCAAGCCAACAGAGGATAAGAGGGGGAAATGTATAAAGCCAGCTGATGCTGGCTTTATATGGGCTAGCCGATCGCTAGCTTTTGGCTTTGTATTCTGCCTTGTCCAGATTGTGCTTTTTCATTCTCAGGTACAGCTTTTTGCGCGGGACCTGCAGGTAGTTGGAGACATCGTTTATCCGGCCTGCAAACAGGTACAACGCGTCTTCGATGACCTGTTTCTCATAGCTGTCGACCAGTTCATCAAGCGGGCTGCTCATATGCTCCAGCGGCTTAGTGCGATCTTGTCCTGCCAGTTTCACAATACCTATTGCATAGAGTTCAGCCACGTTTTTCAGCTCGAGTACATTTCCGCTCCATTCATGGCGGTTGAGGGTGTTGATATAGGCTTTGTCGATAGCCGGAACGGGTTTGTGCAGCTTCTGGCAGCTCTGCTTGAGGAAGTACTTGAATAGCGGCGCTATATCGCTCACCCGCTGGCGCAGCGGCGGGAGCTGGAAACGGATCTGGCTGAGGAAGTAGAACAGCTCCGGTAGCAAGGTTTCTTGCTCAACCAAGGCTTCTGGGTTAGTGCCGGTAATGGCAAGCACCCGAACTTCTTTCTTGTTTTGCCGCTCTTGCTCCAGCAGGAAGCGACACAGCCATTGCTGCGTTTCCAGAGGCATGTCTTGAGGTTCGCTAAGGCTGATACTGCCGCTGCGGGCGGAGATCATTGCCCGTTGTAAGTCGGGGGTGCAGGTAATATTGCCACCCTGGATAGCGACAAATGGCCCTTTGTGCATTTGGCTATGCTGGTGCAGCAGCCTGGCAACGGTATGACGCCCTGTACCTCGCTCCCCTTCGATGAGGACATCCTTCGACGTCAGGGCTATTTGGGTGACCTTCTCTCGGACTTTGACGATCAGTGGACTCTCTCCCAGCAGTATCTCACAGGTGGACTGGCCGATAGCCTCACGCTGTTCGATCACGGCTTTCCTTGCGGGCAGGTGTTTTTCCAGCAGTGCCAACAGCTCGGCAGGTTGTAGCGGTTTTTGCAGGAAGTCGAGGGCACCACGTCTTACCGCATCAACCGCCATCGGGATATCGCCATGCCCGGTGATCATGATGACAGGCAGCTCCGGGTCGAGGTTCTTGATGAACTCCAGGAGATCCATACCGTTTAGCCCAGGCATATACATGTCTGTCACCACAACGCCGGGCCAGTTTTTGTGCAACAAGGATGTCGCCTGTGTTGGGTCGGTAATGGCTTTGACTTTAAAGCCTGATATTTCAAGTAGTTGCTGGTATGAGTCCAACACATCATGGTCATCATCAATGATTAGTACTTCGATATCATTATTCATTATCATAATTGTCTAGCTCCAGCACGACCATGGCACCGCCTTGCAGGTTTGAGGCAAGGAAAATATCGCCACCAAGGCGGTTCATGATTGAACGGCAGATACTCAGCCCAAGGCCGAGACCCACCTCTTTTGTTGTGGTAAAGGGGATAAATAGTTTCTCGATGATTTCGGCGGAAAATCCGTTGCCGCTATCGCTGACGGCCAGGCGACATCGACCAGCCTGGCAGCCAAGGGATTCAAGGGTAATGGTTCGTTGTTCGCAGCCGGCGATCGCGTCACAGCTGTTGACCATCAGGTTGACCAAGACCTGCTCGAGCTGGACCTGATCGGCATAACAATAGCACGGGCCGGTAAGCAGGTTACGGATCTCGGTCTGCTGTACCCTGGCCCGGCTTTCGACAATCATCATGGCTTGCTGGATCGAGGTGTTGAGCTCGATGGGCTTCATCGGGCTGTCGGATGATTGCTTTTTGGCGAAGCTCTTGAGGCTGGCGATGATCCGTCCCATCCGGGTGGCGAGGCTTTCCACCTTCGCCAGCGAAGCCGGCAGCTGCTCAAGGCGCTGCTTGTCCAGTGCCAGTTTCGCGGTAAAAATATGGGTCGAGATGGCCGAGAGCGGCTGGTTAAGCTCATGGGCCAGAGAGGTCATGGTCTGGCCGACCACCGCCATTTTTGCTGCTTGGATCAGCTCGTCCTGGGTGGCACGCAAGTCCGCCTCGACACGTTTGCGATCCTCGATTTCCAGCTGGAGCTGGCGATTGCGGGTGGTGAGGGTATGGGTTTTTTCCCGGACCATTTTTTCCAACCAGCGGGCTGCCTTTTCCTGCTCGGTGATGTCTGTCATGGTGATGATCACTTTGTCCAGTTGCCCTTGCTGGAAAAGACGGAAATCTAACCGAAGGTACAGGTTCTCCTGGCCGGTTTTATTTTGTTTCAGGGTTAAGTTGCAGCCCCCCAGGCTAAACAGTGGGCTGTTGCTGGTGAACAGTGACTGCAGCCGGACATGCATGGCGGGGCTGAACAGCTCCCATATTGCTCGGTGCTGTGGCATGTCGATATTGTCAAACAGGTTCAGGGCGCTGGGGTTGACCGACTCAATCATCCCTTCGAGACTGCAGGTAATGATGCTGGCCTGGGTATTGTTGATCAGGTTGAGGGCATTGCTCTGTTGCATTTCTTGCATTTGGCGGCAGAAATGGCGCAAGTTATCACCGAGTTGGCCGATTTCGTCATTGCCCGTAACTTGGATCTTGGCATCAAGCTGGTTATTGGCGACCGCCAGGAGATCCTGAGAGAGCAGGTTCAGCCGTTTGACAATCCCCTGGCCGACCAGATACACCGACAGCATCACCGACAGCAAGAGGGTAACGACCATAGTGCCAAGCAAAATTAGGTTGCTGATGGCGATCGCCTGGCGTGTCTTCTCGTTCAAGGTATGCAAAGAGGCATCCTCTTGCTCAACCATGGTCTGGATCAGCTCTTCCTGGTAGGCCAGTTGGGCCTGAATTTGCTCCTGGTAATGGCTAATTTGCTGCGACAGGTGGTCGTCATGGAGCAATTGTTTTTCCAGCGTCCCTCCTGGCTCGACCAAGTCGATCAGTTCATCGAGTAATTGCCGATAGGAGATTGTCGACGAGTAGTGGCTCAAACTTTGGCTCATCTGGCTGATGTCTTCGGTTTTGTAGCCGATGAAATAGAAGGCATTGCTGATATCCCTTTGCTGTCGCTGCATGATGATTTCCTGCACCAGTTGATGCAGTTCATTCTCTTTGACCGTGATGGCCTGCAACAGCGAAAACTCTGTCATGACTTCGTTGATGGTACTGGATACCAGGGCGTTGGGGAGCATGCGGGTGAGCTGCCATTCGACTTCTTGCCGAATGGGGGTGAGCTCTTCAATCATGTCCTGATGCAGCCATTTAATATTGTTTTCGGTCTGTGCCAAGGCATAGAGATGGGTGTTACGCTGGTACAACAGGTCGGCGTAGACTTTGATGTCATTGAAGAGAGCATCGTGCTCGTTCTTGATTGCCGCATGAAATTGCAAACGGGCCGTTTGGGCAATGGCGGCATTGATCTGGGCCAGCTTGGTATTGATATTTTGCTTCAGGTCCGCATGCAGGACAGGATCGGTATTGTCGCTCAGTAAGTTGAGCGCTGTTTGCAAACCGGCGGTATTGCGTTCTAGCTGGTAGCTGGCCCGCAGCGTCGGCATGTTTTTGTTGACCATTGCCTGGATTTGGTCGTCGAGGCTCTCCCAGTTGATAATGGCGATCAGGCTGACGCTGATGGTCAAAAAGGCCATGAACGCGATCGAGGCGATCAGGCGGTTGCCGATGGTATTGCCGAACAACATTAGCGCTTCCTCTTAGACTCGTGGTTCTCGAGCAACTGTTCGCAGATACGGATGGCCTGATCGAGCTGTTCAGTCATGATGGTGCGCCAATTTTTGGTTAGCTGGGCCGTGGGTATGTCGCCTCTCGACAACGAGAGGCTATTGCGCAGTATGGGGTTGCGTGATTGGGTTTCGGAAACCGGAGGGGTCGAGGCCAAGCGAATAGCCAGGTTGAACTGGCGCTGCTCTTCGGAACTAAGCCCGTTGAGCTGTTTGATTTTGTGGATCAACTGCCAGGCCTGGTTGAGGCGGATCAACTGGTAGTTGATACTTTGCTCGAACAGTTGTTTGACTAAGGTTGAGCGCTGTTCCATCAATCGGTGATCGAGGGCGGCTATCTCGTAAGGCTGCCGCATGGTCTGGTGCAGGGCATATTTGTTGAGTGAGCTGGTCGATAATGTCTGTTGGATATCATCGGAAAGCAAAAATTTAATGAACTCAATACTGTGCTGTGCCTGGTTGATGTTTTTCACTGCGGCGACATAGCTTGGCATCAGCGGGCTGTTCGGCTGGTAAGTAAAGTTGATAAAAGGGAATAGCTTCTGGCTTTCGTAGGCATAGCTATCAATGATCGGTCCAATGCCGACCAAGCCGCGGGCAATGCTGTTCTTGACGCCGTAGCTGCGTGCCGAGACCGAGGAAAGGTTGCCACCGATTTGCATCAGCAATTGCCAGCCGTGCTTCCAGCCATAGTGCTGGAGGATATTTTCGACCATGATATGGGTGGTGCCTGAGCGGGCCGGGCTGCTCATGACCAGATGGCGGAAGAAACGTGGATCGGTCAGGCTCTCCCAGCTGTCGGGGGAAGGGAGATGGTGCTTTGCCAGGTAATCGTCGTTCCACATCAAGCCGTAGCCGGAGTAGCCGAAGATGGCGACATTGGCAATAGAGTCCTGCATAAAGCGCTGCTGCTGGAAGGTTGAGTCATAATTTAACGCGTTGAGTGGCAGTAAGCGCCCCTCTTCAACCAGCGGGGTAAACAGGGTACGTGAAGAGGAGATCACGATATCGATATCATGGTCGTCATGGCTTAGCAGGCGCAAGCTTGAAGCCTCTCGGCGGTGAAGGATGGTGAAGTGCACCTCAGGGTATTGTTGCTTGAATTGTTTCAAGATTGGCTGAAGCGACTCAGCGGTAAAAGTGGTCAGGATGATCAGTTGATCGGTCGGCTTGGCCCAACTTGAGAGCGAGAGAAACAAAATGACGGCATAGAGTAATTTCATCATCGGTGATCAGCTAACCAAAGTGCCTCTTTGTATACAGGGAAAATGGCGTCAAGAATAGTGGAATCAGCAACGATATTTTTTAATTATTAAAGGATTATCGCTTTTATCCTGTCCAATCCAACTTGCGGGTCAAAGTTGACACATCGGGCGAGGGAGTGTTGGTCGGGGTCACACTTTTCAGATGACGCAAAAAGTGCCAAAGTTCATATACAGCAAACCGGAGCAAAGGCTCCGGTTTGGTTGTCGAAATCGTCAGATTAGGCGTTAAGGATCTGCTGGATTTCTGAGGTAGACAAGTGGTACTGGCGCGGGCAGTTACGCCAAGTACGTAGCATGCGCTGGTACTTGTCAAGCATCGGAACCTGGCTGTTGAACATGTGTTCTGTTTTGTCAAATTGCGGGTATAGCCCCTCTTCCTCGGTCAGAAAGCGCACATAATGGACATGTTGGGCCTCTGTTGCCGCATCAAAGCCGAGGAACTGCAGGCGGCGCTGGTCAACCTGTTTCTGGTTGTCTTCTGTCAGCATTTTGTATGACTCTTGCATGGCATGGTGCATTTCCATGAAGTCAATGATTTCACGGCACTTCTCTTCAGGCAGGTCACCGAATTCTTTGTCCAGTTCGCGCATTTGCAGGCCGTAGCCACGCTCTACGATAGTTTGCAGACGGCGGTATTTGGCTTCGTTCTCCGGCGTCAGCTTTGACATCAAATAGTATTGATTCGACAGGATCAGGCGTTGCGCGTTAGTCATTTCCATAATGATAGGCCTTAATATTTATTGAGCTGGCATTGAGGTTAACAGGATAAAACGAAAAAAAATTGATCTGGTTACGTCTTGCTAACTTTTTTTTGTTAAAAATTACTAATCGTATAAAGTCTATCCAACTCTACTATGGTTAGATGAAATAATCCGACAATCTCCTTAATTATTACATGGATTTAGGGCCCTGTCGGGGAGAGATAATTGTCTTGAAGCACGTTAATGGCGTGGGGTGATGTCGGTGGTAATCAGTACTGTTTGAGAGTCGCAACGGGAAAGGGGAGGTGCAGGCATGTCAGGCATGGTAAGTGGGTTACAGTTAGCGGGCTTTGCTGCCGCTGCGGTGATCCTCGCAGTCTGCTTTCCTCGGGAGTTTTGGCCCAAGTTCCGTGCCGAGAAAGACTATCAGCACTGGGTACTGGCCAGTGTGGTGGTGCTGTTTCTGCTCTGGAGCCTGACTGCGGGGCTGGCCGACGGATTGCAGGTGCATTTCTTGGTGCTGACTACGTTGTCCTTGTGTCATGGCTGGAGAATTGCCGCCCTGATCGGTGTTGTGCCTACCCTCCTGCTTGCACTCTTCGACCAGCTGCCTATCGCCCAGATAGGGATTTATCTGGTGGTATCGGTGATTGTCCCGGCTTGGCTGAGTTTTTTGCTATTTCGCCTGACGTACCGGTATCTGATTCGGCACCTATTTGTCTATATCTTCGTGGCGGCCTTTCTTAACGGGGCATTAACCATTGCGATACATCAGCTGCTTAATGGCGGGATCATCTGGCTCGCGGGGGGGTATAGCTGGCATTACATTGTCGATAACTATTTGGTACTGATACCGCTGTTACTGTTCCCCGAAGCCCTGCTTAACGGGATGGCAATCACCTTACTGGTGGTTTACCGGCCTCAGTGGGTGAGGACCTTCCATGACAATGATTACTTGAATCAATGAGTTCGGGGTGGTGGTTTTGCCCGGTGAATGGAGGTGGTGGCCATTTCCCCATTTTGCCTCTTTCGCTAGCGCTTGGCGTCGGGTGGCTTGAACTCGGTGTCAAAACGGCTTACCCTGCGCGCGTTTTTCCGCACGGCTTGTCCGTGCCCACTCGCATATTGCGCGAGAATCCCCGTTTTATTCATTCATACGAACAAAATGCCGCCAGGAGGCAAGGATTCAAAGCAGAGGGAAATCGAGTGCATTTGGTGCCTGAGATTTTGTCCCGGGCAGAGGTGTACCTAGGTAGCGCCCCAAGCACTTTGGATCGGATTGTTTTGAACAGCTGACTGTGGACAACACAGCCAGGGTGCGGCACTGCCTGATTGTTTCTATGAGTTTATTATGCAAGTCTTTTCTAGTCTGATCGGTATTCTACTACTGGTTGTCTTGGCTTATTTCCTTTCTGAACAACGTGATCGTATTAATTGGCGTACTGTTTTAGGTGCTCTGTCAATCCAGATGGGCTTTGCTGCCCTAGTGCTCTATAGCACGGTCGGGCGTGAGGCTTTGACGGACTTTTCCGCTGGCGTGCAGACGGTGATCAACTACAGCAACCACGGGATCGGTTTCCTGTTTGGCGGCCTGGTGTCTGACAAAATGTTCGAGCTGTTTGGCGGTAATGGCTTTGTCCTTGCTCTTCGGGTACTGCCGGTGGTGGTGTTTTTCTCCGCCCTGGTGTCGGTGCTCTACCAGCTTGGTATCATGCAGTTGCTCGTAAATACTCTGGGACGGGGGCTGGCACGCGTGCTTGGCACCAGTCGTCCTGAGTCTATTTCAGCCACCGCCAATATATTCCTTGGTATCTCCGAAGCTCCTTTGACGATTCGTCCTTATTTACCAACTATGACCCGCTCGCAATTGTTCGCCGTGATGGTCGGTGGCATGGCCTCGGTCGCAGGTTCGGTGCTGGTAGGCTATGCCCAGATGGGTATTCCCCTCGAGTATCTGCTGGCGGCTTCATTTATGGCCGCCCCTGCTGGCCTGATGATGGCCAAGCTGATGATCCCGGAAACCGAGGATGCGGCAGGCTGTGTCGAGGAGCAACAACAGGAACAAAAAAAGCCAGCTAATGTGATTGATGCGGCAGCTCAGGGGGCAGCCCAAGGGATGCAGGTTGCCTTGAACATCGGTGCTATGTTGCTGGCTTTTGTCGGTCTGATTGCCCTGATAAACGGCATGCTGTCGGGCGTCGGCGGCTGGTTTGGTATGCCTGAGCTGAGCCTGGATGTGGTGTTCGGCTACCTGTTCCTGCCGTTTGCCTTCATGGCCGGGATCTGGGATTTTGACTCCGCGCAGCAGATGGCGGTGATTTTCGGTACCAAGACCACGATCAATGAATTCGTCGCCTTCTCGCAATTGGCCCCAATGATTGCTAGTGGCGTACTGGAGCCTCGTGTTGAAGCCATTATAGCCTTTGCTCTGTGCGGCTTTGCCAACTTTGGTTCGATTGCGGTTATGCTCGGCAGTATTGGGGTAATGGCGCCAAGCCGCTATCATGAGATTGCAACCTTGGGGGTACGATCACTGGTGGCAGCGACGTTGGCCAACCTACTCAATGCCACCGTTGCCGGGTTGTTTATTAGCCTGGCAATGTAATTGCCAGAGATACGGCTTGTAGTCGGAACACAAAAACGCCAGCGAAAGCTGGCGTTGTTATATCGAGGCTCGGTGATTAGCTCAAGCCAACAATGTTACCGTCGGCATCAATATCCAGGCCGAGGTAAGCCGGTTTTTCCGGCAGGCCTGGCATGGTCATGACGTTGCCGCACAGGGCGTAGACAAAGCCGGCACCCGCACACAGCTTGAGCTCGCGAACTGGCACGATGAAATCGCTTGGGGCGCCTTTCAGGCTCGGGTCGTGGCTGATAGACATGGGGGACTTCGCCATGCACAGCGCCAAGTTGTCATAACCCTGGGCTTTGAACTGGGCTAGCTGCTCCTTGGCAAGCTCCGACAGTTCAACTCCGCGGCAGCCGTAGCCGACCTCGGCCACGGTCATTAGCTTTTCTTCCAGTGTCTGCGACAGCTCGTACAGCGGTTTGAAATGAGCTGGGGTTTCACATGCACGGGTTACCGCTTTCGCCAATTCAACCGCACCGTCACCGCCTTTGCCGAAGGCTTCGCTGATCGCCACATCGACGTGGGTGGTAAATTGCTCGGCCTCAATCATGCCTTTAAGCAGCGCCAGCTCGGCGTCAGTATCTTGCGGGAAGCGGTTGATTGCCACGACCACAGGCACACCGTATTTGGCGGCATTGTTGATGTGCCATTTCAGGTTGGCAAAGCCTGCCACTAATGCTTTTTCGTCTGCTTCGAAGATCGCCTGCGGCAGAGCCTGGCCAGGGCGCAGGTCATACAGGCCTGAGTTGGCTTTAAGACCACGCAGGGTAGCAACGACAACCGCACAATCAGGACCACGGCCCGCTTGCTGTGCCTTGATGTTACAGGCTTTCTCAAAGCCCATGTCGGAGCCGAAACCGCCCTCGGTAATGGTGTAGTCTGCCAGCTTAAGGGCAATGCGGTCGGCAATAATTGACGAGTTGCCGTGGGCGATGTTGGCAAAAGGGCCGGCGTGGATCAGCGTCGGCACCCCTTCCAGAGTTTGCATCATGGTCGGTTCAATGGCTTCGACCATGGTGACGGCCATGGCACCGGCGACTTGCAGATCTTCTGCGGTTACTGGCTGGCCATCAAGATCATAAGCCAGCACCACGCGACCGATACGCTGGCGCATGTCAGCCAGATCCGTTGACAGGGCGAGGATGGCCATTAGCTCTGAAGCCGCCGAGATATCAAAGCCGTCCTCACGCTCAAGACCGTTGATGGTTTTACCCGGCTGGTTCTTGCCCACGGTGATCATACGAAGCGCGCGGTCGTTGTGATCCATCACGCGCTTCCAGACAATGCGGTTCATGTCGATACGCAGAGCCGGCATGCCGGTTTTCTCGGTAAAGCCCTCGTAACCGTGGCGCTCTTCGTGGTAGACGCGGGCATCAATGGCTGCAGCAGCCAGGTTGTGGGCTGCCGTTACGGCATGGATGTCACCGGTCAGGTGCAGGTTCAGCTTTTCCATTGGCGCAACTTGGCTGAAACCGCCGCCAGCAGCACCGCCCTTAACTCCGAAGACCGGGCCCATCGAAGGCTGGCGGATACATGCCATTGCCGACTGGTTGATTTTGGCCAGGCCTTGGGCAAGGCCGATGGTGGTGACTGTCTTACCTTCACCCAGCGGGGTCGGGGTAATGGCGGTGACGACAACCAATTTGCCTTCTTCTTTGTTGGCCAGACGCTTAAGGACCGATGGCTTGATCTTGGCCTTGAGTGTGCCTTGCGGGGTCAGATCTTCAGGAAGCAGGCCAGCTCGCTCGGCGATTTGATCTATCGGTGTCAGCGTTGTTTCACGGCAAATTTCAATATCACTTTTCATGGGCGGCCATAACCTCGCATTGGTAACTTGTATATATCGCGCAATTGGATTTTATGAGTTGCGCAATCGTTTGCGCTGGATTTATACCATAATTTTATCACGGGTAAAGCGATAAATGCGGATAGTTATGTCACGAGATTGGTTGATTTTTATCGAGATGTTAAGGTGGTAACTTGCTGTTTCTCTGAAGTTGTTGAAGGTAAAGGGAAAATAAGGTGTTACTTTTTTGTGTTTGCAGCCTCATTTTGCCGTGTTGGCGGCGGCTATATTGTGTTGCGGTATTTTGCAGGGGCTGACTTGGCGTGCCTCGGGACTGGATACCGGTGTGTATCCAGTCCTGAGCGTGAAAACGGGCAGAGGCTTAACCGGTCATGGCTGTCAGCCCTGCCTCTTCTCATCCCGCTCTGTATTATCCCAAATGCCCAAGCACATTGATGTTCTTGTCTTCTGGGATCTCGTTGTAAGAAAGAACCACTAGCCCTTTGGCAAAGGTACGGGCATACCGGGCCAGCAGAGGCCTTAGCTGCGGGGTGACTAGCAGGATGGGTTTGAACCCGTTCTGCTTGAGCTGCTCTTTGACCGCCGGCATGTTCTGCTGCAGTTGGGCCAGCAGAGTAGGCTCGACCGGGAAGCTATCGAGCGCTGTCGGTCCTCCGCTTTGCTGAGCTTTGCTCAGCGAGGTCAGCAGCATCTTCTCAAGGTTGTCGCTCAAGGTATAGATGTTGAAATCCTTGCCCGAGCCGACCAGGCTGTTGGTCAGCGAACGCTTGAGGCCACAGCGGACATCGGCGGCGATAAGGATGGGATCCTTAGTGACTTCACTGCTTTCAACCATGATTGAAGCAATGTTGCCGATGTCCTTGATCGGTACCTGATCGATCAGCAGCTGACGGAACACCCGCATCTGCTGCTGATGATTGAGCTGGCTGGTGAGCGCTTCCATCAATTTCGGAGCCGTGCCCCCAAGGCGTTCCATCAAGTGCTCGACATCGTCGTGGCAGAAAAGCTCGGCCAGATGCTCCTTGACTATTTTGCTCAGGTGGGTGGCGATCACGGTTGCGCCGTCAACCACGGAATAGCCCTGGTTGAGCGCTTGGGGTTTGTTGGCCGGTTCAATCCAGACAGCATCAAGATTGTAAGCCGGATCTTTACCGAGCACTCCATCGAGTTGGCCATAGACTTCGCCGACGGCAAGGGCCATTAGGCGCTCCGGATCAATTTCGCCTTGTGAAATGACTTCGCCATGCAGAAGCAAGGAATACTGGGTCGGCTTGAGTTTGAGGTTATCGCGAATGGCAATTTCCGGGATCAAGAAGCCCACCTGTTCGGTAATGGTTTTCCTAACCCCGCGGATACGCTGCGCCAGTGGCTCGCCCTGGTTTTTGTCTACGAGGTTCACTAGTCGGTATCCGAGTTCAAGGGCGATCGGGTTGATGACCGGCACATCACTCCAGCCTAAACTCGGGGTATTGTCCTGGGCGATAGCCTCGGCGACGGCTTCGGCTTGTTCGAGCGGTTCAGGGTTGCTCTCCACTTGTCTTTGCTTCCAGCCGGCGTAGGCCAGGACAGCAGCAAAGCTGAAAAATGCCAGGTGCGGCATGCCCGGTACCAAGCCGATGATCAGCATGATGGCCGAGGCCGTAAACAGGGTGGCCGGGGAGGCCAGCATCTGACGGTGGACATCCACCGAGATATCGCCGCTGTCGTTGACCCGGGTGACGATAATGGCGGCGGCTGTTGCCAGGAGCAATGATGGGATTTGCGCGACCAGGCCGTCACCAATGGTGAGCAGGGCAAAGCGCTGGAAGGCTTCGCTGGCGGCCAAGTCGTGTTGCACCATACCGATAGTGATACCACCCAGGATATTGATGACCAGGATCATCAGGCCGGCGATGGCATCCCCGCGGACGAACTTGGAGGCACCGTCCATCGAGCCGTAGAAGTCGGCTTCGCGTGCAACTTCTTCACGGCGGGTACGTGCTTGGTTCTGATCAATGAGCCCGGCGTTTAGATCGGCATCAATCGCCATCTGCTTGCCCGGTAGGGCATCCAGGGTAAAGCGGGCCGAGACTTCGGAGATCCGCTCGCCACCTTTGGTGATCACCACGAAGTTAATGATCATCAGGATGACGAAAACGACAATGCCGACGAAATAGTTACCGCCAACAACGACATCACCAAAGGCCTGGATCACCTTACCGGCGGCATCCCCGCCAAGGTGGCCATTGAGCAACACCACCCGGGTCGAGGCGACATTGAGGGTCAGGCGCATCAAGGTGGCAACCAGCAGGATGGTCGGGAAGACCGAAAAATCCAGCGGGCGCTTGCTCGACACCGCAACCAGCAACACGATGACTGCCAGTACGATATTGAAGATGAACAGGCCATCGAGCAGCCACGGCGGCAAGGGGAGGATGACCATGGCAAGGATCGCCAACAGCATAATGGGGATCCCAAAATAGCTGGTGGTCAGGCTCGGAAACAGTTGTTGCAGTTTCGCTTTCATAGGACTTCTAGCTCAAAGTTGACGTTGCTTGTTATTGTGTTGGTTGAGATTCTTTAGGGCTGTTACGGCTTTTTAGTTAACAGCTGTTTGGGGATGGCAAAGCTCGGCAACGGCTGCGGCTTGTCATTTCTCCCTTCTTTATACGCTTTTAGCTGCATGACATAGGTCAGTACATGCGCCACGGCGACAAACAGCGGCCCTGGAATTTCCTGATCAACCCGGGTATTGAAGTAAATAGCCCGGGTCAGCGGCGGCAGGTTCATCACCTCGATATTGTGCTGCTCGGCGATTGCCTTGATGCGAAAGGCCATCTCGTCCTCGCCCTTGGCGACGACAAAAGGGGCCCCGGCCCGGCTGAGGTCATACTTGAGGGCGACAGCATAGTGGGTCGGGTTGGTCAGGATGACATCGGCGGTCGGGACCGAGTTATCAATCCGGCGGCGCGACATCTGCTGCTGGATCTGGCGGATGCGCTGCTTGACCTCCGGGCGGCCCTCGCTGTTCTTGTGCTCCTCTTTCACTTCCTGCTTGGTCATCTTGAGCTCCTTGATATGGCTCCAAAGCTGGTAGGGCATATCAATCAAGCCGATCAGCAGCACCACGATACCGAAATAAATCAGAGCCTTGATGATGTGACTGAGGGTGATCCCCATACCTTGCTCGAACGGCGCCCGCTGGGCGGCGATCAGGGTGCCGAGGTTGTTGTCGAGCAGGACATAGAGCACGATGGAGATCAGGGTGATCTTGAGAATCGACTTGACCAGTTCAACCAGCGACTTGATGGAAAAAAGCCGCTTGAGGCCAGCCAGTGGACTGATTTTGCTGAGCTTGGGCTGGATTGGCTTGAGTGCCATCACCCAGCCGCCCGGGATCATCGAGGCCAGCACCGTCATGATCAGCAGCACCATCGCCATCGGAACAAAAATGCCGGCCAGCAGCAGCACGCTCTCGCCGAGCTTGCGGGCCATGATATCGGGCTCTCTGAGCTCGGCGGCACTGAGCTGGTAGTTGATAGTAAATAACTTCTCGGCTTGCTCTGCGAGGAAGTGGCCATAGGCCCAGAGAAAGAGGGCGATGGTAATAAACAGCACCCCCACCACGAACTCCTTGGAGCGGGCAACCTGTCCTTCCCGCTTGGCTTTGCGCAGTTTCTGGGGGCTGGGCTTCTCGCTCTTGTCCTGGCTACTTTGTTGCTGGGACATACTAGTATCCTCCCATCAGGCGCATCTCGGCTAAAATTTGGTGGCACAGCTCGGCGTAAATGCCCGGCAGCCCCGAGGTTGACAGCAATACCGCGCATAGACCGAGCATCATTGACATCGGGAAGCCCAAGGCAAAGACGTTCAGCGACGGTGCGGCGCGGTTCATCACACCAAAAGTCAGGTTAACGGTCAGCATGGCAGCAATTGTGGGCAGGGCGATAGTCACCGCTGCGGTCATCATCCAACCGAACAGGTCAATCAGGCGGGCAAAGGAGGCCACATCAAAGCCGCCACCAACTGGGAAGCGGGCAAAACTCTGAACCACAATATCCACCGCAACCAGGTGGCCATCCAAGGCCAGAAACAACAGGGTCGTGAACATCAAGAAGTAGTTGCCCAGCAGGGCGACAGTGACCCCGTTGGCTGGGTCGTTCATCATTGCCATCCCCAGTCCCATTTGCATCGACATGATCTGGCCGACCATGGCCATGGCCGCAAACAGGAACTGCAAGCACATACCGAGCAGGGCGCCGATTGCCAATTGCTCACCTGCCAAAACCAAGGCTTTGAGCGAGACCGGATCAACTGCGGGCATCGGCGGCAGGAGAGGGGCACAAATCAGGGTGATCGACAGGGCTAGCAGCAGCCGGGTTCGGTTGTTGATATGTGCATTGCCGAGAAACGGCATGGTCATGAAAGCAGCCGAGATACGGAAAAACGGCCACCACAACTGGCCGGCCATCGCCGTGATCTCGGCAAAAGTGAGGTTGACCAGACTGTCAGCTAACGACATTGGCAATGGTGTGGAATAGCGAGGTGAAGAAATCACTGATGCTGCGCAGCAGCCAAGGGCCGACGAATATCAGCATCAGCAGGGTGGTGAGCAGCCTGGGCAGAAAGCTCATGGTCTGTTCATTGATCTGGGTGGTCGCTTGGAAGACCGCCACCACCAGACCCACCAGCAGGCTCGGGCCGATCAAGATGACCACCATCGAGATGATCATGTAGATAGCATCGGCATATAGGTTAGCGGTTGCTTCAACCCCCATCACAAGCCTCCGAAACTGGCTGTCAGACTACCGACGGTCATGGTCCAGCCATCGACCATGACAAATACCATTAATTTGAACGGCAGCGAGATGATCAGCGGTGACAGCATCATCATACCCATCGCCATCAGCACGCTGGCAACCACAATATCGATAATCAGAAAAGGAATGAATAGCATAAAACCGATTTGGAAAGCGGTTCTTAGCTCACTGAGCACGAAGGCCGGCATCAGCACGGCAAAGCTGATTTCATCCGGTTCGAGATCAAGCGGGTCGCCGGCTATACGCAGCATCTGCTCGAGAGAGTTTTCATAGGTTTGCGCCAGCATAAAGGCCCGAACGGGCTTTTCCGCCGTTGCGACTGCCTGCTGAAGAGTGATGTTACCCTGCTCGTAAGGCACATAAGCATCGGTATAGATAGGGTCCCAAACCGGCTTCATCAGCAGCATGGTCAGGGTGAGGCCGATGCCGATCAGAATCCGGTTTGGGGGGCTTTGCTGCAGGCCTAATGCCTGGCGAAGGATAGCCAGCACCACAATGATCCGGGTAAAGCTGGTCATCATCAGCAGCATCGAAGGCAGAAAGCTTAATGCAGTCATCAGCAGTAGGATCTGAACCTTGACCGAGTACTCCTGATTGCTGTCACCATCGAAGACCGACATAAACGCAATCCCCTGATCCGCCAATGCTTGGCCGGAGAAGCCAAGCATTAGCGCCATGAGGGGAAGGTATTTCAGCCAGGCTGGCCTCGGGTGCTTATGCGGTAACGTCATGCAGTGCATCTTCGGCAATGTCAGTAAGGCGCAGGCCGTACTTGTCGTTGACCACCACGACTTCGGCGTGGCCCAGCAGGCGGCCGTTAACCTTGACGTCCAGCGGCTCGCCATTGAGCTTGTCCAGTTCAATGACCGAGTTAGGGCCGACAGTAAGCAGCTCACCCAGGGCGATATCGGTACTGGCGACTTCGAGGGTAACCGTTACCGGGATCTGGCGGAAGAAACCAAGATCGCGCGATGCCTGCGCGGCTGCGGTATTGCCTAAGGTTTCCGAGGCTGCGGGAGTGTCGAAGATATCTGCGACATCGGCATCGATATTGAGATCGCCATCAAGGAGATGTTGGATGTTTTGCTCATTCATAGTCAGTGTTGCTCCTGAGGAGTAATGTTATCAATAACTTGCAGGACAAGATGGCCATTGCGCTCAACAATATGGGCTTGATAAAGCGGTAGCGTCCCAGCATGAACATCGACAACTTCTTGGATTTCGGTGGAAATGATGTCGCCAACGTTTAAGTTGATGACTTGATCGAGGGTCAGGGTCTGGCGGCTCAATACCGCACTGAGCCGCAGAGGAACCTGCTTGAGGTGCATTTCTCTTAGGCTCTCAACTTTGGCCGGCTCAGTCTGGGTAACGACATCCTGGGCGGTCAGTTGCAGCAGGAGATCATCATCGAGATGAAGGTGAATTTCGCCATGGCTATCTTCAATTTGGATGGCGAACTTGGCATGAAGTACCCCATTGCCGAACGTTGCCTGCTCCGGTGACACTTGCCACTGGTGGCTGATCTGGTTTAGCAGGGTAGCGGCCAGCCTGGCTTGAACCCGTTTCTCACTGGCGTTCATTGCGACAGCGTTGTTGACCGTGCTAGCACTAACCTCTGGTCCACCATTCGCGATGCCGTCCTCAGTCACCGCATCGGTGTTTCCATCAGCAAGGTCGACGGGCTCCGCTTTGTCCCGATGAGAAAAGTCCGGGGTACCACCGTAGAATGCTTCGGCAATAAGATGGATTAAAGGTTGTGAAATACTAACCAGGCACTGGCCATCAAGTTGATTATGGGTAAAACAAATAGGCTCTCTATCTTTTATTTCCTGATAGCTAACCTCCAAGCCATAGCTCAGAAGTTTGACATGGCAGTCTGTTCGGCGAGTCATGCTATTAAGCGTTTGTTCAAGCACCTTTACTGACTGAGAAATATAGGGAGATAAAGACTGTTGAGCAGCATTTAATGGCCTTCCTAATGAACGGATGTCGATAGGAAATACATTTTTTGAACTATGTATATTCCTCGGTTTAGTTTTATTCTTGCTAATGCTCGGTTTCATTAATAATCCCGAAGATATAAAAGTTAAAATTGGTTGCTGAATATGCTCAGTTATTTGCATGTATCGATTAGGCGGTTATTTCTAGCAGCATTGGCTCAACATTTCAAATGCTTGAAAAAGTTTGTCAAAACAAAGCAAATTAAATTTATTAAATGAAAAACGAGAAAAATAATGAATCAAGATCACAAAAACATTTAGTTTTTATATAGGAGTAAAATTTCACCTGTCTTGAAAGTGTGCGCTACTGCATGCTTTTTCAGCTTGTTTGTTCTTGTTTGGTTGCTGAGTTGTTTTGCTTGGTTGGGGTTTGTTTGTTTTGTGTTAAATTTGGCTTGTTGTAACAAAACCTGAAATTGTGATCTTAAGCCAATCAAAATAAATGGCCTAGATTACTGCCTAGTAAATCAATTAAATGCTGCCTAATATCCATTCGTAATGTCTTGCTTTATTGACAAATATAATAATTAAGGTGCTTTGTTGCATATGGATTGTGCAAATTAATAGCAATGACACTTTTGTAAGCATTTTTATCCATACTTGTTATCAAGTTGGAATAAGTATTTTTTACCAGTTAGGCAATATGTTTTATATGAAAGCAATCAAATCAACAGCAATGCTTTCTTTGTTAGTTTTTTTATCAACTAGTGCTCAGGCAAAAAACATTCAAGCGCCGTTGGATAAAGTGGATTGGCAATTCTCAGGAGATCGCTTTTCTTGCAAATTAACAAAGGAACTCAAGTTTGATGGCAGTGTTGCGTTTATTGCAAACTCTGCTCAACCCTATTCAGTCTCATTTGCGAGTACCCAGCGACCTTATTTTGTCGATGAGGTGAAACTCAGCGTCAATTTTTCGCCGTGGGAGCTGGACCCGGAAACAACAACCTTGCTCAATGGCCACGTCGTGGAACCACACGGGCTTGATTTTAGCGGCTCAGAAGCGCTCCACTATTTGCTTAATGAAATGGAGAAAGGGGCCTGGGCACAAATCAAGGTTCGCTATAACCAGCATCAGGAAGAGAAAGTATGGGATATCCCATCAGTTAATTTTGCCGACTCATATCAAGATTTTAAGTCTTGTGTTGCGGCGCTGCTGCCGATGGGTTACGAGCAGGCAAAAGACAATACATTTTTCTTCTCAAGTAGTGAGACTATGCTGGTGGACGAGCAGCGACAGACGCTCAGTGAGATTGCGCGGTATATCCGCTACGACCAGCGCATCGCGGCACTGTTGATCGATGGTCATACCGACCTAACCGGAACATCACTGGATAATCTCTGGCTTTCTCGGCAGCGTGCCCAAGCCATTGCTGATGAATTGGTGGCTATGGGGATCGATCGTCAGCTCATTCAGCTGCGCGCTCATGGCCAGCGTTATCCCGTAGCTCAAGGAACTGGGGCAAGCGCCAACCAGCAGAACCGCCGTGTGCAGTTACGAATCGTCAAGGAGGGGGTATGAAAGCGGGCAATGTGATTTTTGCTCATCGTTGTCTGGTTCACGCAGCAGCAGCCATCAAGATCCTCAGTGCTGAAGGGTATCAGGTGTCTAACGTGGCAACGGCAGCAGATGCCATTGCCAAGTTAAGTGAACACCCTGGGAGCCTATTGTTCATTGCCGATAACCTTGCGGATATGGGGATGCTCGAGACCATTAAGCAGGTGAAGCAATCGCAGCCGAACACCATGGTCGTGGCCATTGTTGATTATCAGCAGAGCAAGTTAGCCAGTGATGCAATACAGGCTGGGGCCGATGATTATCTGCTGCAGCCTTACCAGTCAGAGCAAATTATCGCTCTGATGAAGCGCAATAAGACGGTTCAGTCTCCACAGCGTGATGTTGTGGCCAGCAGCCGACGCAGTCTTCAGGTGCTGCAAATGGCCCACCGAGCGGCGCAAACCGATGCCACGGTGTTGATCACCGGAGAGTCCGGTACCGGCAAGGAAGTGCTGGCGCGGTATGTTCACGATAACTCACCTCGCAGCACTGGCCCGTTTGTTGCCATTAACTGTGCGGCGATCCCTGAGAGTATGCTGGAAGCGGTGCTGTTCGGTCATATCAAAGGGGCCTTTACCGGGGCAACTCACAGCCAAGCCGGTAAGTTTGAAGAGGCTAACGGTGGCACTTTGCTGCTGGATGAGATAGGTGAAATGCCCCCGGCCTTGCAGGCCAAATTGCTGCGTGTACTGCAGGAGCGCCAGGTCGAGCGGCTGGGGAGTCACCGTTCGATTGCACTGGATATCCGGGTCATAGCCGCCACCAATGTGGATCTGCAGCAGGCGGTTGCCGAGCGACGATTCCGCCAGGATCTCTATTACCGGTTAGATGTGCTGCCATTGCAATGGCCGCCACTGCGTGATCGCCGGGAAGATATTTTGCCGCTGGCCGAGCACTTTATTCGCAAGCTCAATGCCGGTTGTATGGCGTCTTGTAGTCTTTCGCCAGAAGCCCAGCAGGTCCTGTTGCGTTATAGCTGGCCGGGCAATATCCGTGAGTTGGAGAATACCATCCAGCGTGCGTTGGTGATGCGCCACGGCCACTGGATCACGGCACAGGATCTGATGCTCAATGACATGCTGAGTTCCATGGTGGAAGGGGCGATCACCGAGGTGGTGGAAGATGCCAAGCACGCCCTCAAGCAAAGCCGAAAGAACGCCGAGCACCAATTTATTCTTGAAACCCTTGCTCGCTTCAATGGCAAGCGTAACGACACCGCAGAAGCGCTGGGGATGTCGACCCGTGCGCTGCGATACAAGATTGCTGCCATGCGTGAGCAGGGGATCAATATCGACTCTTACATTCATCAATCAGGCACTGCGGCATAAGGACGGACACGATGTCGAATCAAATTTCAATGATGCAGAACGAGATGCTGCAGCGCATGGAGGTTATGCGTTCGCAGGCCCAGGCCGGCTCTCAGGTCTCGGTGAATCTTTCGCATCCCCCAACCGGTACTTTTCAGACGGCAATGCAACAAGCCGTGCGTCGGGTAGATAACCAGCAGCATATTGCTCATCAGATGACGACGGATGTGGATGCCGGGCGTTCTGATGACTTGGTCGGCGCGATGGTCGCCAGCCAGAAAGCCAGTATTTCTTTTTCAGCATTGACACAGGTAAGGAATAAGATCCTGGCTGCCTATGACGATGTACTGAAGATGCCTCTGTAGTGAGAAAAAAATGAGTACAACAGTAGCTGAAAATCCAGAACAGGCACCATCAAATAAATGGCTGTCATATAAAGAGAAGATCCAACAACGTTTGGACGGTAAGTACAAAAACGTAGCCCTTATCACTGCGTTGGCGGTACTGGTATCGATGTTTATCGTGGTGGCGATGTGGACCCAGACCAGCCCTTACAGGCCGCTGTATGGTACCCAGGAGCGTTACGATAATAGCGAGATCCTATCGGTGCTTGAACAGGAAAAAATCAAGTTCCAGCTGGATACCCAGTCAGGCCAGATCCAAGTGCCGGCGAACCGTTTGGCCGATGCCAGGATCCTCCTCGCAGCGCGCGGCGTAAAGGCCAAGTTACCGGAAGGGCTGGAGATCCTGGATCGTAGCTCTGGTCTTGGTACCAGTCAGTTTATTGAAAATGCCCGTTACCGCCAGGGGCTGGAAGGTGAGCTGGCGCGTACCATCTTGGCTATCCGTGCGGTGAGCCATGCTCGGGTGCACCTGGCCATCCCCAACCGAACCTTGTTTGTGGGGATCAACGAAGAGAAGCCTTCGGCGGCGGTGATGCTCGAGCTGGAGCCAGGCATGCAGCTGGACCAGCCTCAGGTGGAAGCGATCGTCAATTTGGTCAGCGGTAGCATCACTGGAATGGCAACCGATGCGGTATCGGTGGTCGATCAGCACGGCAATCTGCTGAGTGCCGATTTAGCGTTGGGCAAGCAGTCTCAGATCAATGTGCGTTTCCATGAGCTGCAGCAGCGGGTGGAGCGTGACATTGTTCGCCGGGCGGGCGATATGCTGGCTCCATTGCTGGGTGTCGGTAACTTCCGAGTCCAGGTTGCGGCGACGCTCAACTTTGATCAAACCGAAGAGACCCATGAATCGATTGATAGTGATCCGGTGCTGCGAACAGAGTTCACCAAGCAAGACAATACCCAGGGGCAGTTGGCAATCGGGATCCCGGGGGCGCTGAGCAATCAGCCGACGGGAGAAGAGGGCAGCACAAACAATGAAACACGAAATGAGCGTGCCGAGTTAAGCCGCCAGTACGATGTGGGCCGTAAGGTTCGCCATACCCGCCACGCCCAGGGGGGGATCGAAATGTTATCCGTCTCAGTGTTGCTCAACGACAATGTTCAAGAACAAGGTTGGCAACAAGCACAGTTGGAGCAAATAGCTCAAATGGTTAAAGATTCCGTTGGATTTGTCGCTGAACGAGGAGATCAGTTCAGCTTGCATGCCTTTAATTTCGCCCGAGCGGTAGAGACCGTCCCGGTTGACACCCCGTGGTGGCACGATCAGCAGCTGCTGATGCTGGCGAAATATGGCGTTTACGCCCTCCTGGGCTTGTCATTCATTATTCTGGTGTTGCGCCCGTTGGTGAAGGCATTGCAACGTCCTGCGCCGATGAGCACGGCACTGGCCACCACCTCGGCTGGGATTGAAATGGCGACAGGCGAGAGTCAGAGCAGTGCTGAGCCGGTTGCTGCGTTCAAGTCTGCCAATATCCCCCCTGCTGGGGGAAGCGAGCAGGATCTGGCTGATGCACTACTCGATTCAATTGCTCAGGGCGGTATGGTGGCAGAGGAGAGCCCGACAGCATCCTCTGAAGAGTTCGATTTTGACCTGTCGACGCTGCCACCTCCGGGATCCGAGCTTGAGGTACAGGTGAAGCACCTGCAGAAATTGACAGAAGTTGAGCCAGAGCGTGTCGCAGAAGTTATCAAGAAGTGGGTGAATAGCAATGAGTCTAAGTAATTTTAGCCACCTGGCAGACGGTGAAGTGCTGCTAGAACCAATGGAACAAACCGCGATCTTGCTGCTCAGTATGGGTGAGGAGTCGGCCTCTCAGGTGATGCGCCATATGTCTCGTGATGAGCTGCTTAAAGTCAGCCATGCCATGGCTCAGCAACCGGCTATTCGCAGTGTCGAGGCTCGCTTTGTGTTGCAGGGCTTCTTTGAAGAGTTCCGCGCCCAGTCGGGCATCAGCGGGGCATCGCGCCCGTTCTTGCAGCGTACCTTGGACAAAGCATTGGGTGGCCGACTGGCCCGTAATCTGCTCGATACCATTTACGGTGACGAGATCCGGACCTCGATGCAGCGCTTACAGTGGATAGAGCCCAAGCAGCTTGCCAAATTTTTGAAGAATGAGCACATCCAGATGCAGGCGGTCTTCATCGCCTTCCTGCCACCAGACATCGCTTCCCAGGTTCTGGTTGAGCTGTCGCAGGATGAACAAAAGGACGTGCTGCGCCGGATAGCGGTGCTGACCGAAGTCAGCAGAGAAGTGGCCGTCGAGCTGCAGGATCTGGTCGACCGTTGCATCGACTTCCTGGCTGAGAATTCGGGCGCGGTCATTGAAGGCGAAAAACAGGTTGCCGATATCATCAACCGCTTCACCGGGGATCAGCTCAGCCTGATGACCGCCCTTGAAGAACAAGATACCGAGCTGGCAGAGCGACTCAAGAATAAAATGTACGAGTTCTCTATTCTTACCCGCCAGCCGGAAGCCGTTCGCTTGCGGATCCTCGAGGAGATCCCAACCGATCTGTTGGCGATGGCACTGAAAGGCTCCGATGCCTCCCTGCGCAAGTCACTGCTTGCTATTTTGCCGCGTCGTATGCAGCAGTCAATGGAAGGGGAAATTGCCCAGCTTGGCAAAGTATCCTTGCGCCAGGTGCAAGAAGCCCGTTCGGAAATCATGGATTATGTGCGTGAGCTCAATGAGTCCAAGGTGATCAGCCTGCAGCTATATCAAGAGACGACGGTGGAATAGAGATGTTTAGACGAAATAAGATCATGCGCCTGCAACCCAGTCAGTTTCGCAGCCATCGCTTTCCGCCTTTGGTTGACCCTACGACTTTAGCGCAGTCTCCGTTGTCGACACACCCTCAGAAGGGGATGGATTTTGGCGAAGAAATGGAGAATGGTTTTGATGACGGCCTGGGCTTGGGTGATGAGTTCGGTATGGATGACCTGGGTTTTGATAACTTGGCGATGGACGAATTTGGCCTCGATGCAATGACCGAAGATGCCCGGTTGTTGGCCGGAATGGACGAAGCTCCGCAACTTAGCGATTCTGCTGAAAAACCGGATCAGCGCGAAGACTTCCAGGCCCAGTTTAACCAGGGGTTCCAGCAGGGGATGACCCGCGGCCATGAAGAGGGACTGCAGCAAGGGATCGAACAGGGCCAGCAGCAAGGTTTCGAGCAAGGGTTGCTGCAAGGCCGCGAGCAAGGTGTGGCGCAGGGTATTGAGGAAGGTCAGGCCCAGTTTGTCCAGGCGACCCAGCCTTTTGCCCGCGTGTACCAGCAGGCGGCTGAGCTTTTTGCTGAACACGAACGCCGCCAGCGCGAGCAGGTGTGCGAATTGGTACAGAAGGTCGCCCAGCAGGTGATCCGCTGTGAGTTGGCACTTCAGCCTCAGCAGATCTTGGCCCTGGTTGACGAAACACTCGAAAGTTTGCCGGGTGAGCCGTTGGGCCTGAAAGTGAAAATGGCCAAGGAAGAGTTTACTCACCTAGAGAAAGTGGCCAGCGACAAAATCAGCGAATGGAACATTGTCTGTGACGACAGTCTACGCCAGGGCGAATGTCGAGTGGTGACCAAAAATGCCGAGGCCGATGCCGGATGCGAGCAGCGCCTTGAGACTTGCATGGCGGCGGTAAAGGGGCACCTGCTTGATGAGCAAGTGGTGGTGGAAGGCAATAGCGAAGCCGACTCCGCGGGCAGTGAGCAAGCCAGCTCGACCGATCAGACGAGTGGAGCGATCAGGCAGGCATCATGAGCAACATAATCGATTACCGCCTGGAGCAAGCACTGGCCTCACTCGATTCTGTCCCGGTGGCGAAAGTCACCGGGCGATTGGTGAAAGTGACCGGCCTGATGCTAGAAGCGGTGGGGTGCCGGCTGCTGACCGGTCAGCGCTGCCTGGTGGAAACCGGCAACGGCACCAAGATTGAGGCGCAGACCGTCGGGTTCAACCGGGATGTTGCTTATCTGATGCCCGTCAGCAATGCCTCTGGCTTGTTTTCTGGCGCCAAGGTTTGGCCTCTTGACGGCGAGAGCCAGATCCGTATCGGACCGCAGTGGCTTGGCCGGGTGCTCAATGGGTTGGGTGAGCCTCTTGATCGTTTGGGGCCCGTGCTGGGCCAAGATGACATTAGCCTCGAAAGCGAAAACATTAACCCGATGTCACGGCGGCCGATTGATGGAGCGCTGGATGTCGGGATCAGAGCCATCAATAGCCTGCTGACCCTGGGCAAAGGCCAGCGGATAGGCCTGTTTGCCGGCAGCGGGGTGGGCAAAAGTGTTCTGTTGGGCATGATCACCCGCCAGACCAGTGCCGATGTGGTGGTGGTCGGCCTGATCGGTGAGCGTGGCCGCGAAGTGAAGGAATTTATCGAGCACTCTCTGGGCCCGGAAGGGTTGGCACGGGCGGTGGTGATTGCCGCACCGGCTGATGAATCCCCCTTAATGCGCCTTCGGGCTTCTCAGCTTTGCCACCGGGTTGCGGAGTACTACCGCGATCAGGGCAAGGATGTGTTGCTGTTGATGGACTCGTTGACCCGCTTTGCCATGGCACAGCGGGAAATCGCCCTCGCGTTGGGCGAACCACCTGCGACCAAGGGGTATCCGCCATCGGTATTTAGCATGTTGCCGCAACTGGTTGAACGGGCAGGTAACAGCGCCTCGGAGCAGGGCAGCATGAGTGCCATCTATACCGTGCTCACGGAAGGGGATGACCAGCAAGACCCTATTGCCGACAGTGCCCGGGCAATCCTTGATGGCCATGTGGTCCTCAACCGCCAGCTGGCAGAGGCTGGGCACTATCCGGCCATTGATATCTCCCAGTCGATATCCCGTACCATGCCACAGGTGGTGAGCAAGGAGCAGCTTGGCTATGCGATGCGCTTCAAGCGGCTTTACAGCCGTTACCAGGAGGTTCGCGAGCTGATCCCGCTGGGTGGATACCAGCCGGGTAATGATCCGGAAATGGATCAGGCGGTGATGGCTCATCCCAAACTGGTGGCCTTCCTGCAGCAGGCAATGGATGAAAAGGCTGACTGGGAAACCGTAAATGGTCAAATGACCCAGTTGATACAGGAGCTAAACCTTGGCTAGGCAATCAAAAGCATTGGCGCGTTTTCGCCAGTTAAGGCAAGACGAGCTGGAAAAAATGGGGCAGCAGTACCAGCAAAAGCAGCAGGACTGTGCCCGCCATCAGGAAAAGCTGGAACAGCTCGATGCGCTTTACGACTCGTGTCAGGTAGTCGCAGGGGAGACGGGGCTGGCTTGGGCCAATCGCTTTGCCCTTCGCGATCACCTTAAGCACCTGACTGACATCCAGACCCAAACCCTGGCCCTCTCACAATCGGAGCAGGCGAGTTTGAAGCAGCATGTTGCCCGCCAGCATGTGAAGGTCAAGAGCTTGGACTGCGTGATTGAAAAGCGCCGCCAGCAACATCAGCAGTTGGCGACAAGGAGCGAGCAGAAGTTGATGGATGAAATGGCGATGCAGCGGTTTATCCGCGCCAATTATTAACTGGCACAACCCGCTTAAAAAAAGCACCCCAGGCATTACTGTGGTGCTTTTTTTATTGGTTGCGAAAAGCTAAGGCCAGGAGTGGTCTGGAAGGGGAGGGCTTATGCCGGCTGGTAGGTCGCATCATTGTCAGGGTGAAGCACTTGGGTCAGGATGTCTTGCTGCATCATCAACAGGCGGCTGTTGCGCTCGTTCTGTGCCATGCAGGTGTGAACCAGTTCCTTGAGTTTTTGCCATTTGCCACTGACGGGGTGACGGTATTGGCTCGGCAGGGCGGCGATCAGGCGATTGATACTATCAGGGGAGCTATCCATACCCAGTTGGTTGAGCAACCGCGTCCGTTGCTCCGCACGTAGCTGTAATTGCTGGAGTAAATGCTGATGGGGCTCGGCCATCGCCGTGAGCTTATCACCATTGCGGTGCAGCATGTTGTAATGCTGCACCTTCAATAGCTGATAAAGCTGCTGGTAATCAGATAAGTCATTGTGGATATCTTGAATAAAGCGCTTGATTATTGATATTGATTTTTGGCTCATGGTATTCAACTTACGAGGTGTAAACCGGGCATTAATTTAATGCCGATTAATTAATCGCGGCGGTGCGCACCGCGGATACTGGCTGCTAACCCGTCCAAGTCGACCTCGTAATTTCCGCTGGCCAGCAAGGTTCGGATTTCATTGACCTTCGCCATATCGACATCAGGGATGCGCTTAAGCTCCTGCTGGAGGCTGTCCAGGCTTTGGGCTTGGGCGCTGACACCGGCACTTGCCTTGGTCACTTGCGATACCGGTGCTGGTGACTTGGAAACTGGGTGATTGTTGGCCTCTTCTGAGGTTTTTGGTGCTTGGTTTTGGACCGCAGGCGCTAGCTGCAAACTCGCTTTGGTTGACTCGATCATGGCAAATTCCTGACTGTTTCTCCGATACTTTTGTTAAGCGACCAACCGGGCTAGATGATTAAATCAATTTAGAAAAGTGTAGTTACCAGGCCTGGCTTGGTAATCGCAGCTTTGATCACTTTGCCGGAGCTGGTATTTCTGACCCGTATCTGTTGGTCGCCATACCCCCCCTCCAATGCGATCCCCGGCATGGTCGCGCTAAATTCTCCGTTGCTGGCTTGGATGATCACTTTGTCCCCGGCAGCAACCAGGTAGGCCGGACTCAGGTGAGAGGGGGAGAGTTGTTGGCCTCGGCGAATTTGCCGCAAGGCGCGCTGGCCGAGATAGCCTTTGGGCGAGGCAATGAACTCGCGGTTGATGGTGGCGATGTTGGTGGCTTTGAGGGTGATGTCCTCGGCGTTGAGCACCGCATCTTTACTGACGGTACGGGCAGCAAAAGCAACCGGCACGGTGACATTGACATCGGCTTGGACCGTCAGCTGCCAAGAGTCCGGTTGCGGGCAACTGACCGCAAATCGCAAGCGGCCTGCCGGATAGCGGCGCCGGTCTATACGCTCAATATCAAGCGCAGAGGGGCATTCGACCAAGCGGTGGCTACCGCTTGGCAGCCGCAGCGTGATCTCTGGTGTCGCCGGTGGCCAGCGGTGTAGTTTTGCCGCGTGGTTGACTGCCCTTTCTATCGCCTGCGAGACCTGGCGCATTATCTGGGCCTCGGCAGGGGCGGGTGATTTTGGCTTGGCTGGCTCCCCCGCTCTGCTGGCGAGCGACAGGGTGAGTAGCAAGGCGATGAGTGCTGAGTGACGGGGTATCTCGATCATTTTGTCCTTTTTTTTCTGTTGCCATTGGTGCCTTCCTGATAGCGGAACGGCTTCCGCTTCGTTGTTTCCGCTCACCTTCCTGCAACGGAAGTGTCACTTCCGCCTTGAGTGGTTTGGTATTTTTTGTTTTTAAAAATCAATGATTTAAAAGTTGGCACGTTATTTGTTAGTAACTGGTCAGCTTAAGACCTCTTGCAATCAAGGACACCAAATGGGGATCAGTTTTGACAAAGCCCTCGGGATTCACCCGCACACTTTAAACCTTCGCGGCGAGCGTGCCAAGGTGCTGGCCGGTAACCTGGCCAATGTGGATACACCGGGGTTCAAAGCGCGAGATTTTGATTTTCAGGCCGCGATAGCATCCGTGGAAGCGCAAAGTCTGGGAGGGCAGGCACCGGCACAAACGGCACCGGCGCTGCAATACCGTAACCCTTACAACAACTCGATGGATGGCAATACCGTTGAGCTGGGGGTGGAGCAGGCGCACTATGCCCAGAACGCTATGGATTTTGAAACCAGCCTGACTTTTTTGAACATGAAATTTAAAGGGCTGGCGACAGCTATTCAAGGACAGTAATTCATTATGTCATTCAGTGAGATTTACCAAATAGCCGGCTCGGCAATGACAGCGCAGACGCTTCGTCTCAACACCATCGCCAGTAACCTGGCCAATGCGGATGCGGCCTCCACCACCGAAGCGGGCACTTACCGCAGCCGCAAGCCGGTGTTTTCGACTGTGTATGAAAACAGCCAGTTCCAGGCCAACCAGCGCGCCGGCGCCCGGGTGCAGATTGTCGATGTGGTACCGGTTGAAGGGGAGCTGGTACGTCGCTATGAACCAAGCAACCCGATTGCCGATGACGATGGCTACGTGTTCTACCCTAACGTGGATGTGGTGTCGGAAATGGCCGATATGATGTCGGCGTCACGCAGCTTTGAAACCAGTGTCGATGTCCTCGGGCGTGCGCGCAGCATGCAGCAGGGCCTGTTAAAACTCGGACAGTGAGGATAAGCCGATGAGTACTCCCTATGTGACCAGCAGCAGCGGCACGACAACAACGGGTCAGGACCCGATTGCCAGCAATGGCCAGCAGGACAACACTTTCTTGACCCTGATGATTGCCCAGATCCAGAACCAGACACCGCTTGATCCGCTGGATACCACCCAGTTCATGACCCAGATGGCGCAGATGACCCAGGTCGAGACGATGCAGAACATGAACGGTACGGTTCTCAACCAAATGGTACTGCTCGACAACATCCAGGTGCTGACCACAGCCGGTATGGTCGGTCAGGATGTCCGGGTGACCACGGATAGTCTGGAGTTGGCAGGCAAACCGCTCGATGCGGTCATTGAGCTCGACAGCACGGTCGATGATCTCAAGGTGGAGATCCGCAACGATGCCGGTGAGCTGGTGCACACCATCGAGCTGGGCGCGAACAGTGATGGTGAAGTGGCGTTTGTCATTGATCCTAAAGCTATGGGCCTTAAAGACGGCCAATATGATCTCACTGTGGTGACAAACGATAGCGACTACAAGCCCGATGTCATGGTGGCCGGCAAGATTGAGAAGATGCGAATTCCACCGGGCGGCGGCTCACCGGAGTTCCTGATTGCCGGTGTTGGTTATGTGCCGTTTTACAATGTTAACCAGTACGGTGAAAGCCAGGGTTCAGCCTCTCAGTCTCCGGAACCCACTCCCTTATTTACGTTGGCTGGCCGCCGATAGCGGTTTGCAAAAATCTAGGTTAGAAGAGAAATAATAATGAGCTTTAACATTGCAATGAGTGGGCTAAACACCACCTCTCAGGAATTGAACACCATTAGTAACAACATCGCTAACGTCTCGACTGTTGGCTTCAAGTCATCGCGTGCTGAATTCTCGGCATTGATGAACGGCGGCATGGGCGGCGGTGTTGAATTGGCCAGCCTGTCCCAGTCCTTCAACGAAGGGGGCTTTAGCATGACCGGCCGCACCACTGACCTAGCGATTGGTGGCAATGGCTTCTTTGTCCTGCAGGGCGAAGACGGTGCCTACACCTACAGCCGCGCCGGTATGTTCAACCAGGACAAGGACAATTTCCTGGTCAACAGCGCAGGTCTTCGTCTGCAGGGCTACACCACCGACAACAACGGCAACCTGCTGACCGGTACGGTCGGGGATATTCAGGTCAAAACCGGTTCGGTGGCGGCGAAAGCCACTGACCGTGTCGATTTCTCCGCCAATCTGGATGCGGGGGCCAGCATCATTGTCGACGAGAACGGTGATCGTATCCCGTTCGACCCGGAAGACAGCGACAGCTTCAATTCTTCCTATACCACCACGGTCTTTGATTCGCTGGGCAATGAGCACACCCTGACCCAGTACTTTGTCAAGACCGGCGAAAACGAGTGGGAAGTGCACTACGCCATGAACGGCGAGGTGATGGAAAACGAAAGCGGCCAGGCTTTGCAATTCGATGAAAGCGGCAAGCTGGTTGACCCTACCGGCAATATCAACCTGACCTATGCGCCAGAAGGGGCCGCGGAGATGAATATTGCTCTGTCGATGACTGGATCGACCCAGTTCGGCAGCGAGTTTGCCGTATCGACCAACCGCAGCAACGGCCATACCTCCGGCGAGCTGACCGGGATCTCCATTGATGACAGCGGCATGGTCTTTGCCAATTACAGCAATGGCGAGCAGATGCTGCAGGGCCAGATCGTGCTGGCAGACTTCCCGAACAGCGGCGGTTTGATGCAGGTGAGTAACACCGGTTGGTCGGCAACCCAATCCTCAGGCCAGCCGCTGATCGGGGTTCCGGGCTCGGGCACATTGGGCGGTCTTTACTCGGGGTATATCGAAGAGTCGAATGTTGACTTGACCGGTGAGCTGGTGGGCTTGATGACAGCACAGCGTAATTACCAGGCCAATGCCCAGTCTCTGTCCACCCAGCAGCAGCTGACTCAAGTGCTATTTAACATGTAAGGGCTGATGCGTGGATCGTTTTATTTATACCGCGGCAAGCGGTGCTGGGCGGGTCTTCAATGCTCAGCAAGTACGCGCCAATAACCTGGCCAATATCAACACCCATGGTTTCCGTGCTGACATGGAGCGTGCCCAGGCGTTTGCCGTGCAGGGCAGCGGTTTTGACACCCGGACCATGGTCGA
Organism: Photobacterium gaetbulicola Gung47; assembly: GCA_000940995.1. Taxonomy (NCBI): domain Bacteria; kingdom Pseudomonadati; phylum Pseudomonadota; class Gammaproteobacteria; order Vibrionales; family Vibrionaceae; genus Photobacterium; species Photobacterium gaetbulicola. The sequence goes on from CP005974.1 coordinate 1,151,355, forward strand.
GGCCCAGTCGGCGGGGACGCGTTTTGATGCGGCCGAACTGCAAACTACCGGGCGCGAGCTCGACTTGGCGATCCGTGGCGAGGGCTTTTTTACGGTCCGCCTGCCGGAAGGCGAGGAAGCCTATACCCGCTCGGGGGCAATAGAGCGCTCCGAGAACGGGGACCTGATGATCGGCGGGCTGCCGGTGCTCGCTGACGGCGGCGACGTGATGAACGTCCCGTTGTACAGCAGCATTGAGTTCGGTGATAACGGGCTGATCAATATTGTGCCGGAAGGTGAGGCCTTGGCGGTTGAAGTTGGCCGGTTGAAGTTGGTCAACCCCGAAGTGCAGGATCTGTCCAAGTTGGAAAACGGCCTGTTCGTGACCAACGGCCGCCAGCCGCTCAATGATGACGAGACCGTGAAGATGGTGTCGGGCTTTCTCGAGCAAAGTAACGTGGTTGCTGTGGAGGAAATGGTGGCATCTATGCAGCTGAGCCGCAATTTCGAAATGCAGCTGAAGATGATGCAGACCGCAGAAAAATTAGCAGAAGCAGGCAACCGCCTGATCAGAGCGTAAAGGATAAAAGATGAACGCAGCACTATGGATCAGCAAAACAGGCTTGGCCGCCCAAGATACCAAAATGGCGACCATTTCCAACAACCTTGCCAACGTCAATACGGTCGGCTTTAAGCGCGATCGCGTGGCGTTTGAAGATCTGTTCTACCAGATCCAGCGCCAGCCGGGTGCCATGGCCGATGAAGTCAACGAGTTGCCAAGTGGTATTCAGCTGGGGTCTGGTGTCCGTGTGATCGGTACCCAGAAAGTCTTCACCGAAGGCATGTACCAAACGACCAACCAGAGCCTGGATATTGCCATTGACGGCCAGGGCTTTTTCGAGCTGGAAACCCCTGACGGTGAGCAGGCCTTTACCCGCAATGGTCAGTTCCACCTTAACTCCGACGGCCTGATTGTGAATGCCCAGGGCCTGCCGTTGGCCCAGCAAATCCAAGTGCCGCAGGATGCTGAGACGATCACTATCGGTCGCGATGGCATTGTGTCGGCCAAGATTGCCGGAGATGAAATGCCGCAGGAAATCGGGCAGATCACCCTGGCGAACTTTATCAATCCGGCCGGTCTCGAAGCCTTGGGTGGCAACATGTTCCGCGCCACTGCATCGAGCGGCGAGGTGATTGACGGTATTGCTGGTGAAGGGGCCTTTGGCCAGATCAAACAGGGTGTCCTGGAAGGCTCGAATGTGCAGGTTGTCGAGGAGATGGTGGATATGATCACCACCCAGCGCGGCTACGAGATGAATGCGAAGGCGCTGTCATCGTCGGATGAGATGTTGCAGTACATTTCCCAGGTACTGTAAGCCATGGCAGGACTGACGAAGGATAATATTACCCAGCGGTTGGGGGCATGGCTGGCAGCCATGCTTCTGGCGGGGTGTTCATCAACCCCTTCATTGATTGATGAGCGCCCGGCCCCCGATGATCTGGACTATGCGCCGCCGATGCTTGATTACTCGCTGCCGGATGCCCGCAGTGGTTCCGTTTACCGTGACGGCTATATGTGGACCTTGTTTCAGGATCGCCGCGCCTACCGGGTCGGTGACATGCTGACGGTCTCGCTGGATGAAGACACCCGCTCGAGCAAGCAGGCCAATACCAATTTTGGCAAGAATGCCAGCGGCGGCTTGATGGGCAGCTTTTCCACCAACTCCAGCAGTGGCAGTGCCAGCGGGGATATTTCGGGCAACCGAGATTTTCGTGGCAGCTCGGCCAGCTCCCAGCGCAATTCCTTGAGTGGTTCCATTACCGTCATGGTGCACCAAGTATTGCCAAACGGGGTATTGCGTATCAAAGGGGAGAAATGGATCCGCCTTAATCAGGGAGATGAATTCATCCGCCTTGATGGCCTGGTACGGGTCGATGACATCGACAACGGCAACCAGATTTCTTCCCAGCGTATCGGTGATGCGCGGATTACTTACTCCCAAAGCGGGGTGTTGGCAGATGCCAACGAAGCGGGCTGGTTGACCAAGCTGTTTGTCAATCCGCTGTTCCCAATCTAGCGAGGCATTATGTTTAAGCAACTTATCATACTACTGACGATGCTGGTCGTGCCTTTCTTGTTTGTCGATGCTGCCCATGCGCAAGTCAACGAGCGTCACTTGATTGACCTGGTTGATATTCAGGGGCTGCGGGAAAACCAGCTGATCGGTTACGGCCTGGTGGTAGGTTTGGATGGTACTGGTGACCGTAACCAGGTGAAGTTTACCAGCCAGTCTGTCACCAATATGCTGCGCCAGTTCGGTTTGCAGCTTCCCGACAATATCGACCCTAAGCTGCGTAATGTGGCCGCGGTGAGCGTCCATGCCTCTATTCCTCCGTTGGCAGGGCCGGGGCAAACCATCGATGTCACCGTATCGTCGATCGGTGATGCCAAGAGCCTGCGGGGCGGCAGTTTGGTGATGACACCGCTGCGGGCAATCGACGGGCAGATCTACGCGGTGGCCCAGGGCAACTTGGTTGTAGCCGGGGTCAAGGCCGAGGGCCGTTCGGGTTCGAGTATCACCGTTAACGTGCCTACTACCGGGCGTATTCCAGGTGGTGCGATTATTGAGGAAGAAATCCCATCGGATTTCATCACCCAGCCAAAAGTCACCCTGAACCTGCTGCGTCCGAATTTTACCACTGCCCGTAATATTTCTCGCCAGATCGACGAGGTGTTTGGCCCGGATACGGCGGTGGCGATCAGCAATGCTCGGGTCGAGGTCTTTGCGCCGCAGGATTTTGAACAGCGGGTGATCTTTATGTCGATGCTTGAAGATATGACGGTCGATATTGGTCGCCAGCGCGCGCGGGTGGTGTTCAACAGCCGCAGCGGAACTGTGGTGGTCGGCAATGGGGTCCGGATTGGCCGGGCTGCGGTAAGTCACGGCAATCTGACGGTGACGATTGCCGAGTCGTTCAACGTTAGCCAGCCTAATGCCTTTGGCCGCGGTAACACCGTTGTGACCCCGGAGAGTGACATCGATATCAATCATGAGCGCAATCCGATGTTCATCTGGCCGGAAGGGGTTGAGCTGGAAACGATTGTTTCAGCCGTCAACAGCCTCGGGGCTTCTCCCGATGACCTGATCGCTATTCTGCAGGCCCTGCATTCTTCTGGGGCATTGGATGCCGAACTGGTCGTGATTTAAGGATACCCATGACAGTAACTGTTTTACCGGTCAATACCATGGCGCTTCAACCCATGGCGACCAGCCGAATTGCGGCGAACTCCCATATGGGCACGGTCACCACCTTCGACAGCCGTCAGTTGACCGGGTTGAAAGGGAGTGAGGATCCGCAGCAGGCCATCCAAACGGTGGCTGAGCAGTTTGAGTCCCTGTTTTTGCAGATGGTCCTGAAACAGATGCGCAAAGCGAGCGAAGCACTCAATAGCGATGATGACAATGCCTTGTTCGGCAGCCGTGAGCACAAGACCTACCAGGAATTTTTCGATGGCCAGGTGGCCATCGAAATGTCGAAAAGCCAGCTCGGCCTGGCGGAAGTGATTGTCCGTCAGCTGGGGGGGGATTCGGCGTTTAAGGAAGCCGGGCATGAGGTCGCTTTAACTTCAAGTAAGGCAGAGCAAGCTCCGGTTGCGGGCAGCGCATTCAGCCAGTCTTTGCTGCATTTTAACCGTGGGGACTCCAACGTATGAGTTTGATGAATATCGGTTTGTCTGGGATCCAGGCCAGCCAAGTGGGCATGAACGTCACCGCCCAGAATGTTGCCAATATCAACACCCCGGGCTATAGCCGCCAGCAGGTACACCTGTCGGCGGTGGGCTCGACCAGCATGAGTATGAAAGATGCCGGCAACGGTGTCTCGGTCAGCTCGATCCGCCGGGTCACCGACCAGTACCAAACCAACCAGATCTTTCGTGCCGGCTCGATGCTGGGGGCCACCTCAACCTCTGCCCAGCAGTTAAAGCGCTTGGAAACCCTGCTGTCAGGGGACTCGATGGATCTGAGCCAGGGCTTCGACAGCTTTTTCTCGGCCCTCAATGGTGCCAGCGTGTCACCGTATGGTTCGGCCCACCGCACCCAGATCATCAGTGAAGCGGAAGCCCTGAGCAACCGCTTCAACCAGCTCAATAGTTCGCTCGATGGCCAGTACAACGATTTGTCGCAGCAGCGCAGCAGCGCGGTATCTCAGGCCAACAGTTTGCTTGGCAACATCAGCAAGCTCAACGAAGAAATTCGTAAGGGCGAGGCAACAGGTGCTAACACCTCGGCGCTGCAGGACGAGCGGGACGTGTTGATTGCCGAGCTGTCGGAAATCGTCGACGTCCGTATTACCGATGCCGGTGACGGTACGCTCAACATTGCTCTGCCAAACGGGCAGCCGCTGGTGATGGGCAACCAAGTCGCCCAGTTCAGCTTGGAGTCGGATCCCAACAACCCGCGCGGCGATGTGCTGTCGCTGTCGTTCAACGATCAGAACTTCCCGCTTGATGATGATATCGGCGGTAAGCTCGGGGCGCTGGCCGAATACGAAAAGGATGTTCTTATCCCGACCCAGGCTGCGATCAATGACATCGCTTCTGAGTTTGCCCAGGCGTTTAATGATCAGTTGGCCCAGGGTTTTGATCTCAACGGCGAGCCGGGTAAACCACTGTTTGTGTTCGATCCGGAAAACCCTGCTGCAACCATGTCAATCAACCCGGACTTCAAGCCGGAAGATCTGGCACTTTCCGGCGACGGGACCCCGGGCAATACCGACAACCTGATGAAGCTGATCGAGATTAAAGATCAGGAGTTCGAGATTGGCCACCTGGGCTCGCAGACTTTGGGCAGTGCGTTCAACTCCCTGCTGGGGGATATTGCGGTGAAAAGCCGTCAGGCGCAGTCCGATCACGATGCCGCCAGCAATATCTACTTGCAGGCAACGATTGAGAAGTCGGCGACCAGCGGGGTTAACCTCGACGAGGAAGCCGTGAGCTTGATGATGTACCAGCAAGCCTATCAGGCCAACCTGCAAGTGATTAACGCCTCTAACCAGGTGTTCGCCTCTATCATGCAGTTGTTCTAAGGAGTTAGCAATGCGCGTAAGTACCAATCAATACAGCCAGATGATGTCTGGCAGCCTCAGCCAGAACTCTTTGGGCATAAACAAGATCATGCAGCAGATGGCAACCGGCAAGCGTCTGCTGGTTCCTTCTGATGATCCGATGGCCTCGACACGGGTGATGAGCCTCAAACGTGAGCAGGCGTCGATTGGCCAGTACCTGGGCAATATCGAGCAGGCCGACGTGGCGCTCAAGAAGCAGGAAACCTACCTGAGCAGTGCGGTGGATGTCCTGCACCAGATGCGCGATTTGATGTTGTGGGCCGGTAACGATACCAATGGCCCGGATGAGCGGGCAGCCATGGCCAATGAGCTTGAGCACTTGCAAGACAGTTTGGTGAGCCTGGTCAATGCCAAGGATGAAAACGGCAAGTACATTTTCTCGGGCAATGAGGTCAATACCCAGCCACTGGTCAAAGATGATGACGGTAACTGGATTTACCAAGGTGATACCGGTGTGCGCGAGGTGGTAGTGGGCGATGGGGTGACGATTCAGCTCAACGTCAATGCCGAGGATATGTTTTTCTCGGGCGGCACGGATATCTTCAACCAGCTGGATGAGTTAGTGGTCGCGCTGCGTGACCCTGGCTATGACTTGGCGGCAAGCGATATTATTGAACGTAGTGTCGACGTGCTGGACGAGACCTTGATGTCAGTGTCCGGTACTGTGACCAGCCTCGGTAGCCGGCAGAACTCCTTGACGACCATGCAAGATGGCCACAGCGAGGTCGAGCTGTTCAACAATGACTTGATTGGCCAGCTGGAAGATCTTGATTACGCCGATGCCATGGTGCAGTACAACAATTATCTGTTGGCACTGCAGGCCACCCAGGCGACCTATGTCAAGACCGCCAGCCTGTCACTGTTTAGTATTATGTAATAGTTACTCTGCCGGTGAGCCCGGCAGGGTGTTTTTTGATTGATGGAAAGCATATGGTTTCTCAGGTAAATGATTTTCGTTCGGCAGCGGCGGGTGCCAGTCACCAGCAGCAGGTAATTGCCAGACCTGCCCAAAAAACAGCTGCACTACCTGATAATAAGCAGCCGGACCCATTGCGCCTGTCGCAAACCCTCACCCCCGAGCATACCCGCCAGCACAGCTTGATCCAGCGAGCTCAGCACAAGGTGGCGGCTTCCCGGGTGGCGGAGACCAGCCTTAACGATATTGGCAAGAACCTTGCCCAGCTCAGCAAGCGGGTCGAGTTTGCCATGCGTGCTGGTAGCGCTTCACCAAAAATCGCCGGTGAGATTGAGCAATTGGCTAGCCGGATGGAGCAACGCTTGCAGCAGGCCAGCTATAAAGAGCAGCCGGTGCTAAGCCGCCAGCTCAAACCGGTTTTCCATGGTGAGCCGCGTACCGCATTTCAAATCCGCGGGCTGGACACCAAGCGCAGCAGCCCTCGTGACGAAACCCTGATCTTCAATCTTGCCAAGGGCGGCGCCAATGCCGTGCCGGTCAAGCTCGGTGCCAATACCACTCCGGAGCAGCAGGCGGTGCAGTTTCGCCAGGCGCTCAATGAGCACGGCATCGGGGTTGCGCTCAACAAGCAACGCCAACTGGTGTTCTCGGCCAATGAAGCCGACTGGCAACACCTGTCACAAAAAATGCGGGTCGTCGGTCAGGGGGATCGTTTTCCGGCCGGGCAGCCAAACCGGGTCAAGCTTGAGACCACGGAGAGCCGGTTCGAGCCGCTGACCTGGCAAACAGACAAAGAGCAGCTGCGCCAGACACTGGTGAAAAGCCAGCAGATGATGAAACAGATCAAGGCCAGTATCCAAGAGCTCAAAGTACATAACCAAGATGTGATGCAGCGGATTGATACCATCAACCAGCGTAACCACTATTTGAATGAGCAGGTGCTGGGCAGTATTGAGACCGACTTGTCGCGGATATTGCCAAAAGGCGACAGTTTCAGCTCGGCCTTCCAAAACCTCAAGGCCCAGGCCAACGTCCACCGCCAAACCGTGGTATCCTTGCTGAGCCAGTAAAGGCTTGGCAGGTAAAGGGTTAGCGGGTAAAGGCTCAGTCAGTAAAAGCTGAGCCCGCACTCGCAGATTCAGTTATCACTGGGCAACGAAAGGAATGAGCATGCTGTCACCGATCTCTGCGGCAATTAACAAATTACTGCGTATTGAGCCCCAGCAGCTCAAAGCCGATCAATTTACCCCGCCACTGCCGCAGGGCGCCAAGCAAGGTGCCAGCCAGCAGCCTTCGAGCTCCGCATCGCCCCTCCAGATTTTGCCACAAGCCCAGTGGCAAGTAGTCCGTATGTTGGCCAGTTCATCCGCGATGGTGTTGAGCCACACTGCGGCATATAGTGCGCCTCCCTTGCAATCGTCCAGCTTCCGTCTGACCGGCGGGGAAGGGGAGCTGCAAGTACGTGTCCAGGTTGAAGGCCTGCCCCAGATCCTCCGTTGGCAGGTTAGCCAAGGGGAGGTGCAACAGCTTAGCTCCACCTTGCCCGCGGGACTATCGTTAGCCCTGCTGCCTACCGTTGACCAAGGCTGGCGCCTGGTCGCCAAGGGCTTTTTGCACCATGAACCGCTGCAGCTACTGTGGTTACCGTATGACAATAGTGCTAACGCAGGGGCTGGCGTGGATACGGCGCTCTCGCTCAAGATATGGTTGCGCACCGGTCTGATTATCACGGTTATCGTTTTCTCCCTGTGCTACTGGTTGTTTTAAGACTTATCTTGCCAGCAAAGACTTTTTTCCTTTCTTAGGTTTAATCCTGCCTATTGCCTATTGCCTATTGCCTATTGCCTATTGCCTATTGCCTATTTTCTTTCTTTTAAATTTAAGAAAAATTAATTTTCGTCGTTGGTGAAAAAACACTAAAAAATTATCAATTGCCAGTTTAAGGAGCAGGTTTAGGTGTCGTTTTATAGAGGTGTAGACACTAATACAGAATAATCCACAGAGGGCAATACCATGCTATCGATTCATACTAATTACACATCTCTAATTACTCAGAACAACCTGAACAAAACATCTGGTGCAATGGATAACGCGATGCAGCGTATCTCAACCGGTTTCCGCATTAACTCAGCGGCTGACGATGCAGCGGGTCTACAGATTGCCACTCGCCTACAGTCTCAGGTTAACGGCCTAGGTGTAGCTCAGCGCAACTCGCAAGATGCTATCTCTATGATGCAAACTGCAGAAGGTGCCTTCGACGAGATTACCAACATCACTCACCGTATGAAGGACCTGGCGACTCAGGCTGCTAACGGTACTAACGGTGCTGATGAGCTAGATGCAATGGATGCCGAATACCAGCAGCTAGCCAGTGAGCTACAGAGCATTATCGACAACACTGAGTTTGGCGCAGGTAACAAGCTGTTTGAACAGACAGACGGTTTGTTCCGTGGTGATGTATCTTTCCAGATTGGTGCAACAACTGACGAAAAACTTACCGTGAGCATCGGCGGTGCATTGGGTGACATCGATAATGCGATTGCTGGTATGGGCGGTCTTGACTCTACAAACGGTGATGCAGATGCTGCGATGAATGCTGCAGATACACTACTTTCAGCGGTCGGTGCTGTTCGCTCAGAGCTAGGTGCCAACATCAACCGTCTAGAGCACACAATTGTGAACCTTGGCAACATGGCGGAAAACACAGAAATGTCGAAAGGCCGCATCATGGATACTGACTACGCGGTTGAGTCTTCAAACATGATGAAGAACCAGATGCTGACGCAGATGAGCATGTCTATGCTATCTCAGGCGAACGGCATGTCTGGCATGGTAATGAGCCTAGTAGGTTAATTCTTTTCAGAATTCATACTGCAATCAAACCACTCCACATAATAGTGAAAGCCGCAGCATTAGCTGCGGCTTTTTTTATTTTTGCGTAGGATTTAGGTTATTGGTGTTTATATTTACTTTCCCGTTTATTAAATAGCCAATAGCCAATAGCCAATAGCCAATAGCCAATAGCCAATAGCCAATAGCCAATAGCCAATAGCCAATAGCCAATTAAGAAAAACCAATATTTGTCGCTTAATACAATTATATAGCCCGTTTTTCAATAGGGGCGGAAGCTTTGGAAATAAAATACTTCCGCTGGCGGAAGTAAAAATTCCGCCCTAAATACCGCAAGAGCATTTAACCGATCGCTGTTGGCTATTTAGCCAGCAAATTAATAATTTTATCGACACGAATTAGCAGAATATTACTTAATTAAAAGTTGGAATAGTTTTTGCTGATAACTGGTGAGTTGAGGAGAACAATAATGTCGATGATGGATCCCGCTTCAATGGCAATGCAAATGGTGATGATGCAACGCCAGCCATTTGATATCCAATATGCGAACCAACAAAAAATGTACCAGGCGCAATTAGATGCCTGGAAAGATATTGATTCTGCATTCAGCAGCTTTTCATCGGCGCTGGATCGAATGAACAAGGCCGACAGCAGCTTTGTCAAAAACAGCGCAACCACCAGTGAAGACGGTTACATCAATGCCTCGGCCAGTAACTTTGCCCGCCATGGCAGCTATGACCTGTTCGTCAAGCAGTTGGCTACGGCGCAACAGGAAGCGTTTACCCTGAAAGGGGACGAACTGCCAACCGACGGTGTGATCACCATTGAGGTGCCGGGGAGCGAGCCTATCGAGGTTGATTTTGCGACCTTCAATGCCGATGGCGACAAGGACCTCCATGACCTGGCTGATTACATCAATGAGTTTGACGAGGGTGTTTCCGCCTCGGTAGTACGCTCCGGCGATGAGGTCAGTTTGGTACTGAGCAGCAGCGAAACCGGCGAAGAGCATGCATTCAGCGTCACGGCGGATCAAGCTGTGACCGATTATTTTAAGCCGCCGCAGGTGCTGAGCACCGCCCAGGATGCCATTGTCATGCTCGGCGGTGAAGATGGACTGGAAATTCGCAGCAGCAACAACACCATTGATGACGCTATCTATGGTGTGACGCTGGAGCTCACCAAGGCCCATGAACCGGGCGATAAGCCATTGACCCTGGTCATTGGCAGCGATGAATCGGCCTCGAAAGAAGCGGTGCAGGAGTTCGTCGATGCCTATAACGACTTAGTCAATACCATCCTCAAGCACACCATGAGTGATTACAAGCTTGAGCAGGATGAGGATGACAAGAGCGGTGATGATGACGATGACGACAAAGATGACAGTAGCGTCAAGATCACCGAGGCCGGCGCGCTAGCCAGTGACTCTACCGCCCGTGGCCTTAAAAACATGCTCAACAGCGTGACCCGAGGCCAGTTCGATGAAGGCACCTTGTACAGTATCGGGATCGAGGCTAACCGTGACGGCACACTGAAAATCGACAGTGCCCGTTTTGAAAAAGCATTGAAAGAGACACCGGAAAAAATCGATGCCATTTTCTTGGGGGACAACGGGGTGCTGACGGCATTGGAAACCGCGATTGAACCCTATACCGGCTCATCCAATTCGGGCAGCAACCTGCTGAAAAGCCGCCAGGATACCCTGCAGGGCAATATCGACCGGGTTGACGAGAAAAAAGAGCGACTCGATCACCGGATGGAAAAGACCTACAACCGCTACTTGCGCCAATATACCGCGATGCAGCAGACCATGTCGCAGATGCAGTCGACTGGCTCCATGTTTATGTTTTAGAGGAATAGATAATGTTAATGGATGATTCTGGCTTCGATGCGTACCAGCAGGTCGAAGTGGAAGCGCAAGCGGCTGCGGCCAGCCCTTACCAGCTGGTGCTGATGCTGATCGACGGCTTTATGGACAACCTGACTCGTGCAGAGGGCCATATGGCGGCCAACCGATTGAAGGAAAGAGGTGAAGCCATTGGTAAGTGCATCGATATCATCGGTGGCCTTAACAGCGCGCTCGATATGCGCCAAGGCGGGGAGCTTGCCCAGCAGATGAACCAGCTGTATGACTTTTGCAGCATGCGCTTGTTCGAAGCCAGTGTCCATAACGATGCCGGAAAGCTGGGAGAGGTACGCACCGTGATGGGCAATATCCAACAAGGTTGGCATAACTTTGGAGTGGCCCATGATGCTTAACAACACCCAGGTTCGCCAGCTTACCGTCCAGCTCAACCAAAGCTACAAGCGCAAGGAGTGGCAGACGGTCCGCAAGATAGACAAGGAGATCTACAGCATGCTGGCTGAGCTCAAGCAGCAGCCGGCCCTAGCCGAATCGCTTCGCCGCGATATTCTACAGCTCAAGAAAGTGCATCTGGCGGCCATGTCGGCCTGCGAGATAGAAAAAGCCCACCTCGGCCAGATGCTGGCCAAGTTCCAGAGCCAGCGAGAAGGTGTCTCTGAGTACCAGCAGGTCGAGATGGCCGGAGGTTTTATCCGATGAGCCAACTCTCGATACCGCCATCAATGCCCCAAGGCCGCGCCAGTGCCGCCTCTGCCTTGCCGGCCCCGGCGCAAAACGGGGCCAGCGGCGATTGGTTAGACAGCTTTGCCGTGTTGCTGGGGCTAGGGGCCGAGCAAGGGGCTGAAAGCACCATGGCCGAAGAGGCCAATCGCTACTGGTTTGATCTCTATGATCAGCTCAAGGGGCTGGCCGAGGGCGAGGAGTGGGTGTTCAGCAGCGCCCACCCGTTCATCGAACAGCTGCCGCCGGAAGGCCAGTTCCGCCTGTTCAACATCACCAATGCGCTGAGCAGTGATGTCCGCGAGCAGTTGCTTGGCATGATGCGCCGCGCCGACGGTATGCACAGTGCATCGGTACAGCTGGGTCAGGCACAGCCGGCCATCCCGCATTATCTGGCCGCAAATGGCACGGCCCAGGGTGAGTCGCTGTCGTTTGAGCAGGCGATCGAGCGGGTGATTTCCAATGCGATGACACCGGTCAGGCAGGAAATGACCAACCCTGTGCTGTTGCAGCAGCTGACTCAGGCCAATGGCTTTACCACCCTATCGCTGCAAGAGGCGACCCACGGAGCCTCGGCCTCAGAGCCAACGCTAACCCATTCGCCGTCCCGGGCGGAATGGGCTCCTGTCAAAATGGCGGAAAACCAGCAGCAATGGGGCCAGCAACTGGTCTCGGTCCTCAAAGAGCGGGTGCAGATGCACCTTAACCAAGATGTCCAGCATGCCCGTATCCGTCTCGACCCGCCGCATCTTGGCAGCCTGGAGCTGTCGGTCAAAATGGAAAACAACAAGATCCAAGTTCATATCGCTGCCGCCGATCCGGCCTTGCGTGAAGCTGCCCAGCAGGGGGCCGAGCGTTTGCGCGCGGAGCTTGAAGGCAAGCAGCTTGCAGGTGCCATGGTCGATGTCGATGTGAGTGACCACTCTGAGCAGCAAGCGTCTGAACAGGCAGCGGATATGTCACTGGCCATGCAGCCTGTGATCGACGAGTCCGATTGGCATGCGTCGCAAGATCTCTTTTCAAAGGCGGACCAATACCGTCTCACTCGTATGGTGTAAGGAATAAATAATAATGGCTAGAACAAACGTAATGAGCGCGAAAGTGATTTTAGCAGCACTTGCCGCTTCGGTGCTTATTGCTCTCTCATCAATTGCAACTTACGCATTCATCGTCAACGACCAATCTGCCGAGTTCAGTGTTTTTACCCGTAGCAACGAACAAGCTCGTGCCCATTTTATGAACTTGGACAAGTTTGTGATCACTATTGATGGCGAGGAGCGCACCCATTATCTGATGCTTGAGCTGGCGCTGAAGACCAACTCCTCCAAAGCCCATGATCAGCTGATTGAGTACAAGCCGCTGGCTCGCAATGTGCTGCTCAAAATGTTTAGTCAAAGCACTTTTGAAGAGCTGCGCCAGATGGATGACATTGACCGCCTGCAAAAACAGGTGTTAGGAAAGCTTCGCCAGGCGATGGCCATAAATGGATACGCCTATCAGATTGAAGAAGTGCTGTTTACCAAGGTCGTGCTGCAATAAAGGAACGGAATCATGTTAGAAGCACAGCAGTTACCTTTCGAGGATGAGTATGCCCAGTGGCAAACACAGCCTTCGCAAAACAATGAAGAGCAGATCTTGCGCCAGCACTTGGGGTTGGTAAAGCGTATTGTCCAGCAGCTTCATCACCATGCCTCGGGGTGTATGGGAATTGATGATATGGAGCAAATCGGCTTGCTCGGGTTGCTAGAGGCCGTGCGTCGGTATGGCGAGATGGATGACAACTTCCGCTATTTTGCCGCCCGCCGGGTTCGGGGCGCGATTTTAGACGAGCTCCGCCGTCGAGACTGGCGTCCGCGCCAATTACGCCAGCAGGTGCATGAGCTGAATAAGGTGACCAAGCTGCTAACCAAACAGCTCAAGCGTCAGCCTAGCGAGCATGAGTTGGCCGAGACATTGAAGATCAGCCTGGATGAATGCCACCGCTTGCTATACGCCGCTCAGGCGGAAGAGCTATATAGCTTGGAGCAGCTGTTTGAGTCGGACAGTGCCAGCGTCGATTTTGGCGAGAATGACAGCAACCTTCAGCATTTGATCAATGATGATTTGCTCAAGCATGTGCTGTCCCAGCTACCAAAGCGCGAACAGCTTATCTTGGATTTTTACTACCAGAAAGAGCTCAGTCTAAAGGAGATCGCCATTGTGGTCGGCCTGAGCGAAGCGAGGATCTGCCAGCTTCATAAGCAGGCAATCAAACAAATGAACGCCATGATTAAGAGCTTGTTGTAGGAGAAAGGTTATGCAAAAAATTATCGGTGTCTTAATCATTATCGTCTGTGTGTTCGGCGGCTTTGTGCTGGCTGGCGGGTATCTCGGCACCATGTGGCAGCCGGCTGAGCTGATGATTATCCTGGGGGCGGGTGCCGGTGCGCTGGCGATTGGTAACCCTCACCATGTGATTGTTGATATGTGGCACCAGGCCCGAGGGGTGGTGGCCAAACGTGATGAGCGCAAGCTCTACCGTGAATTGCTGTCGCTGATGTACCACTTGCTTGAGCAGGTCCGCCAAAACGGTATGCGGGTGCTTGATGAGCATATTGAAGAGCCGCACCAGAGCAGCCTGTTTCTAAGCTACCCGGAAGTGCTGGAGTATCCGAAGCTGGTGACCTTTATCACCGATAACTTCCGCTTGATGGCGATGGGTAAAATCACGGCCCATGAACTGGAGGGCATGCTGGAGCTTGAGCTCGAGTCCATAGAGGCTGATCTGATGGAGCCGTCTCATTCCATGCACCGTATTGCCGAGGCGATGCCGGGCTTCGGTATCTTGGCCGCGGTGATGGGGATTGTGATCACCATGACCAATATTGACGGTGACATGGCGCAGATCGGGATCAGTGTGGCCCATGCCTTGGTCGGTACCTTCCTTGGTATCTTCTTCTGTTACTGTGTCTTTGACCCACTGAGCTCGGCAATGGGTAACCAGGTCAAGCGTGAGCTGTCGGCATTCGAGTGTGTCAAAGCCATGATGGTGAGCTATACCGCGGGCAAGCCGGCGTTGGTTGCGGCTGATGCCGGCCGTAAATTGATCCTGCTCGATGTCAAACCAACCTTTGCTGAAATGGAAGGCTGGGTAACGCAGCAGGTGTTCCAATGATAAAGAGCAATACTGCTGATACGGTCATCATCAAAAAGCGCCGCGGCCGCGACAAGGAGGCGCGCCATGGTGGGGCATGGAAAGTGGCCTTTGCCGATTTTACATTGGCAATGATGGCTTTTTTCATGGTGATGTGGGTGCTGCAGGTGACCACGGAGGATGAAAAACAGCGGATCGTTGGCCGTCTCAGCGGCCAGCAGCAGCTGCTGCCATATGATGAAATGTTCGAGGAAAACAGCCCGTTCTTGGTTGACTTCGGAGGCCGGGCGTTGCCCGGTCTGCAGAGCCAGCAGCCGAGTAACCCGCGTAACCTGGGCAACTCGCTGACCATCAATGTGGTCGATGGCGATGGCAACAATTTTGGCGGATTAGGAGAAGAGGGGCCGTCGTTGGTTCCGGGGCGTTATGAAACCCATGAGCAGATGGTGGTGCTGGGGCAGTATCTCAAAGATGTCAGTGAATTCCTCTCTGCCGGTAACCAGTTAACGGTTGAAGTTGTCCCTCAGGGCCTTCGGGTATTGGTTAACGACGATAATCAGAAGCCGATGTTCAAACTGGGGGGCGCAGAGCTCACCCCGTTTTTCGAAGATTTGCTGTTGGCCATCGCTCCGACGTTTGCCACGATTGAAAACCCGATCATGATTTCCGGTCATGCTGATGCCAGTGGCTTTAGCCGCCATTCATCGGGCAATAACTGGGTTCTGTCAGGCCAGCGCGCCCAGCGGGCCAGGGAAGTGCTGGAGTTCGGGGGAATGCCAAGCAAGCGTGTGGCCCAGGTAACGGCCATGTCCGATACCATGCTGCTCGATGAAGATGCACCCTATTCCCATTTGAATCGTCGGATTGAGATTTTGGTGTTAACGTCTGATACCGAAGAGCAACTGCAAATGCTATTTGGCCGCGACAATGGTGAATCGCCAATGGAAGCTGCTAAACAGGCAGCTTACGATAACCAACCTGTCGGCTAACCAAGTTCCAACGTCAGCGTGCTAGGTGACGGCTAAAAACCTGTCCATTAACTATGGGCAGGTTTTTTTTATATTCGGTACGAGAGGGAATGACTAATTGCATTAATCAGTGCTTGTGGAGCGATATCAGCGAGGTGATTGTTTATTGGTATGGGTGGGTCGAGTGGGGTGAGTGGTTAGCGAAGGGGGCTGATACATTATCAGCCCCCTGTTTAGCGATTTAAGCCATTCGAAACGAGTTTGTTACTCAAAGCCGTAGGCTTATATCTTTTAACCGTTATTAAATCATCAGGGTTGAAGATACAACACCGATCAGGCCCGCACTCGCCAGTGCGGTAACGGCTTTTTCAGCCATTTTGCCATTGCTTTCAGCAGCCTTGCCGAACATTGCGAAAACAAACGGGTGCACCAGGAAGGTCATGGCAAAAGTAAAGGTGATCAGGCTTGCTGCCGCCGAGCCGAACATACCTTCTTGTACCGCGGCGAACAGGCCGAAGTGGGACAGGCCAGAAGCCGCAGACATTGATGCATGCTCAAGTGACATACCGGCAACGCTCAGCAGCGTAAAGCTGCCGAATACCGCCATGATCTGCCAGCCAAGCGAGAATAGCATCAAGCCTTTGACTTCAGTCTTCTCACAGCCGTTAGCTGCGCGTAGGCTCTTCAAGGCAAGGAAGACGAAGGTGGTACCTGCAAGCAGGAGCGGCAGTGTCCAACCGACCATGAGTGAGCCACGCTCGGCACTGGCAGCCAGAATTGTGAAGACGAAGATATGGCCGGCAAACGGGATGTTAATCATAATCGGTGCCCGGGAAGCCGCTGTTCGGCCGAAGTCGCCAGCCGTACAGGCTCCAGTTAGACCCGAGTGAGACAGACCACCTGCCAGACCCGGTGCCAGGTTACGGATATGGTTGGATTTACCGACGAAGATCAACAGGGCCAGGCCGCCAAACATCCAGAAGATCTGGCCAGAGAAGCCATAAACGATAACACTTTGCAGGCCTGGGATGCCAAAGGCTTCAACCATATGAGAGCCGCCAACCAGGAAGCTACCGGCCAGTACTAGAGGGATACCGGCAAATAGCAGTGCATTCATTGTTGGGCCATGCTTCCATTTCGGTAATACTGCGCCCAGCCCAGAAGACAGGATCATCGCAAAGAAGATTTGCGGTAGGCCGATGACCGACGATACAACATTTGACAGCCATAGCGAGGTATTTAACACCACGATAATCGCCACCACTTCGAACAGGCCCTTGCGGATGTACTGGCCTTTGTTCGAGATCACGGCTTTGCGGTCAACAAGGATGAACGCCAGTGCCAAGCAGATGTAGGAGAGCAGAAGGAAAGAGTCACCCAGAGCGAAGTCTGTGGTACGGTCAGAAATCAGCACATCAGCCGTCTGGATACCAATCAGCAGTAGGAAGGCACGGATAATATAAGTCAGCTGCGTGCTGCTGGTGCCCAACACCACTTCCTGCGAAGACGGGGAGAAGAAATCACATTCTTCATCAAAGTCTTTCTTCGACAGCAGGCGGCGGATTTCCTGTCCACCAACGAAGAAGGAGGCGATCAATGCAATCACGGTTGTCTGGCCAATCAGGGCCACAACAGGGAACTGTTCCAGCCCCGGCGTTGCCATGTCGCTGTGTACCAATAGTGAGCCTAACGCGAGGCCAAATACAACGATAACCAATAGTGATGAATACTTCGTCCCTGCGACCAGGGTACGGGCAACCAATACCATTATTGTTAAGGCGGCTATTGCAATAACAAAATGGTTAAAAGCATAAAGATGGGAAACTTGTTCCATTATAACTCCAAAAACTCTTTCGAACTGCTCACAGGTGCACCTCATGCCTTGGCACATGACGTTCCAATGCTGGGTTTAAGCTGGCTGTGGGCGAGTGACTTGTCCGTTACTGATTAGGTAACAACCTGTGGGGCAACATTTTTTGCAACTGGCGTTGGTGTCGCCGCATCATTGAAGAGGGCGCGAAGGGCTTTCAACACTTCTTGGCGGGATACGACTCCTACATATTTACCGTTATCCAATATCGGTAGAATTTGTGGCTTGTTAACCTTGATTGATTTGGCACGCTCTTCGAGCGACAAGGTTGTCATTTGCGTTGCATAGCCCATCGCCGTTGTCGGGTATAGCTGATCTTTGTCCAGAGCCAGATACTCAAGAGCATCGGTCAGGCGATCTTCAATATCCATAGTGACCAAATCGGTTTTCATTAGGTTGCCTACTGTGACGTCGTCATCTGGCAGGTAGTCTTGGCACCACATTTCCACCATGATGTCATGAGCAGATAAAAAGCCGACTAGCTGGCCGCTGGCATCACAAACCGGCGCACCGTTGATGTGGTTTTTTGACAATACATCGATAGCCGAAGGCAAACTGGTTTCTATACCCAAGGTTGGGGCTTGCGTATTTACAATGTCTCTCACTGTAAGTAATGCGCTCATAACAATCTCCTTAAATCAAAATCAACACTGTTGCAGTAACTCGCCAAGAACCATGGAAAATGGCCCCTTAAGCTGTTGACGGAAATGTTACTCAGCACCGGGTCATTAGTAAAATTGATTTTATTTAGGTTGTCATTCAGTTTATCTGATACTTTGTTTAAAAGTATTTCAGGAAGTGTCCTCAAAAAACTGAATCAATTTAGGTTATATGAGGGCGAATTAAGTGAGATTGCTGATTTTTTCGCCAGCATTGAACTGGTATCGAATATCGTATTTGGCAGTATGGTGTATCAATATTATTGATTATACCTTGACTGTTAAATAATTAAAACTTAACTAGAATATTATCCTTGAAGTAACGGGATATTAAAGATGTCATATTGCTAGGTATTTACTTACAGTTTTTCAATAGCAGAGCAAGATATAGACGTTAATGTGCATACGGTTTACATTACCCGGCTGTTAAAACTTGATACAATATTGCTTGAGTTTATCCATTAATCAGATTTATTGATTGGCAAAAATACCAAAGTGACTTGGTATAAGTCCTATCTATCGGTGTTAAGCCCCTGTTGTATATCTAGGAGTAAAAGTGCGTTATTCGTTGAAACAGTTATCAGTGTTTGATGCGGTTGCTGAGTTGGGCAGTGTTAGCCAAGCGGCGGAAAGGTTGGGGGTCACCCAGTCTGCTGCAAGTATGTCTCTCAGCCAATTAGAGAAACTGCTAGGTCGAGATCTCTTCGTACGCCAGGGTAAAGACATGCGCTTGAGCCACTGGGGCAACTGGTTGCGCCCGAAAGCCCGGCGCTTGTTGCAAGATGCCGAGCAGATCGAGGCGGGTTTTTACGATCAGCACCTTTTTAGCGGCAGTATCACAATTGGTGCGAGCCAAACACCGGCTGAACATTTGGTGCCGGAGCTTATCAGTATTCTTGATACAGACTTTCCTGAAGTTAGAACCGGATTGGAAGTAAAAAGTAGCCAGGGGGTTATCGAGGGGGTACTGAACTACAAGTATGACATCGGCATTATCGAAGGCCGTTGTGATGATAATCGTACTCATCAGGAAGAGTGGTGCCGGGATCACTTGGTTGTTGTCAGTTCGTCCCATCACCCTTTTGCCAAGAATTCCCGAGTCAGCCTGGCACAGTTGGAGCAGGCGCAGTGGGTACTGCGTGAGGGCGGAGCGGGGACGCGGGCGATTTTCGAAAGCGCGATGGTACCGTTGATCCCCGATTTGGATGTGTGGCGAGAGTATTCCCATGTGCCGGTGATCCGAACCATGGTGGCGAATGGCAATTACCTTACGTGCTTGCCGTATTTGGATGTGGCCCCACATATTGAGCGTGGCGAATTGGCGGCATTGAATGTGCCTGAATTAAAAATGGATCGGGCCATTTCGTTTATTTGGCGTAAGGAAATGGGGGATCACCCGCTGTTGGAGTGTATCAAGCGTGAAGGGCACCGAATGATGAAGAACCACAAACTCAGATCTTCATGAGGCAGCGATTCCGTCTTTCTAGTTAGGAAGCATCGTATGGCAGAGCAGGCTTGTTAAGCCATATGCCATTAGTTTCAATTTTCCTGATGATATGCATCTAATTAACTAATAGATTAATAAGGGGCGGCAATGCCGGCTTCGCGGTTAGCGTGAGGGGCACACAGGATTGTTACTGCGTTTTCACTGTCAAGTGCCTGGAATATGAGTTTTGTTGCTTAAATACACAAAAGGAGAGCTTCGGCTCTCCTTTATAGTATCTATGACAAAAGCTGATATTAATAAATCACTTTCGCCTGGGTATAGCTGCTGATGATTTCTTTGACTTTTTCCATCACTTCCTTCGATGGTGGTTTGACACCTGTCAGTGGGTAATCAAAGCCCATCGCTTCCCATTTGTGCTCGCCCAGCTGGTGGTACGGCAGCAGCTCGACTTTCTCGATGTTGTCCATGTCTTTGATAAAGTCACCCAGTAGGTGGGCAGAACGCTCGTCATCGGTAAAGCCAGGAACCACCACATAGCGGATCCAGGTTTTCTGGCCGCGCTGATGCAGGTAGCGAGCAAAGTCCAGCACGCGCTTGTTCGGCACACCGACCAGGTTTTGGTGGATACTGTCATCAAGTTGTTTCAGATCGAGCATGACCAAGTCGGCAGCATCCAGCACCTCATCAACCACATCAGTGTGTTTGCGGATATAGCCGTTGGTATCAAGGCAAGTATGGATCCCTTCCGCTTGAGCGGCACGGAAGAAGTCACGGACAAACTCTGGCTGCATCATGGCTTCGCCGCCTGATGCGGTGACACCGCCACCAGAAGAGTTCATGAAGAAACGGTAGGATTTGGCTTCATTAATCAGCTCTTCAACGGTGATTTCCTTGCCGCCATGTAGATCCCAAGTATCTCGGTTGTGGCAATACTGGCAGCGCATGAGGCAGCCTTGCATGAAGACGATGAAACGAATACCGGGACCGTCGACAGTACCACAGGACTCAAAAGAGTGGATTCGACCTTTTAGTGACATTACTTTGCTTCTCCGCTTGGGGGCGTGTTTTGCTTGTTATTTTATTACAAAATGGACGGGCAAAGTAGTTAAAAAAGCATCTAAATCGTAAGGATACTACTGGTTGTATGACTGAGCGGCTGCGGAGATGCCTTTGCTGGGGGAGAAAATATAGCGGAACGCGGCAATAAAAAAGCCGACCTACAAAGGCCGGCTTTTCTTCTCATTGCCTATGACGGCAATGGCTAACTAAGACTCTAAATTATAGAGACTCAGTGAAAGTACGAGCGATAACGTCTTTCTGCTGTTCAGCAGTTAGAGAGTTAAAGCGTACAGCGTAACCAGATACACGGATAGTTAGCTGAGGGTACTTCTCTGGGTGCTTAACTGCGTCTTCTAGAGTTTCACGGTTAAGAACGTTAACGTTCAGGTGCTGACCACCTTCGATGCCAGCTTCGTGGTGGAAGTAACCATCCATTAGGCCTGCAAGGTTAGAACGCTGAGTATCCTGCTCTTTACCTAGTGCGTTAGGTACGATAGAGAAGGTGTAAGAGATACCGTCTTTCGCATCAGCAAATGGTAGTTTACCTACTGAAGTTAGAGACGCTACCGCACCTTTCTCGTCACGGCCGTGCATTGGGTTAGCACCTGGTGCGAATGGAGCACCTGCTTGACGACCGTCAGGCGTGTTACCAGTCTTCTTACCGTATACCACGTTTGAAGTGATAGTAAGGATAGACTGAGTAGGAACCGCATCACGGTAAGTCTTAAGCTTACGGATCTTGTTCATGAAGCTAGTAACAAGCTCACAAGCGATGTCATCAACGCGAGCGTCGTTGTTACCGAACTTCGGATAGTCGCCTTCGATTTCGAAGTCGATTGCGATGTTGTCTTCGTCACGTACTGGCTTAACTTTAGCGTACTTGATAGCAGCTAGTGAGTCAGCAGCAACAGAAAGACCAGCGATACCACAAGCCATAGTACGGCGAACATCACGGTCATGTAGAGCCATAAGCGCTGCTTCGTAGCTGTACTTGTCGTGAGAGTAGTGGATTGCGTTTAGTGCAGTCACGTACTGCTTAGCTAGCCAGTCCATGAAGCTGTCTAGGCCAGCGTAAACTTTGTCGAAGTCTAGCACTTCGTCCATCATTGGCTCAGTCTTAGGACCAACCTGTAGCTTAAGTTTCTCATCCACACCGCCGTTGATAACGTATAGAAGCGTCTTAGCAAGGTTTGCACGAGCACCGAAGAACTGCATGTGCTTACCGATAACCATTGGCGATACACAACAAGCGATAGCGTAGTCATCGTTGTTGAAGTCAGGACGCATTAGGTCGTCGTTTTCGTACTGGATAGAAGAAGTATCGATAGATACTTTCGCACAGAAACGCTTGAAGCCGTCAGGTAGCTGCTCAGACCATAGAACAGTGATGTTCGGCTCTGGAGAAGGACCCATAGTGTATAGCGTGTTTAGGAAACGGAAGTTAGTACGCGTTACTAGCGTACGGCCGTCAACACCCATACCACCCATAGATTCTGTTGCCCAGATTGGGTCGCCAGAGAATAGCTCATCGTACTCAGGAGTACGTAGGAAACGAACCATACGTAGTTTCATTACGAAGTGGTCGATCATTTCCTGAGCTTCAACCTCAGTGATCTTACCAGCCGCGATATCACGCTCAACGTAGATATCTAGGAAAGTAGACGTACGGCCTAGAGACATTGCCGCGCCGTTCTGAGATTTAACCGCTGCTAGGTAGCCGAAGTATAGCCACTGGATAGCTTCTTTCGCGTCAGTTGCAGGATTAGAAATGTCGAAGCCGTATTTAGCTGCCATTTCTTTCATCTGACCTAGTGCACGGTGCTGCTCTTGAAGCTCTTCACGAAGCTGCATAGTCATCTGAAGATCTTCGCCAGACTCTAGCTTAGCTTGAGTAGAGTGGAACTGAGCAACTTTTTCCTTCATTAGGAAGTCGATACCGTACAGTGCAACACGACGGTAGTCACCGATGATACGACCACGGCCGTATGCATCTGGAAGGCCAGTTAGAACACCAGATTTACGACACTTAAGGATGTCTGGAGAGTAAACGTCGAAAACGCCTTGGTTGTGCGTTTTACGGTACTCAGAGTAGATCTTAGAAACCTGTGGGTCTAGAGTACGGCCGTAAGCTTTACAAGAACCTTCGATCATGCGCACGCCGCCGTTAGGCATGATTGCACGCTTAAGCGGAGCTTCAGTCTGAAGACCAACGATAGTCTCTAGATCTTTGTTGATGTAACCTGCGTCGTGAGCAGTGATGGTAGAGATAAGAGAAGTATCGAAATCAACAGGAGCGTGAGTGCTGTTTTCCTGCTTGATACCTTCCATTACCTGATCCCAAAGCTTGTTAGTTGCCTCAGTACCTTCAGTAACTAGGAAAGACTCATCACCCTCATATGGAGTGTAGTTTTTCTGGATAAAGTCGCGAACGTTTACTTCGTTCTGCCATTCGCCTTCAGCGAACCCTTCCCAAGCTTTAGCAAATTGCTCTGCCATGACATACCTACCTTTTTAGTAGAAAAAACACGTACTGCGGTGACTGTTGAGCCAGCCTCACCAAACGGTGAACAGTACACTTTATATAAACAATAATACGGATAACCAAAAAACGTGTCAGGATAGCGATGTTTTGATTATTCGTATTAGTGCTAAAAACACTAATTGATAGGGCAGTGCACGCACTGCCCTTAAGTCGTTCTTACAGTAGTGCTGGAATGCCGTACTGGCCCTCAAGCATACCTACTGCCAGCATCGCAACCAAACAAATGATTAGTGCGCCCGCCGGAATGACGATTTTATCGACAACAGACAGCTTAGCTGCACGTTCTTTGTTACCGATTAGGCCGTTGTTATCCAGCAGCATGGTCAGTGCCCAAGCTAGAACTGGGTTAGCAACGATAGCTGCAAATACACAGATACCAGCAGCTTGTGAATCTTTGGTGTCTTTCACCATCTGCACACCCGCTTCAAGCAGCGGTAGGAATACACCTACAAGCAGTGCGATACGCATCACTGGTGGCCATACTGCTACGTCCATCGGGAAACCAAGGATCGCTACGATGATACAGAAAGTACCTAGTAGGATCGCACCCGCAGGAATCGGACGCTTGGCAATACCCGCTGGGATAATGTAAGTACCCCAAGATGACGTGATGTTACAACCACCAACCGCGGTACCTACCATCTGGCGAAGCGAACACGTTGTCATGGTGTCATCAACGTCCATCAGAACGCGGTCAGTGCCTTTCGGGTAGTTCAGCTCCTGGAAGATACGGTGACCCAGGAAGTCTGGTGACCACATTGCTACCGCAAGAATTGCGAACGGTAGAGAAGCAATGAAGTGCTCAACACCAGGAAGACCAAGCATCCAACCTTGCTCTGTGCTACCCCACCAGTAAACTGGGTTTAGGTTAGGCAAACCTGTCTCGGTTTCGAATACTAGGTCAAAGCCCGCACCAAGTGCAAGTGAAACTACCAAGCCGGTTACCGCACAAGCAGGGATCGCCAGCCAGCGCTTGTTCACTTTGGCAAGGTAAGCATAGAGAATGATGTTTACCGCCAGAACCACCAAGCCGATGTAGCCCAAGCTACCTTTTGCGACGTCAGCACTTTCAAGACCCACAGCCCAAGACTGGATGTCGCCAATCTGGCTCATTGCCCCGGTAAAGCCGAGGAAGATAAGCAGACCACCGGCCACACCTTCACTGGTGAGGTTGACCAGTTTCGAGCCCCCTTTGAAGTAGCTCAGCAATAGGCCGAACACACCAATCAGGATAGCCAGCGCCAGTGGGTGAGCACCTGCCAGTGCAATGGTACCGATCAACGGGATCATTGGACCGTGGTTACCCGCCAGGTTGGCACGTGGGTTAAAGAAGCCCGAGGCAAGAATACAGAAAAGAAGTGCTGGGATGAGCATCTCTACACGGGCAACTTCGATAGCGAAGGTTTTGCCCAGCTCAACGTGATCCCAAGCGGCAGTCAGGCCATCAGCCCATGACATAGCAACTGATGAGTACATCGCGATAATAGCAATCGTACCCGCTAGTGCCGGAACCAAATCTTCAAGCTCAAAACGGAAGTCACGGCCTGGAAGGTTAAGCTTCCAGCGGCGTGGCTTCATGATTTTCAGCTCATGATCAAGATAGTCTGAGCGACTAGCGAAGTCAGATGCAGGGCGGTGCAGCTCCTGATAACTTCTTTCTTGTGATGACATAAGTGCCTCGTTCTACATTTAAGATAATTTTTATTTATATGCTGGTTGAAATTCACTCAACATATCTGCATTTCATCGAAATTTAAGCCAAGCAGTTGTTAAGTGTAATTTAATTTCACCAAATTTGGCTGCAGTGTACCGCTTGTCCACTTTTATTGAATTGATCTCGATCACTCTCACTAAAATTTTGTAAGAAAAAAACCAAAAAAAATTGAGCGCAAAGTACAATTGTTGCTAAATATGAAAGAAACTTTATAACAAAAGTAAATTTGTGAAATGTGTGCTTGGCCGGTTATTGGTCTTTATGTAATTGTTTTTAGTGTGGTTTTAATTCTGACGTGCGGATATTGCGGGCTACAGTCGGATTACCTAAAAAGTAGCAGGCACGTAACAGCAATTTGAAGATTGTATTCAACTTTTTTTGAATGATTGGCGAGTCAGGAAGGGCGGCAAGCTTGTAAACAAAGTACAAAACAGCCCAGGTTGAAGGTGACCAACCTGGGCGATTACTGGCGGGAATTAGCGTTGTTCGGCTTTCTTAGCCACTTGCAGCTTTTGGTAAGACTGCAGCAGTTGCTGATGAGCAGGGAACTGGCTCATGGTGAGATCACCAGCTGTCAGGCCGTAGAAATGAATATTGCCTTCAATCGCCCCCCAGGCGGCTGCGACAGTATCGTTGCCAAATGTACGCTCGAAGTCCGCTTTGCACGTTGTCGGATCACGCTCTTCGTCCAGCGCCAGCTCTAAACTGTCGACGAGGCAGCGGAAAAAGTTTAGGCGCTCGGCACTATAGGTTGCGGCGTTGTATGCCACGCTCCAGTTGGCGAACTCCAGAGCCAGCTCGAGATCGCCGCCTGCTAAAGCAATTAGACCTTTAAGCTCACCGACACGAAGGGTTTGCCAGGCATCCCCGGCCTGAACTTCCATGCCAAGTAGTTTGTGCAGCAGGGTATCGTCATCGAACTCTTCTTCGACAATGTGGAACATCTCTGCGTACTGCTCGGCATCCCACTCAATGGCAGGTAGCGCCAACAACACCTCTCGCAGCTCCAGGGCAGCGTTGTTGTTGGCTTCAATCAGATCTTCTACCGGGGTAATCTCAGACCAGCCTGGGACGATGATGCGGCAGCAATTCACGCCCAGATGATCATAATCCGCGATGTAGGCGTCGGCCCCCGCGGCCTGCAACAGCCCCATCAAATGGTTGAACTGTGCTTCAGAGGTGTCGCTGAGATCCCATGCTGCGGGCTCCATTTCTGATTCACTATCAAGCTGGGCTGAAGCGATGAGGCCCGTTGACTCGGCCAATTGAATTTCTGGTGTGAAGTCTTCGTTGGCGCCTTCGCTTTGCAAAGAGGGGCTCAGTAGTGCTTTGAGATCATCAATACTCTGGCCCTGAACAAGTTCAGTGACCGCGCGCTCGAGGGCAATTTCAAACGATGGATGAGCCGCGAAAGAAGCAAAATGCATGTTGCAGCCTTGGAGGCCCAGGGCTACGCAGACCACTGGGTATTTACCGCCAAGAGATGCGTCATAGCCATTGACGCTAAAGCCGTGCGCCTTAAGGGCATCAAACGACTCTTTAATCGACGCTGAGTGGTTGAGTCTGCGCTCAGGAAGTGCCGGCAGGTCAATTGACTGGGCCAAGATGCGGTGCTTGATATGGCGCTCAATGATCTCGCACAGGGCGTGGGTGCGGGCTTCGAATAGGGTGTTACCCGCGGCGATACCGTTGGATACATACAGGTTGCCAATGATATTCACTGGCATGTTGATAACTTGCTTGTCACTCTGGCGCTCAAACGGCAGGGTGCAGATCCCGCGTGCCATGTTGCTTGATTGCAGATCGATCAAATCGGTACCCAGTAACTCAAGGGTCGGATCGTAAAACTGGGTTAGGCGCTCGTCCAGGATCGCTTCCGGTGGCAGATTTTCCTCAAGATCAATCGGGAACCATTGTTCATTTGGGTAATGAACAAACTCGCCGTTTGCGACGGCTGCTCCCAAGTAGTGGTTGGCATAAAAGTCATTGGTTGCCAAACGCTCTAAGTGCTTACCCAGCGCCGATGCCAGTGCAGCTTGTTGGGTTGTTCCCTTGCCAATGGTGACGTTCATCGGTGCATCGATATCTTGAACCTGTACAGACCAGACATTCGGGATCGGGTTGTGCCACGAAGCATTGTCAATGCTGCTTAGATTAAAACCAAACGCTTTTAGTTGGGTTTGGAAGCGTTCGATGGTGTCTTCCAGCGCGGCGTTTTTTCCGGGGATTTGTGTTTTCATGATCGATCTCGTCACATGACAGGAGTGTGAATGGCGCGAAGTATAACTAATAATACAGCGGATGCCTAAATGTGGGCGAAATCAAGAACCAGAAACATTTTGTCGATATTTTGACCGCAATCCCACCTTGCGCGGACGAGCAGTGAAAGTAGTCACAGTTATTCCTTACTGCTTGTAGCAGAATGAATTGGTCAGATGAGATCCAACTACCTAAAAATTCTGGCATAAAATAGAGATTCACTACTTTTGTCGGTGGACGTTCGTCTGTGCAGATAAAAGTAGATGAAGTCAAAGAGGGATACGATGAAAGCAACAATAGCATCAAATATCGACGTGCTGCGTGATGACTATATTGCCGCAGTGAAGCGTTTGGTGGCGATTCCCAGTGTCTACCAGGAAGATGATAGCGGTAAGCCGTTTGGTAAGCCGATAGATGACTGCCTGGACGAAACACTGCGGCTATGCCACGACTTGGGGTTTGCTATCTATAAGGACCACAAAGGGTATTACGGCTATGCCGAAATTGGTGATGGCGAACAAATGATAGGCGTGTTGGGCCATTTGGATGTGGTGCCAACCGGAGAGTTGTCGGCTTGGCACTCGGAGCCATTTAGCCCGGAGATCCGAGATGGCCGACTTTACGGGCGGGGAACCCAAGACGACAAAGGGCCAACCTTAGCCGCGATTTTTGCGGTCAAAGCCTTGCTCGATAGCGGTGTGGTACTCAATAAGCGCATCCGCTTTATCTTCGGTACTGATGAAGAAACCCTGTGGCGCTGTATTGATCGTTACTTAGAAATAGAAGAAGTACCAAGCTGTGGGTTTACCCCAGATTCTGCCTTCCCGTTAATCCATGCAGAAAAAATGCTGATCCAGTCCTGGCTGCACGGCCCGGGCGATAACGTGCTGTCGCTGGCGTGCGGCGGCGCCCTCAATGCCGTACCCGAGTTGGCTAAATATGAAGGGCCGCTCTGGGAAGAGCTCGCCTCGCAGCTCGATAAGCTGGGTTATGACTTTACCGCCGAAGATGCCGAAGTCACGGTGTTTGGCAAGGCAGCCCACTCAGCAGCCAGCGATATCAAAGGTGTCAATGCAATAGCGCGACTGTGCCTAGCACTGCGCCAGATTGGAGTGACCCATCCTGCCATTAAATTTGTGGCCGAGCAGGTCGGGGAGGATGCCAATGCCAAAGAGATTTTCGGCCCGGTGGCAGATGTCAGTGGCCGATTGACCTTCAATGTTGCCCAGCTAGAGATCAATGAGCAGGCAAGCAAGCTCGGGATTGATATCCGGGTACCGGTGACTTTCGAAAAAGCCGACTTTGATAATGATATTCAGGCCGTGGCTGAGCAGTATGGGCTGCGCTACGAGGAATTTGATGTGCTACCTTCCTTGTATATGCCTGCAGAAAGCCCGGTGATCCAAACCCTGATGAGTGCCTATCAAGAAATCAGCGGGGATATGGACAGCGAGCCGATGACATCCGGTGGGGCAACCTATGCCCGTGCAATCCCAAACTGCGTGGCTTATGGGGCAATTTTCCCCGGCCGCGACAAGGTTGAGCACATGCCGAATGAATATTTGATTATTGATGACATGCTCAAAGCAATGAATGTGTATGCCAACGCGATTTATCAGCTGCAGGGAGTAGAGCTATGACCACGACTACAGAGGCTGGCAAAATGAAACGATCTTTCAAAATGCCGACTGTTTACACCATTCTTTTTTCCATTATTGCCCTTGTGGCCTTGCTGACCTGGATCATGCCTGCAGGTAAATATGACTACCTGGTCAATGGCACGGATGTGGTGATCCCGGCGGCGGAAGTGCTGGATTACGACGGCGGTGAGCGGCTGCTGCCTATTCCCGGCACCTACCAGGAGCTGGAGTCCTCGCCGCAGGGGGTAATTGATATCCTGATGGCACCGATCAAGGGCTTCCACAAGGCTGTCGATGTGGCGCTGTTCGTCTTGGTGATCGGTGGTTTCCTTGCCGTGACCATGCGCACCGGCGCGATGGACTCGGGCGTGGCGGCGATTGTACGCAAGTTTCGCGGCCGCGAGCAGATGATGATCCCGGTGTTGATCACCTTGTTCGCCCTGGGTGGCTCCACTTACGGGATGGCCGAAGAAACCGTGGCATTCTGGGCGGTGATCCTGCCGGTGATGGCGGTGGCGGGGTATGATCGCATGGTGGCTGCAGGGATCATCCTGTTGGGCTCCGGTGTCGGGGTACTGGCCTCGACCGTCAACCCATTTGCAACCGGTATCGCGTCCGGCTTTGCTGGCCTGCCAATCGGTGATGGTATTGTGCTCCGTGTTATCCAGCTGGCTATCTTGATTGTACTGGCTTCTTGGTACGTGATGCGCTACGCCTCGAAGGTCAAAGCGGATAAAGCCAATTCGGTATTGGCGGATATCGAGTTCGACGATGAGTTTTCCCACGTCAATGAGGATACCGGCGAGTTCACCACCAAGCAGAAATGGACCATGGGGATCTTCTTCGGTGCCTTCCTGGTGATGATCTACGGTGTTATTCCATGGGAAGACATGGGGATCACCGCGATTCCAACCCTGTGGTGGTGGTTTGATGAGCTGTCGACCCTGTTCTTGGCCGCAGCCATCTTGATTGCGGTGATCAACCGCATGCACGAAGGCGAATTCATCAAGACTTTCATTGAAGGGGCCAAAGATCTGATTGGTGTTGCATTGGTCGTCGCGGTTGCCCGTGGTATCTATGTCGTGATGGATAACGGTGTGATCATCGATACTATCCTCAATTGGGCTGAGGGTGTGGTAACCGGCCTGTCTTCTGGTGTGTTTGTGGTCGTGACCTACTTCGTCCATATCGTGCTCAGCTTTTTCATCCCATCCACCTCGGGCTTGGCGACCGTGTCAATGCCACTGATGGCACCGCTGGCGGACTTCTCGGGGATCGGCCGTGATCTGATCATTACCGCTTACCAGTCAGCAAGTGGTTGGATCAACATCTTCGCCCCAACCGCCGGTCACCTGGTTGCCGGTTTGGCATTGGCGAAAATCCCTTACGAGCGTTTCCTGAAATGGGTGATGCCGTTTGTGATTATGGTATTGGTTGTGACCGTAGTGTTGCTGTTTGCCGGTGCCGCCATGGTGTAATGAGCGTTAACTGTTCAACCTAAAGGAAAGCGAGCCTGTGGGCTCGCTTTTTTATTGGTGCGCCGAGCATGGCGTTGTTCTAGGAGGTGAAAGTCCTCTACGGGCTCAGTCGAGCGAGAACCGTTAGCCTATGCAAGGGTGTCCACCGTGAGGTGGGATCTGAAGGAAGCAAACGGCAAAACTTGGTTGTGACGAACAGAAATCTGATAGTAGGCCAGTACAACTTGGGTAACCTAGCCATATATAGAATAGCCCAATGCCTCGACGGGAAGTGTGTACGGGTAAATCAGGCACAACCAAGTGAAAGAACAACGTCTTACCTCGGGAGATCTTATTAGCTGTCTCGGACGAGACTAGTGCAGCAGTGATGCTGCGTGACGGTTAATAAGAAGTCAGCAGAAGGCATAGTACCTTGGGGAAGTACAACCCAAGGGAAGGCCGGAACTGAATATATCAAGAAGCAGTCACTAGACACTCAATCATGTGGAGTCATAGCAAGATGAACAATATCTCTACGTACCAATGGGCAACACCGCAAGTGACGCTCATGGCTACGAAGAATGACAAGCATGTTTGGCGTAGACAGGAGGACGAGTCTTGGTGACCTCAACTCAGTTGATGGAGCAGATCTGTTCATCAACGAATCTGAACCAAGCCCTGAGAAGAGTAAAGAAGAACAAGGGATGTGCTGGGGTTGATAAACTCGACATAGCAGCCACTATCTCGGTGCTTCGGCAGTCTTCCAATGGGCAAGCGCTCCGCCAGAGCCTTCTGGACGGTAGCTATCAACCCCAACCCGTCTTGGGTGTAGAAATCCCTAAACCTAGTGGGGGAGTGAGGCAGCTAGGTATCCCAACGGTACTTGATAGGATTGTCCAACAGGCCATCACATCAGTCCTGACAGATATCTACGAACCTAAGTTCTCCAACAGCAGTTACGGGTTCAGGCCCAACCGTAGTGCCCACCATGCTCTGGCGGCAGCAAGCCACTACATCAGGGAGGGGCGGGGTTATGTAGTCGATGTTGACCTAGCGAAATACTTCGATACCGTGAACCACGATAGGCTGATGCACAGGCTATCGAAGATATCACAGATAAACGGGTACTGAAGCTGATCAGGTCATACCTACAGGCAGGCATAATGCGAAACGGGTTAGTCGAGCAGAGGCAACGAGGGACACCACAGGGTGGCCCATTATCTCCGCTGCTATCAAATATCGTATTAGATGAGTTGGATAAAGAGCTTGAACGAAGAGGGCATAAGTTCTGCCGATATGCAGACGACTGCCAAATCTACGTACACAGTGAGGAAGCCGCAAATCGAGTAAAAGCCTCGATAACGGAGTTCTTGGAGCAGAAACTGAAACTCACGGTCAACCGGGAGAAGAGTGCGGCAACAAGAGTGACAGAGCGGACTTACTTAGGCCATCGCTTCCAACGAGATGGAAGTATCCATATCTCGAAGACAGCACAAACTCACATGAAGAAGCGAGTGCGTCAAATAACGAAGCGGAATCGAGGACGAGAGTTGAAGACAGTAATAGTCGAACTAACTCAATATCTAAGAGGTTGGCAACACTACTTCAAGCTCGCCATGCGGAAAAGCGCGATGCAGCGCTTGGATGAATGGATAAGACGGCGCTTACGGTGCTACCGACTCAAGCAGCGAAAACGCAGACACAGCATAGCGACATGGTTACGCCAAGAAGGCGTAAACGAGCGCAATGCTTGGAAGCTAGCGATGTCAGAGAAAGGATGGTGGCATCTGGCTTTATCGCCGCAGCTCAATCAGGCCATGCCAACGAAACGGTTCAAGGAGATGGGCATGTACTCATTGAGAGATGGGTATGAGTCACTGAAAATATATTCGGAACCGCCGTATGCGACCCACGCTTGTACGGTGGTGTGAGAGGACGGAGGCCGTGAGGCCTCCTCCTACTCGATTCTCCGATAAGCCTTATCGCGGCTTTGCAGGTTGCTCTTTTGGCCGCAAGGCGAGGACATGCAGCAACCGTTCGGGGGCCTGCGGCCAAATCAGCGGGCTGGCAACCGGGTTATCTTTGTTGAACCAGCCTTCGAACCGGCTGGTGTTGTACTGGTAGAACTCAACCGTGTTATAGAGCGGGACAGTGACCTGCTGGTTGGCGATGAGCTGGTTGAGCTCGCGGATGATTTGGTGGCGTTGCTGGTTGGTTTCGGCGATCGGAAACTGCGCCAGCAGCGCATCGACCCGGGCATTCTGGTAATAGTGCATGGCATAGCGGGGATAGTGCGGTGCCTGGTAGGTACTGTTGAACGCCATGTCAAAGTACTTGAAGGGGGTCGGCCCTTGCGGGTAGTTGGTAATCGCTAACTGGTAATCTGCATGGGCGAGCTGTTCGTTAAACTGCAGGAAATCCGCTTGAATTGGCGTTACCTTGATCCCGATACGTAGCATCATTTCACTGATCAGCTGGGCGGTGGTGTTGAAATCTGACCAGCCCTTGGGGGTGATGATAGTGAGCGCTAACGGGTTTCCGCCGGGCAGATCGCGCCAGCCATCACCATTGCTGTCGACAAGATCAATTTTGTCGAGCAGATCCCCTGCCAGCATCGGGTTGTAGGACATGTAAGGCAGGTATTTTTCCGTGATGACAGGATCGGCCCAAGAACGGAAGCGATCACTCATCCCCGACGCGTACCGTGAGGGTTTTCCCTGCCCGAAAGCGGCGATATCAATCAACAACTGACGTTGCAGTGTCATTGAAATGGCACGGCGAAACTCCACCCTGTTGAACAGGGCTCGCACATCAGGATCGGCGGCCCTGAAGTTGAACATCAGGCTGACGTTGCTGGCGGGTGGTAGCCAGTATTTGAAGTCCGGCGAGTACGAGGCGTAGTGGCGTTCAATATCCGGAATGAAACTACCGGTCCAGTCGAACTCTCCTTGTGCAATACGCGAGATAAAATCGTCGTTGGTGGTCACCTTCGGGTAGCGCAAACAGTCGATCTGCCGTTTATCGGCCTGCCAGTATACCGGATTGGCGCATTGCAGGTAGCCATTCTCGTCGAGGTCTTTGATTTCGGTAAAAGGCCCGGTACCGACAGGGACTGGATTGGTAAACTGAGCGAAATTGTCCACCTTCTGCCATTGGTGCCTGGGTATGATGGGAAGCAGGACAAGGGTATAGGCGACCAAGGCGTTGGGCTTTTTCAGCCTGAAATAGACCTCATGGGCATTGCGCTTTTCGATAGACTCGACCCATAGTCCGATGCCATGTGAGTCAAGTTCTGGATATTTAAGTGCGAGGGAGAACGAGAAAAATACGTCATCGGCACTGAATGGTTTTCCATCCGACCACTTCACACCTTCACGAAGCGAAAAGCTAATCCCCATCAGATCCTTGTCGAGCTGGTAATGGGTCGCCAGGCGGTATTCCGGCTTGTTATTTTGCAGTGTATTGAAGATGATCAGCGGTTCAAATATGAACTCATGGGTTGTAGGCATGCTCCCTTTTGAAAAAGGGTTAAAGTTGGCAGTCACCGCATCTTTGTACTCCGGAACAACCGTCAGAATTGTTACAGATTGTGGCTGGGTGGCAACTGCATAGCTAAACGGATAAATCGTGCTAAAAACAAGCAGTAACAGGCTGGTCATGCGTTGGGTTAAGAACGTTGAATTTACTGTAATTATTGATTTAACAGGCATATTTTATCCGGCTGTGTATTTTGCTACTTAAATTACCCCAAGCAGTGAAATAGTTCAATGTCGTTGAAATTGTGGCTTTTTGCGGTTTTATTCTGAAAACTTGACTGGTTATTCCCGCTTTGTGCTGGTTAATGAAATGTTGCCAAATTTTATTTCTAGTGATACCGTCGATAAAAGTGTTCGGAAAACAGGCGATATTTAGCGCTTTCGGGCACGTTGAATCCCACCATTGAGTTATACGGTGAAGGGATATTGGTAATTCACGGAGTAACAGGAGTTGGCGCACATGGTTGGTGAAGTGGCGCTTGATGTAAGGGATTTGCATAAGTCTTTTGGCCAGAACGAAGTTCTAAAAGGCATATCGTTAACGGCCCACCGTGGTGATGTAATTTCAATTATCGGCTCATCCGGTTCAGGTAAGAGTACTTTCCTGCGTTGTATCAATCTATTGGAAACACCGACTCAAGGTGAGATCTGGGTTAACGGTGAATTGATTAAAATGAAAAATAATCGACAGGGAGAATTTCTGCCTGTCGATGAAAAACAAGTACAGCGTATTCGCTCTCGCTTGGCAATGGTATTTCAGGGGTTCAACTTATGGTCGCACATGACGGTATTGGGCAATGTGATTGAAGCTCCGGTGCATGTCCTCGGTGTTCCTAAGGCCGAGGCCATTGAACGCGGCGAAGCATTGCTGAAAAAGGTTGGCCTTTATGAGCGCCGTAACTATTACCCGGGGCATTTGTCGGGGGGACAGCAGCAGCGTGCCGCTATTGCCCGTGCATTAGCGGTGGACCCTGAAGTGATGCTATTCGATGAACCAACCTCGGCCCTTGACCCGGAGCTGGTTGGTGAAGTGTTGGGGGTCATGCAGGATTTGGCACAGGAAGGCAGGACCATGCTGGTGGTGACCCATGAAATGGCCTTTGCCCGTGACGTATCCAACCAGGTGATGTTCTTGCACCAGGGGAAAGTGGAAGAGCAGGGCGATCCGGCCAAGCTGTTCTCTAACCCAGAGTCAGAGCGTCTCCAGCAATTTATTTCATCAATATATTAACGATTTCATTAGCAAAACGGTGATCCATGACGACCTGTTTGGGGATGGGGAGTCAGTGAGGGAAGGATCGCCAATGGCATGCAAACAACAGACTAAAAAGTACAGCAGGAGTAAACAATGAAAAAATGGATTTTGGCGGCAGCCGTTGTAACAGCTTTGGGTACCACAGCCGTACAGGCTAAAGAGTGGAAGACCGTGCGTTTTGGTATTGAAGGAGCTTACCCTCCATTTAGCTGGACTGAGCCAAATGGTGAGCTTCGCGGTTTCGATGTCGATATGGCCAATGCACTGTGTAAAGAGCTGGAAGCCAAATGCCAAATCGTTGCGCAGGACTGGGACGGGATCATTCCATCACTGCTGGCGCGTAAATACGATGCCATCATTGCCGCAATGTCTATCACAGAAGAGCGTAAGAAGCGTGTCGATTTTACTGGCAAATATGCCCTTATTCCTAACAAGTTTGTTGCCAAGAAAGGCACGGAGCTCGACTTCACCAAAGAAGGCCTGAAAGGGGTTAAAGTGGGGGTTCAGCGTGCGACTACTCATGATAAGTACCTGACCGATAATTTTGACGGTTCGGTTGAAATTGTTCGTTATGGCTCATTCGATGATGCTTACCTCGATCTGAAAGCCGGCCGTATTGCCACTGTCCTAGGCGATGCTTCCGCATTGGAAGAGGGTCTGTTGAACAAACCTGGCGGTGACAGCTATGAGTTTATCGGCCCATCGCTGACTGATCCTAAGTGGTTCGGTGACGGGTTCGGTATCGCGGTGCGCAAGCAAGACAAAGATTTGACCAAGCAGCTTGATGAAGCGATCAAGTCACTCCGTGAGAAAGGTATCTACCAGCAAATCGCTTCTAAGTACTTTGCTTACGATGTTTACGGTGAGTGATCAGTAGTAACTTTGCTGTGATCCCAAAGGAGTTCACCTTTGGGATCATTCTCCTAAGCAGTAACAAGGAGCTTCCTTTTGATTGATTTGAAAGGTTATGAGTGGTCATTGGTGGAAGGGGCATGGATCACCCTGCAAGTCGCTTTGCTATCACTGGTGCTGGCGATGATATTGGGCATGCTAGGCGCGTTAGCCAAGCTATCTCCTTATCGCTGGGCAAGAGCTATCGCCACCTTCTATACCACAGTGATCCGCGGTATTCCGGATTTGGTGTTGATGATGCTGATTTTTTTCGGTGGGCAGATGCTGCTCAACGACAGCCTCTACCGGATCAACGAGTTTCTCAATGAATATTTCACCTCATCGGATCCTAATCACGAGTGGACAGCCTATCTTCCCGATTATGTAGAGATCAGTCCGTTTATTGCCGGGATCTTGACGATTGGGTTTATCTTCGGTGCCTACATGGCTGAGACATTCCGTGGTGCGATCCTCGCTGTCGACAAAGGTGAGCTCGAAGCCGGTAAGGCTTACGGAATGAGCAGTTTCCTCTCTTTCCGTCGTATTCTGCTGCCGCAGATGATCCGCCATGCCTTGCCGGGCTTTGGTAATAACTGGCTGGTACTGCTCAAAACCACGGCTCTGGTTTCCGTGATTGGCCTTGATGATATGGTGCGCAAAGGCGCGCTGGCCGCCGGGACAACCCAGATGCCATTTACCTTCTATATGGCGGTCGCGGTTATTTTCCTTCTTTTCACTTCGCTCTCGACCTCTGGTCTTAAGTGGGCGGAGCGTAAATTCAGTATTCACACGAGGTAGCTATGGACTTCAGTATTCTGGCCGACTCGTGGCCGATTTATTGGCAGGGCTTTTATACCACGGTGTGGTTGGTTGCCGCTGCACTGGTAATTGGCTTGGTGATCGCCGTACCCATCGGGATTGCCCGGAACAGCAAGGTGCCGTTGGTGTATGGGCCGGCCTGGGCATTTATCTATTTTTTCCGCGGCACCCCGCTGCTGATCCAGTTGTACTTGATTTATTACGGCCTAAGCCAGGTGATTGTTGTACAAGGAACGCTTTGGCAGGAGGCATGGTTCTGCGCGCTGGTGGCTTTTGTGCTCAATACCGCTGCCTACACCGCAGAGATTGTCCGTGGCTCGATCAACAGTATGCCGAAGGGTGAAATTGAGGCGGCTAAGGCGTATGGCATGAGTCCGGCGCAGGCGTTCCGCCGCATTATCCTGCCAAGCTCGTTGCGCCGTGCGCTACCAGCCTACAGTAACGAGGTGATCTTCATGCTCCATGGCTCAGCGGTGGCCGGTATCGTGACGATTGTCGATTTGACTGGTGCCGCGAAGATTGTCAATTCCCGCTACTACGCGCCATTTGAGTCTTATCTGTTCGCAGGGATGTTCTATATGGCACTGACATTCATCATCCTGTGGGGCTTCCGTAAGCTTGAGGGACGCTGGATGAGGCACATGCGGCCATTGTCGTAGGGATTGAGTCGTAAAATTCGTCAAGTCGTCTATTAGATAAAAGAAGCCCAGCCAATTGGCTGGGCTTCTTTTTATTTGTTATCTGCAATATCAGGTGCTTAAACCGCGATATCGTCGTATAGCGATGTCGATGTCAGTGCTGCCACCTCATCGATGTATTGGCGGATGCGGGCTGGGAACTTAACGCCTTTTACCACGGTCAGGTTGCGAAGGGACGGGAATAGGTTGACGTCATCGTAGCTCAACACATTGTTGCGCTCCGACGGTAGCTGCAGCCATGACAGCTTGTCGAAAGAGGCATTGAGTTCGGCTAGGTACGCATCGGACTTGCTGAAGGCATCGTCGAAGTCCTGCTCGATCATCGCGGTTTTGTTTTTGGTAAACCATGCCTTGGCTTCTTCACACTGGAACTCCGGCAAGTCGACCTTCATCCAGCGTGGGTAGAGCAAGCGGCTGCTGAATGGACGGGCAATATCGGCCCACGCGCTGATGTTGTCGTCGTTGCTGCCGGTTGCCAGAATCGGGTTGCCGTCAAGCGCATCGATATAGGCGGCGATATCCAAGCTTTCAGCCATGTAGCTGCCGTCTTTTTTTTGCAGGATAGGGACCAGATTGGCCCCGACTTTGTCGATACGGGCATCCACATCATGGTTTTGCAGGTAGACCAATTCGATGTCAGCCTTTTTAAGGCCAGCCACCATCATGGCTTTGATGCAGAAAGGGCAGTGATCAAATACAAACAGTTTCATCTTCTTTCCTTGTGAGTCAACATGTGTCATTCATTGCCAGAGAGGGGAGTGAGCTCCCACTCTCTGATATAGCTTGGACAACGGGCTTATTTGAAAGTCGACCAAATAGGGGCATGGTCTGACGGCTTGTCAATACCGCGCAGTTCGTAATCAATTCCGGCTTCTACACAGCGTTCGGCCAGTGACGGCGTTGCCAGAACCACGTCGATACGCAGACCGCGGTTATCGACGAAGCCTTTAGAGCGGTAGTCGAACCACGAGAACTTATCGTCAACGTCAGGGTGCAGCTGGCGGAAGGTATCGACAAAGCCCCAATCCATCAATGTGTTGAGCCATTCGCGCTCGATAGGCTGGAATGAGCACTTGCCGGTTTTCAGCCAGCGCTTGGCATTGGCCGGGCCGATACCGATATCCAGATCGATTGGGCTGATGTTGATATCGCCCATTACAATCACCTCTTCGTCGTTGTTGTGGTGATCGTTGAGGTAGGTCATCAGGTCGGCATAGAATTTCTCTTTGGCCGGGAACTTGGTTTCGTGGCTGATGTTGTCACCCTGCGGGAAGTAGCCGTTTAGTACCGTGACCTTGCGGCCATCTTCCTGCTCGAAGGTTGCCATGATCATCCGGCGCTGGGCCTCTTCGTCATCGGTTGGGAAGCCTTTGCGCACTTCAACCGGCTCTTGCTTGCACAGCATGGCGACACCGTAGTGGGCTTTCTGGCCATGGTGGTAAACCTTGTAGCCCATCGCTTCGACATCTTCGATCGGGAAGGCCTCGTCATGGACTTTGATTTCCTGCAGGCCGATCACGTCTGGCTGGTGTTTGTCGATCAAAGCTTGCAGTTGATGAAGGCGAGCACGAAGGCCGTTGATGTTGAACGAGATGACTTTCATTGATTTTGGTGTCCTTGGTAGTAAAGGCTTCTTTGGCAAAATCTGCCCTTGGCTGATGTTACGATGGCCAAAAAGCGGTTGTAATCCTTCGATGTTACCACCATTTAGCGCAAATTGGCTGGTGTATGTGTGACAAAGTACATTTGTGGCCGCATCTGTGTCTCGGCCAGATTATCTCGAGCACAAGGGCCAATTGCGGTTGGGATTAAGGATTGGGAGGATTTCCCAAAGGTTAATGCGATATGTTTAACCTTTGGGAGTGAGGTTGGTAAAGCGTTTAGCCTCGGAGGTTAGCTAGTAAGAATCCCCATCTGCGCTGTCTGTTTCTTCTGAACCCTCAGGCTCTGATGCTTCAGGTTCATCAGCTTCTTCGGCGTCCTCTGTTTCAGTAGGAACGTCCGAACCTTCAGTTACCTCCATGACCTCGACACTTTCTTCCACTTCAGGAGCCGGTGCCGGAGGGGGACTTTCACCACAACCGGTGAGCAGTGATACCAAGAGTATGAAAAAACCAACAGTTAGTTTGTTCAACATATACATTGTCCTCACGCAGGGAAGGCTTTAGATGAGTAAGCCGTGTGATTTTTAAGATTAGTGCAATAAGGTGCGATCTGCCGCCTGAAGTCACTTGGGTATATACCCATATCAAACGACCTTGTCTAAGCTCTATCAGGAACTATTCAAGCAACTGATAGCGAGGATAAAGCATGGGAATTATTTCTTGGATTATTCTTGGGCTTATTGCTGGTGCGCTGGCGAAGTGGCTAATGCCTGGGGATGATGGTGGTGGCTGGATAGCAACAATGGGCCTTGGTATTGCCGGGGCGTTTGTCGGCGGCTGGGTGGGGTCGTTTATCGGCCTCGGAGCGGCAACTGGCGTGAACTTCGGGAGTCTGGTTACGGCGACCTTCGGGGCGTTGATCCTGTTATTTGTCTATAACAAGTTCATCCGAAAATAAGCTGTGGGTCAATGGCTGGAGTTGTTCAAGGAAATTGATGATCTTGTTCAACTCCCGCCTCCGGACATCTTGCCAACCGCTTTCTATAATCGATGCATAGGCACTAATGATGCGAAGACGATTGGGGCGAGGAGCGGCTGATGGGTAAGTTAGTAAAGGGCGTTTGGCATGATGTTTGGTATGACACCGAAAGCAGCAAGGGAGAGTTTGTCCGTGAGGATGCCGGGTTTAGGCATTGGCTGACGGCTGACGGCAGTGCTGGGCCCAATGGCGAAACCGGCTTCAAGGCTGAATCAGGGCGATACCATTTATACCTCTCACTGGCTTGCCCGTGGGCACACCGCACCCTGATTTTCCGTGCACTCAAAGGCTTGGCTCCCCATATAGATGTTACCGTGGTCAGCCAGGACATGCGCACCAAAGGCTGGGAGTTTCTGCAGCCGGAGCCGCTTTATGATTATCAGTACCTGCACCAGATTTATACCAAGGCCAAAAGTGATTACACCGGGCGGGTAACGGTACCGGTGCTTTGGGACAAGAAGACACAGACCATAGTGAGCAATGAGTCGTCGGAGATCATCCGGATGTTCAACGTTGCATTTAATGAAATCACCGGCGATCAGCAGGACTTCTTCCCCAGCGAGCTACGCCAGGACATTGAACGGTGGAATGATTTTATTTATCCCAACGTCAACAATGGGGTCTATCGTTGTGGCTTTGCCACTAGCCAAGATGCTTACGACACCGCTTTTGACAACCTGTTCAGTGCACTCGAGACGCTGGATACCCATCTGGCGATCAGCCGCTACTTGGTGGGTGATAGGCTGACAGAAGCAGACTGGCGCCTGTTTACCACGCTGGTGCGGTTTGATGCGGTGTATGTCGGGCATTTTAAATGTAATCTCAAGCGTATTGCCGATTACCCCAATCTTCAAGGGTACCTCAAGGAGCTATATCAGTATCCGGCCGTGGCTGAGACGGTCGACATGTACCATATCAAGCGCCACTACTATTACAGCCACACTATGATTAACCCGACCGGTATTGTTCCCAAAGGGCCAGAGCTGGACTTCTCATCCCCCCATGGCAGGGATGTTCTGAGTGAGTAGTATCTCGGTGGTAACAGTATCTCGGTGGTAACAGTGTGGAATTACTCCGTGCTTTCAGTGTCAAGAAAGCGCTGAGTTTGCTTTTTGTAGGTCAGCGCCACCCTATGCTGGTGCGGGGAGGCTTTCTTGCTGATCATTCCTTCCAGTAGCTCTTTGCGCCAGTTCTCCAAGTCATTGGGCAGTGGCATGGAGCTGACGGCTTTCATATTGTGTTTTATATCCTCTTCGCTGCCCGTATTGAGATCCAGCATACATTGCAGGAAGCCGAGATTGGCTTCGCTGCATAGCGGATAGTCGTGGACAATCTGCTGGTAGCGGGGAAATGCCTGCTCCGACGATGTTTGCAATACTCGGTAAGCCTCGCTCAACTGCTCCTCAAGTTGTTTGATTCTCTGTGCAAGGTGGGTTTGCTGCTTGATGTCGCTGAGCCGGTTTTGGCTATGACCGTCAAAGCGGTTACGTTTTTCAATCGCCTGCATGATGCTGCTGATCAGTTGGGTCTCACCGAGGTGGATTAATAGCGGCAGGGTATCAGCCAAAATCACCGATGGGAGTTGGGGGATCTTGTTGAAAAAAGGGGATAGTCCCAGCAGTAAGCGGCGTTTGGCCTTCAGAGGCTGTGCATTGCCAAGTAGCAACCGGCTCATAAAGATATGACTGTAGGCGCTGAGAAACGGCTCCTGGGCTGGCATCACCCGCGAATGGGCGCGCTTATTGATTTTTTGCAGTTCGAGCTTAAGCCGCTGGCGCTGGCTGAGCGATGGTTGGCTGAAATAAACCTGTTCGAAAATTGCCATGTATTCTGCCAGGCAGATGATCCACTCAACATCGATGATCGGCAGATGGTTAGCAAGGGTTTGGCCCGCTTTGAGCACTTGTTCAACCCGATCCAGATCAGCCGCCAGCTGAGCCACCTTGAGGGCGCGATGGCTAATACTCGGGGTGAGCTTGAGTGCTTTTTGGGCACTGCTTAGGGCATCGTAATAAGCTTTGTCTTGTTCTTGGTAACTGGATAGGTAGTCGTAGAGTTCAATGTGCAGTGGCGATTGCTGAAGCTGGCACTCCAAAAGGTGAATAGCGGCTTTGAGTTGGTTATTGTGGTGTAGGATCTTTGCCAAGATGAGGCTCAGCTTGGGGGACGGGTGGTGCTTTCTCAGGATGTTGGCATATTTTTCGGCTTGTAACCACTGGCCATCTTCGATCAGCAAGTCTAGCAATAACCCTTCGAGTTTGTGGTGGTATCCCGTATGCATTAGCTGTTTTTTGCAGGTCGCAATGGCCTGTTGCCGGTCGTGACTGAGGAGAGCCTTGTAAACAGGCGCTCGCAGCGCACATTCTTCGAGGGTTGAGAGCAGTTTGGCTTTGACCATATCCGCGGTGATCGGCTTGGCCATGAAGCAGTCGGGCTCCACCGACATGCTGGTTAATATGACCTCGGCCGAGTGATCGCCGGAAATCATGATAATGCCGCAGTAAGGCGAAACCAGCTTCCTGCGACGAAGCAAGTTATCAGTTCGGTGCCGGTGAGAGGGCCTTCCAGATGGTAGTCGATGAGCAGGACATCGTAGGCAATATGCTGGCAGTGTTGCTGGGCCTGCTGGTGATCGTATGCCGTGTTGATATGGGTTAACCCGATTTGCTGCAAATAGACTTGAGCATGGTTGTCGCTAAGCGCTGATCGTCAACTATCAGGGCTTTGACTGCGTGCAGGGGCAGTATTTTTCCTTGAGGTTGACCCTGATTGTTTGGCATTTCCTTATTCCAAATCATATGCTACCGATTGAATTTTAGGAAAAAAATGGCCATTAATCCAAATTAGTTGCTCAGGTTTGTGATTTGAGAGTAAAAAAATGCATGAGCAAAAAGAAGGGGGATGAAAAAAGCCAGCAGCTTGCGCTACTGGCTTAGGAATGATGGTGGAGGGGGACGGATTCGAACCATCGAAGGCGGAGCCGGCAGATTTACAGTCTGCTCCCTTTGGCCACTCGGGAACCCCTCCACGGGGTGTTGCAATTTGTGTTGGCTTTTTGAGCCGGAAAACCGCTAGTGCCGTTTTCAGTAATGATGGTGGAGGGGGACGGATTCGAACCATCGAAGGCGGAGCCGGCAGATTTACAGTCTGCTCCCTTTGGCCACTCGGGAACCCCTCCACGGGGTGTTGCAATTTGTGTTGGCTTTTTGAGCCGGAAAACCGCTAGTGCCGTTTCAGTAATGATGGTGGAGGGGGACGGATTCGAACCATCGAAGGCGGAGCCGGCAGATTTACAGTCTGCTCCCTTTGGCCACTCGGGAACCCCTCCACGGGGTGTTGCAATTTGTGTTGGCTTTTTGAGCCAGAAAACCGCTAGTGCCGTTTTCAGTAATGATGGTGGAGGGGGACGGATTCGAACCATCGAAGGCGGAGCCGGCAGATTTACAGTCTGCTCCCTTTGGCCACTCGGGAACCCCTCCACGGGGTGTTGCAATTTGTGTTGGCTTTTTGAGCCGGAAAACCGCTAGTGCCGTTTTCAGTAATGATGGTGGAGGGGGACGGATTCGAACCATCGAAGGCGGAGCCGGCAGATTTACAGTCTGCTCCCTTTGGCCACTCGGGAACCCCTCCACGGGGTGTTGCAATTTGTGTTGGCTTTTTGAGCCGGAAAACCGCTAGTGCCGTTTTCAGTAATGATGGTGGAGGGGGACGGATTCGAACCATCGAAGGCGGAGCCGGCAGATTTACAGTCTGCTCCCTTTGGCCACTCGGGAACCCCTCCACGGGGTGTTGCAATTTGTGTTGGCTTTTTGAGCCGGAAAACCGCTAGCGCCGTTTTCAGTA
The DNA here is from genome assembly GCA_000940995.1 of Photobacterium gaetbulicola Gung47. Lineage (NCBI taxonomy): Bacteria > Pseudomonadati > Pseudomonadota > Gammaproteobacteria > Vibrionales > Vibrionaceae > Photobacterium > Photobacterium gaetbulicola. Next base: position 1,195,241 of record CP005974.1, read on the forward strand.
ATGATGGTGGAGGGGGACGGATTCGAACCATCGAAGGCGGAGCCGGCAGATTTACAGTCTGCTCCCTTTGGCCACTCGGGAACCCCTCCACAGGGTTCTGGTTGCTAGGAGTAATCTCAACTAGCGGAAAGACGTACCTTACACAAGTCAGGAACACCTTTCAAGAATAATGGTGGAGGGGGACGGATTCGAACCATCGAAGGCGGAGCCGGCAGATTTACAGTCTGCTCCCTTTGGCCACTCGGGAACCCCTCCACAAGTGCGGAGCGCATAGTAGCAAACCGAGATGTTCTGTAAACCCTTTTCCTCACTATTTTTGTCTGCTTGCTGCTATTTTCATCATATTGTTGATTGAGATGGCGTTATTGGCATTTTTTACCACTTTGGTAAATGTGACATTGCTTTTCTTTACACTTCTTTACCCCGCTCAAGGGTCGGTTCAGATATCATTCATCCAGTTTATAAAAAATGGATTCCACAATGAAAAAGGTCCTTGTTGCGGCAATGGTGACTGTCGCGTTAACAGGTTGCGGCTATTTTTACTTCCAGAGTCAATCGGTGGCTGCCGAGCAGCCAAGTGCGCGTTCGGCTCGCGAGATCCCGGTGACACTTGGTCAAGTGAGTGCTCACGCTGTTGCTCAGTCTTTGTCATTGGTCGGTAAGCTTGAAGCGCAGCGCTCGGTCAATGTCGCAACCCAAGTTGCCGCCCGTGTCGAGCAAATCGCGATTGGGGTAAACAGCAAGGTCGAGAAAGGCGAGCTGTTGGTTCGGCTTGATGATGCCAAGCCGAAAGCAGCATACGCAGAGGCCCAGGCTTACTTGAATGACGAAAAGCGCAAGTACAACGAATATCAGAAGCTAGTGAGCCGCGGGGCGATCACCCAAACGGAGTTGGATGCCCAGCTTGCCAGCGTTAATATTGCCGATGCCAGGTTGCAGGCGGCACAAGCCGATTTGGCCGATCATGCTATCCGCGCACCCTTTAGCGGTACCGTGGGTTTGGTGGACTTTAGCGAGGGCCATATGCTGACCGTCGGCAGTGAGCTGTTCTCGCTTGATGATCTGTCGTTAATGCGTCTGGATATTCAGGTACCCGAGCAGTATCTCTCTTTCCTGCGCGAGGGCATGACCGTGGAAGCCACCAGCCAAGCCTGGCCGGGCAGGGCGTTTAGCGGCCAAATCAAGGCGATTGACTCCCGTGTTCAGGCCGACTCCCTCAATATCCGTGTTCGCGTGGTGTTTGATAACCCGGAAGCTTTGCTCAAGCCGGGTATGCTGATGGCAGCCAAGATCGGCTTTGCTCCGCAAGATGCAGCAGTGATCCCGGTGCAGGCACTGGAATATTCCGGTACCAAGCGCTTCGTGTATTTGGTTGATGAAACCGGTAAAGCCCACCGTACTGAAGTCAAACTCGGTGTGCGGGTCGAGAACGAAGTGGTGATTGAGTCCGGGGTGGGTATTGGCGATCGTATTGTGGTACAGGGACTGGTCAATATGCGTGATGGTGCTCAGGTGAATGATATCATGGCGCAAAGAAGCCAAAACGCACCGAAACAACAGGGTCCAGCAGGAGATGATGCTTAATGTGGTTATCTGATGTATCGGTAAAGCGTCCGGTTGTTGCTATCGTTCTCAGCTTGCTGCTGGTGGTCTTTGGCCTGGTGTCTTTTACCAAGCTATCGGTACGGGAAATGCCGGATGTCGAAAACCCGGTTGTCACGGTCTCGACCAGTTACTCTGGGGCCTCGGCTACCATCATGGAAAGCCGGATCACCACCGTGCTCGAGGATCAGCTGTCGGGGATCAGCGGTATCGAAAGTATCACCTCGACCACCCGCAATGGTTCATCGCGTATTACTGTTGAATTCGAGTTAGGTTGGGATCTCACCGAAGGCGTTAGTGATGTGCGTGATGCGGTATCGCGAGCCCAGCGTCGCCTGCCGGATGAGGCTGACGACCCCGTGGTGTCGAAAGACAACGGCTCGGGCGAGCCTGCGGTGTATGTCAACCTGATCTCTAGCACCATGGACCGTACCCAGCTGACCGACTACGCCGAGCGGGTGCTGATGGACCGATTCAGCCTGATCAACGGCGTGAGCTCGGTCAACCTCAGTGGCGCGCTATACCGGGTTATGTACGTCAAGCTGATGCCAGAGCAAATGGCAGGCCGAGGTGTCACCACCAGTGATATCGTCAGTGCCCTGAAGCTGGAGAACGTCGAATTGCCGGGAGGCGAAGTGCGCAATGACACCACGACGATGTCAGTTCGCACCGCTCGCCTGTACCAGGACGCATCGGACTTTGAGTACCTGGTGGTTCGTACCACTGCCGATGGCTCGCCGATTTACCTAAAAGATGTGGCCGAGGTTGGCATTGGTGCCAAGAACGAAAATGCCACCTTCAAAAACAACGGTATATCGAACCTGAGCCTCGGCATGGTGACCATGACCGACGCCAACCCGCTCAATGTGTCCAAGGCGGTCTACGAAGAAGTGGAGCGGATGCAGCGCTTCTTGCCGGAAGGTACCGAACTGTATGTCGATTATGACTCGACCGTCTTCATAGACCGTTCGATCCAGGAAGTCTACAGCACCCTGTTTATCACCGGTTTGCTGGTGGTGTTGGTGCTGTATATTTTCATCGGCCAGGCCCGGGCAACCTTGATCCCGGCTATTACGGTACCGGTCTCTTTGATCTCCGCCTTTATGGTGGCCTATTTCTTGGGCTTCTCGATTAACTTGCTGACATTGATGGCATTGATCCTGGCTATCGGTTTGGTGGTGGATGATGCCATTGTGGTGGTGGAAAACATCTATCACCATATTGAGCGTGGTGAGCCGCCGCTGTTGGCTGCGTACAAAGGGACCCGCGAGGTCGGCTTTGCGGTGGTGGCGACCACCGTGGTGCTGGTGATGGTGTTCCTGCCGATCTCCTTTATGGATGGCATGGTCGGCCCGCTATTTACCGAATTCTCGGTTCTGCTGGCGATGGCGGTGATTTTCTCGTCGATCGTTGCATTGACCCTGAGTCCGGTATTGGGCAGTAAGCTGCTGAAAGCCAATGTGAAGCCGGGCAAGTTCAACCTGTGGGTTGATCATATGTTCGGCCGTCTGGAGAAGGCATACCGCAAGGTGGTTACCGCTTCTGTCCGGTACCGCTATGCTGCGCCGTTTATCGTATTGGCGTTCGTTGGCCTTAGCGTTGTACTGATGAAAACTGTGCCATCCCAGCTGGCACCTCAGGAAGACCGCGGCGTGATCTTTGCCTTTGTCAAAGGTGCTGAAGGGACCAGCTACAACCGTATGGTCGGCAATATCGAGGAGGTCGAAGATCGCCTGTTGCCGATGGTCGGGCAAGGGGTGATCAAATCGGTATCGATCCAGACCCCAGCCTTTGGCGGACGAGCGGGTGATCAGACGGGGTTCGTGATCATGCAGCTGGAAAACTGGGAAGATCGCGATGTTTCGGCGGCAGAAGCCCTGGAGATGGTGCGTAAATCACTACAGGGGATCCCGGATGTCCGCGTATGGCCATTTATGCCGGGCTTCCGTGGCGGATCTTCGGAGCCTATTCAGTTTGTGCTTAACGGCGCGGATTATAACGAGCTGTTTCAGTGGGCAAGTAAGCTGAAAGATATTGCGGAAGATAATCCGATGATGGAGGGGGCGGATCTGGATTACGCCGAAACCACCCCTGAACTGGTGGTCTCGGTCAATCGCCAGCGTGCCGCTGAACTGGGCATCCCGGTTAATGACATTGCTGAAACCTTGGAAATTATGCTGGGCGGCCGCAATCAGACGACCTTTATTGACCGTGGTGAAGAGTATGATGTTTACTTGCGCGGTGATGAAAACAGCTTCAATAACGCCTCGGATCTGAGCCAGATCTACGTGCGGACCCGCAGTGGTCAGCTGATCACCCTAGAGTCATTGGCGGAGGTGGAAGAAGTGGCTTCGGCGCAGCGCTTGAGCCATAACCAGAAGCAGAAGTCGATCACCTTGAAAGCCAACTTGGTACCGGGCTATACCCTGGGCCAGGCCCTGGATTTTCTGGACGAGCAAGCCTTGTCGATGTTGCCGAGTGACATCGTGATAGATTATGCCGGTGAGTCGAAAGACTACCGCGAAAACCAGAGCAGCATCCTGATGGTGTTTGGCCTGGCCTTGCTGGTCGCTTACCTGGTGCTTGCCGCGCAGTTCGAAAGCTTTATCAACCCAATGGTGGTGATGTTGACCGTGCCGATGGGGATCTTCGGTGGTCTGGCCGGTCTGCTTATCATGGATCAGAGCCTCAACATCTTCAGCCAGATCGGGATGATCATGCTTATTGGTATGGTAACCAAGAACGGTATTTTGATTGTGGAGTTTGCCAACCAGCTGCGCGATAAAGGTGTACCCTTTGAGCAGGCCATTATCGATGCTTCCGAGCGTCGCTTGCGGCCTATCTTGATGACAGCCTTTACCACGCTGTTTGGCTCGGTACCGCTGATCTTATCTACCGGAGCCGGCTCGGAAGGCCGGATCTCGGTCGGTGTGGTGGTATTCTTCGGGATGGCCTTTGCGACCTTCGTCACCCTGATTGTCATTCCGGCGATGTACCGTTTGATGGCGGCCAATACCAAGTCGCCGGGCTATGTGGCTGAGCAGTTAGATAAGGCGCTAGCCAAGGATGATAGCCTCAAAGTGGGGCCAACCGGCGAGCCGTTGACCGACTGAGCATAATCGTCAATGATAAAAATGCCACCGCAAGGTGGCATTTTTATCTCTGTGAGAGGGCGGGTAAGCAAGTTTTCTTTCCCATGGTGCTGGGCTGTTGCTAGAATACCCGGCCATAATTACGACTAACCTTGATCGCGTTGTGAAACGCACAATATAGAAGAAAACTATGTCTCAAAATCAGCCTACCAAGGGTGCTGCAAACGGCGTTCAGAGCCAGGCAGTACGACTTAACAAATTTATCAGTGATACAGGCTATTGCTCACGCCGTGAGGCGGACAAGCTTATTGATCAAGGAAGGGTGACCATCAATGGTCAGCAGCCCGAGATGGGCGTCAAAGTCATGCCGGGTGATGAAGTGCTGGTCGATGATAAGCCGCTTCGTGCCAAAGAGCAGCCGATTTATATCGCGCTGAACAAGCCGGCCGGTATTACCTGTACCACCGAGCGCCATGTCAAAGACAACATTGTTGATTTCATTGGCCACCGTAAGCGTATTTTCCCGATTGGCCGCTTGGATAAGCCTTCTGATGGTTTGATTTTCCTGACCAACGATGGCGATATCGTCAACAAGATCCTGCGAGCCGGTAACTCGCACGAGAAAGAGTATGTGGTGCGGGTCGACAAACCAATTACCCAGGAGTTTATCGACAAGATGGCGTCAGGGGTTGAGATCCTTGATACCGTGACCTTGCCTTGTAAGGTGACCAAGGAAACCAACTACTCATTCCGTATCGTGTTAACCCAAGGTCTGAACCGCCAGATCCGCCGTATGTGTGAAGCGCTGGGCTACGATGTCTTCAAGCTGCGACGGGTTCGTATCATGAATATCAGTATCGATGGGCTGCCAAACGGCAAGTGGCGTTACCTGACCGAGGCCGAAATTGCCGAGATCCACAGCCTGATTGCGGACTCGAGCAAAACCGAAGAAGCCTCCAAGGTTGACGGTGAAGGCAAGAACATCAAGAAAGCAACGGATGCCAAGCTGTTTGATAGCCGCCAGCAAGCCAAGCAAGATGGTGACGGCAAGATCAAATACAAGACCTACAAAGGCAAGGGCGAACCGAATCGCCGCCGTGGTGGCGAGCGCAGTGAGCGTGATGACCGTGCCGCGCACGGTAGAGGGCAAGGTCGCGGCCAAGGCCGTGGGCAGGGGCAAGGTCAGGGGCAAGGTCAGGGCCGTCAGGACGAGCGCAGAAGTCCGCGCCCGGGCCGCGGCGTTCAGCCGGGTCACCGTCGCACTCAGCGTGATGAAGAAGCGCCGCGCTCACACAGTGGTGGTTCAAGCCGGATCCTGAAGTGGAAATCACCAAAATCTGAATAAACGGGTAGGATTTGGAAAAAGCGGGCTTAGATAGCCCGCTTTTTTGTCTATGCTCTTTAGCTAAAATTTCTGTCATATTCGCTCTTGCAATCCCGTCAGCGAATTTGCACTATTGTACTCATTGACGAAAACACCCAATCACCGAACTATCACTTGGCCGGCCTTGCCGACAATGTTGGTTATGCGCTCCTAGCGGCGATAAAGCGGTACGAATTCACAGAGGAAGTAATGGCAGGCAATACTATTGGACAACAATTTCGCGTCACCACTTTTGGTGAGAGTCATGGGCTGGCACTGGGCTGTATTATTGACGGTTGCCCTCCGGGATTGGCGCTGACCGAAGCGGATATGCAATACGATCTGGACCGTCGCCGTCCGGGTACCTCGAAGTACACCACCCAGCGTCGCGAGCCGGATGAAGTCAAAATCCTCTCAGGGGTGTTTGAAGGCCAGACGACCGGTACTTCTATTGGCCTGTTGATTGAAAACACCGACCAGCGTTCGAAAGATTACTCGAACATCAAAGACTTGTTCCGCCCTGGTCATGCTGATTATACCTATCACCAGAAATACGGGATCCGTGATTACCGCGGCGGAGGCCGCTCTTCTGCTCGCGAAACTGCAATGCGCGTAGCTGCTGGTGCGGTGGCCAAGAAGTACCTCAAGCAGGTCCATGGTATTGAAGTACGTGCTTACTTGTCGCAGATGGGCGATGTCAAAATCGACAAGGTTGATTGGGAGCAGATCGAGCAAAATGCTTTCTTCTGTCCAGATATTGATAAAGTCGAAGCCTTCGACGAGCTGATCCGCAAGCTGAAGAAAGAAGGGGACTCCATCGGTGCCAAGCTGACAGTGGTCGCAAACAATGTCCCTGTTGGTTTGGGTGAGCCGGTATTCGACCGCCTTGACGCTGACATTGCCCATTCGCTGATGAGCATCAATGCGGTGAAAGGGGTGGAAATTGGTGACGGTTTTGATGTGGTCGAGCAGCGCGGCAGCGAGCACCGTGATGCGATGAGCCCAGAAGGCTTCAAGTCCAACCACGCCGGTGGCATTTTGGGCGGTATTTCCTCGGGTCAAGATATCGTGGCACACATTGCGCTTAAGCCAACTTCGAGCATTACCGTACCGGGGGAGACGATCACTAGGCAGGGCGAAACTGCAGAGGTGATCACCAAAGGCCGCCATGACCCATGTGTGGGTATCCGCGCCGTACCGATTGCTGAGGCGATGCTGGCGATAACCTTGATGGATCACCTGCTGCGCCACCGTGGCCAGAATGCCGATGTGCTTACCGAAACTCCAAAGATCTAATGGTGAGGTTGAGTCTGCCTAGACGCAAAAAAGCGAGGACATGTCCTCGCTTTTTTGTGTTCCGTTCGTTCCGTTTTTTACTTTGAATGATTAACTCTCAGGTGCTTCTCGACTCTCCTTAACCGTTTCCACTTCGTCAAAACTAAAGACGGGTAAACTCCAACCGAACTGTACTGCGGCAATGCGAATGCAGAAACCCACCACAAGCGTACTGATCGTGACAATGGTTTCTTCTACGCCCAAGTAGAGCAAGCCGAAGTACATGCCACCCGAAATGAAGGCAACTGATGCATAAAACTCTTTTTGTAGCACCAGTGGCGGGCGGCGGCAGATCAAATCTCTTAGCAGGCCACCAAATACACCCGTGACGACAGCGGCAACCAGACAGATCAATGGCGATAGGCCCATGTCCATTGCCACGCGACAGCCGATAATGCTAAAGACAATCAACCCCAGCGAGTCCAGCAAGACAAACACTTTATGGAAGCGAACCACTTGCGGTGCCACCATGGTGGTAAAGAGTCCGGCCAGGCAGGTAATCGCCAAGTACTGCGGGTTAGCAACCCAACCCAGCGGGTAGTGGCCCAGCAAAACATCACGGACGGTACCGCCGCCAATCGCCGTGGCACTGGCCACGAGCATGACACCAAACCAGTCCATGTGACGTTTACCCGCAGCCAAAGCCCCAGTCATAGCTTCAGCCGTGATCCCGATGATGTATAGAGTTGTTAATAGCATGATTAAATTAGATGTAAATAAGGGTGCCTGAAAGAGGTAGCGATTTTATGCCCTGTTTTTACTGGCGTCGAATGAAATGAATTTCACGATGCATGAATTCAATTCATGTATGAAAGGGCGGCTCTGGGAAAAGAAGGCCCTAGGCTCTTGGAAGAGCAAGAGCAAGAGCAAGAGCAAGAGCAAGAGCAAGAGCAAGAGCAGGGGGGAATGGGTGAAACAAAAAAAAGAGTGCCATTCGGGCACTCTTTGATAAGTCTTTTTAGCCTTTAGCCTTTAGCCTTTAGCCTTTAGCCTCAGAACTTGTAGTTGGCCTGAACACCGACTAGCCATACGTTACCGGTGGTTTCACCGGTAAAGTTGACCGGGATACCTTGGTCGATTGGCAGAACTTCGGTTTCACTCATTGAGGCGTCTTTGGCGAAGATGTAGGTAAAGCCAGCATCAAAGCTCAATGCGTCAGACCACTGGTAACCCGCACCCAAGCTCAGCCATAGGCGGTCAGTTTCTGGGATGGTCTGGGTACGGTGTTCACTGCTTACTGCTGAGGTATCGTAAGCCACACCGGTGCGTACAGCCAGTTTGCTGGTGTACTGGTACGTTGCACCCAAAGCGATACGATAGTTGTCTTCCCAGTTTTCTTCTTTGATCAGATCAGGCGTTGCACCGAGAGAAGGAATATTGGCTTCAAGCTTGTCGAAGCTGCTCCAGTCAGTCCAGTTGAAGCTGGCATGCATCGCTAGTTTGTCGGTTAACTGGTGGAAGCTGGCAATCTCTGCGGTGGCTGGCAGGGTCAGTGCCATGCTGCCAGAATGAACACCGCCATACAGTAGGCCAGAAGCTTCACCTTTCAGCTTCAGGTCGACAGCAGAGCGGTAGTTGACACCAATACGATGATTTTCATTGATCTGCCAAGCACCACCTAGCTGCCAACCCCAGGCAGAGTCGTCGCCTTCCATATATTTCAAGTTTTGGCCTTTCCAGCTGTCAACTGCGTCTTCCAGCATTGGTGGAAGGTTGGTTGGTACCGATGCGCCGAAATGGCCTTCACCCATCACGTAGCGCACGCCCGCACCGATGCTGAATTGGTCGTTGATCTTGTAGGCCACGTTCGGGTTGATTTCCACCGACATGATATTGGCTTGGTCACCAAACAGGGTTGCCATGAAGTCGCCACCCAATTCGGTTTCCATGCCGTAGTTGGTCGCCATTGCAAGGCCAACGGCCCACTGCTCGTTCACTCGGTGTGAGATATAAAAGTTAGGGATCACTGCTGAGTGGGCAATATCGCTGGCTTTGGTGGTGGACACTTTATGGCCTGCGATGCTTAGGTCACCTTCGACATCGATGTTCGGATCAACATAGATAGCACCGACAGAAACTTGGGTACCTTCCAGGTAGGTCAGCATAGCCGGGTTACGGAACTGGGCGCTGGCATTGTCTGCCATCGCGGCTTCACCGGCAAACGCGCGGCCAAGGCCGGTTGCGGAATATTCGGCAAGCTGGAAGCCGGCTGCCATAGTGCTGGTGCTAAAGCCCAGTGTTAACGCTGCTGCAAGCGAAAGAGTAATTTTGTTTTTGTTCATCAGTCTAATATGTTCGCTGAAATTCAATGCTGCGAATCATACGCCTTAGAGTAAAAGCTTTAAGTTTTTCTTGTGTTCAAATACTCAATAGGATGAAAGTGTTGATAATTATCTTAATATTGGTGTTTTATCTGGTAGTCCTTGTGCAATAAACTCTGGTCGGATGAGTTTTCAGCGTACATATGTATCTAAATAGCCGCATTTCAGCGACGGGGTGTTCACTCAAATTAGCAACGTTTTTGAGGTTGTAGGTAATAGCAGGAAATAGTGGATTTAACAACAGTGGGTTAGGAAGGGTGCAAAAAAGGAGCCATCAGGCTCCTTTTCTTAAATGCCAACACTAATGTTCGCTGAATTAGAACGAACGGCTGTACTGGATACCGTATAGCCATGCATTAGCACGGGTTGTTGCTGTAACTGATGTTACTGGTACTGGAACACCATCAACCATTAGCCCTTCAGAGGCTTGAACATCTTTACCAACCAAGTATGTTACACCAAAGTCGATATTAGACTTGCTGTCGATGTGGTAGGTGAAACCGCCCGAGAACCAGTTACGGTCTGAATCAGGTACCGAGATTGATGTTTTCTTATCCTGGGCACTGGTGTCATACATGTAACCGGCACGTAGGGTCCAGTCGCTGTTCAGGTAGTAGGTACCACCGATAGCGTAGTGCCAGCCATCCTGCCACTCGTAAGTATTTAGTACATCGCCGCCGGTGGTATTTAGGTCTTCGAATGCGCTCCAGCCAATCCACTGTACGCTATAGTGAACCGCAAATTGCTGGTTCAAACGATGGTAACCTGAGAACTCAGCCATATCTGGCAGAGCGATTTTCAGTTTGTCACCACTGATATCTGGGTTGCCGCTTTTCGCACCCGCGTAGAACATATCACCGTCTACTTCTAGCTCAGGGCTGTAGCGGTAAGACAGGCCGAAGCGGTGGTTTTCGTTTAGCTCATAAACTGTACCAAGGTTAAAACCAAAGCCAACTCCGTCTGCATCAACATCAACAAGAGCGCCGCCTGGAGCTGGAGATAGGTTTGAGTTTGAACGTTTTAGTTCACCTGAACCGTAGATGATGTCCAGGCCACCACCGACACTCCACTGCTCGTTGATGCGGTAAGAGGCGGATAAAGCAAAGTTAATGCTCTTCACATCGGTCAGACCGCCGAATTCGTTAGCGGCGAAATCATCACTGAATTCGGTTTTGGTACCGAAGTTAGAGTAAATGCCGGCACCGATTGCCCACTGGTCATTGATTGGGTGGATGTAGTAGATATTTGGTACATACGAAACATCACCAACAGACTGGTTACCTAGTCCAAATTCGTTATATCCACCAGAGCTTGGATTTAGAACCTTATAGTTGACATTCTTTACGTCAATATCAGTATCAATAACATTGAGACCCAGCGAAAGCTCAGGAGAGTCAAACAGCGCCATTGCCGCTGCGTTGCGGGACATTACGGATGCGTTATCGGCGATTACTGCATCACCGGCGAATGCACGGCCAAGGCCTGTTGCGGATTGAGAGTTAAGCTGGAAGCCAGCCGCCATTGCTTGTTGTGAAGCCATCGTGATTGCAACAGCAACCAGAGACTTTGTAAACAGACGCTTCTTGTTCATATTTATAGTTATTCCTAATTTTTTATATTGCTTTTTTATCTGCCTCTTTGTGCAGATTACGCAAAATTGTATGGTGGGTTGGAGTTGGATCAAATCAGACCAGTTAGCAACCCTTTGATTGTTATTGCTTGGTTAACAATCAGCTAACGAGTGTATGGTAAAACTGACAGGGAGAGGGAGCAAAAAAGTTAAAATATGCAACGGAGCTAACATTTTACAATCGGCATGCTTTTGACAAATAAAAAACCATAAAAGCATAGGGTTGGTTTATGCTTTTATGGCTTTGAAATGTAAAGTGTAAGAAGATGTTAAATTTCCCAACTCAACTTATTGCGAAGCGTCTTGGCGACAGGGGAGACATCTTGTCCTTTTTCCCCGACAACGATCAGGCTGGCATTGCTAACCGGTACGACCACCCCTTGCATTGATTGGTTGGTGAACGGTGTCATCGCCGGTGACGGCTCGGGGACGATAAAGACAGTGACTTTACCCTGTGGCGTATCCATCACCATATGCAGTGCATTTTTATCGCCAAAGCCACAATGGTTCACGTAATAAATGTGGCCGGGGATATCGTTAAATGATGAACCGAAAGGCGTTAGTTTGGCGTTAACCTGACTGAGGGTAACGGACTCATCGATACCATCGATAAACGGAGCTTCGGCCTGTACATGCTCCAGTGCAATCTGGGCAATTTCCAGCGGCGGATTGTTGGTACTGATCCCCTGATTGTATTGGCCAATAAACAAGCCGAAAACAAACGCGACGGACGCGGCCAGGGCAACAAGGGCGCGCGGTTTGATACTCATCGAGGTGGGCTGTCCGGTTTGATGGAACAGAATACGGTCAGCCAGATCGTCAGGTACGTCCACTTTCATTGCCTGCTCTAGCTTGCTGTCGAGCTGTTGGAGCTCATCAGATAACTTGCGGTTAGCGATTGATGCGTTGCGCGCCTCAGCCATGTCTTGGCTGCTATCAGAGGGATCAGCCAAGAGTCGGCGGCGGAATTCTAGATCATCCATTGTGCTGCCCCCTTTGCTCAGTGTGTTTTTCGAGCTGCTCTTTGAGTTGGTTTCTGGCGCGGAACAAGCGCGTCATCACGGTATTGCGGTTCAGGCCCAGGATATCGGCAATCTCCTCCCCGCTAAATCCAGCCATTACCTGCAATACTAACGGTTCCCTGTATTCAGGAGCCAGTTTCATTATCTGCTTGCGTAGCATTTGTTGCTCCAAATCACTTTCGCTGCCATTGGAATGGGTGTCGGCGATGGCATAGTCATCGATATCGACCAAATCCAGCTGCTTGCGCTCGAAGCGACGGGCATTCTCCCGACGTAGGATAGTGATCAACCAGGATTTGGCGGCTTTATCATCTTGAAGGCTATCGAGAGAGCGCCATGCCCGCAAACAGGTTTCCTGCACCAAGTCCTCCGCAATATGAGGGTCGTGGCATAGCCAGTATGCGTAGCGGTAGAGATCCCGATGCCAGGCCCTGACCAGGGCTTCGTATCGTCTTTGCTTTTTCATATCCACAGAGACCGAGGCTTCGGGCTTTTTCTTTCGAAAAAAAGACTTAATCATAAAAATGTCCGTTTCATGCCAAACCTTGTCGCTAAATTTGCGAGAAAAACGACAATGTTCCGCTGATTCATCCAATAATCCGCATTAAAATTGATCTGGTTCAAATTGTGTCTTGGTGAGAAAGTTATAGTAGTCCACGTCATCTGATACTGAGCTTTGCGACTCGTACAGTGGATTTTGTGCGATAACAGGGTTCAATATCTGTTGAGCAAGATGACAACTTCCTTTTGAAGGCTGACTTTACTTTCTCCTATCAGGCTTGCCTGATTTGCAATTGGCTTTATGTTAATTGACTTATACCTTACATGGATTGCTTTCCGTGTAAATTACAACCATACCGTTCGGTATGGTTTTTTTTATCTTAGCAAACTGCCACCCACCCAAGACCCACATGTTTTAATTGATAGCTAAGTTTTTCACTTATCGTTAATTTTTCTTAGCTCTTACCATTTTTAAGCTGCGCCAAAGTCCTACATTATCTCTGTTGCCATAGAGATCGCATTTTTTAAACATTTGTTTGATTCTGGTAACAGCTGGATTACAATTGTGTGGTCAGACCTCTAAAAGTAGATCCTGGGGCAAGGTTCCCCGTACCCGACATATTAATAAGGAGTAGCGATGACACGTCTCCAAAAGCTCACGACCTCACAGGGTGAGCGCATCGCCGTTGTAAGTGGATTACGTACCCCCTTTGCCCGCCAGTCCACCGCGTTTGACGGTGTACCGGCGTTGGACATGGGGAAAATGGTTGTCAGTGAAATGCTCCAGCAGGTGGATATTGATCCCAAGCTGATTGATCAGGTGGTATTTGGCCAGGTGGTTCAGATGCCCGAAGCGCCGAATATTGCCCGTGAGATTGTACTGGGTACCGGCATGGATATTGGCACCGATGCCTACAGCGTCACCCGTGCCTGTGCGACCAGCTTCCAGGCCGCTGCCAATGTGGCAGAGAGCATTATATCGGGCACGATTGATATCGGTATTGCGGGTGGCGCGGATTCATCTTCAGTCTTGCCCATTGGCGTATCCAAGCACCTTGCGGCGACATTGCTGGCGCTGAGCAAAGCCAAGACAATGAGCAAGCGTTTAAAACTGCTGAGCAAGCTCAGCGTCAAAGATCTGATGCCGGTCCCGCCTGCAGTCGCGGAATATTCAACAGGCTTGAGTATGGGCCAAACGGCCGAGCAGATGGCGAAAAGCCATGGCATTACCCGCCAGGAGCAGGATGCGCTGGCACACCGCTCCCACACTCTAGCCGCCCAGGCCTGGCGAGACGGTTTGATCCAAGATGAAGTGATCACCGCTTTCCCGGAACCTTATCGCCAGTGGATCGATAAAGATAACAATATCCGCGAAGACTCCAGCCTTGAATCGTATGCCAAATTGCGTCCGGCCTTCGACCGCAAGTACGGTTCGGTCACCGCCGCCAACTCCACCCCGCTTACCGATGGGGCCGCCGCACTCTTGCTGATGCGCGAGGGCAGAGCAAAAGAGCTTGGCCTGAAACCTTTGGGTTATATCCGCTCCTACGCATTTTCGGCAATTGGTGTCGAGCAGGATATGTTGATGGGGCCATCCTACGCCACCCCGATGGCACTGGACCGCGCGGGCGTCACTTTGCGTGACCTGACCCTGATCGATATGCACGAAGCCTTTGCGGCCCAGGCGCTGGCCAACGTGAAAATGTTCGGCTCGACGCAGTTTGCCAAAGAAAAGCTGGGCCGAAGTGAAGCCATTGGCGAAATTGATATGGAGAAATTCAATGTCCTCGGAGGCTCGATTGCCTACGGTCACCCGTTTGCCGCAACGGGCGCGCGGATGATCACCCAGACCTTGAGGGAGCTACAGCGCCGTGGTGGTGGTTTAGCTTTGAATACTGCCTGTGCTGCTGGTGGCCTTGGTGCCGCAATGATATTGGAGGCCGAATAATGACTGAACAACAATCTGCATTCACATTGTCTTATGCCGATAACGGCGTTGCTTGGCTCAAAATCGATGTGCCCAACGAGAAAATGAACACCTTGCAAGCGCAGTTCGGCGAGCAGGTCAGCTCGGTGCTCGAAGAGCTCAAAGGCAAACGTGATATCAAGGGGATGGTGGTTTATTCGGGTAAGCCAGATAACTTTGTCGCCGGGGCGGATATCCGCATGCTGGCGGCCTGCACCTCTGCCGAAGAGGCTGCCGCGCTAGCAGCACAAGGCCAGCAGCTCTTTGCCGAGCTGGAAAACCTGCCATTCCATACTGTCGCCGCAATACATGGCCCGTGCTTGGGCGGTGGGCTTGAATTGGCCTTGGCGTGCCACAGCCGTGTTTGCTCCGATGATGACAAGACCCGCCTTGGCTTGCCTGAAGTGCAGCTGGGCCTACTGCCGGGCTCGGGCGGCACCCAGCGTTTACCGCGCTTGATTGGGGTAGCCGGCGCGCTGGATATGATCCTGACCGGTAAGCAGCTCCGTGCCAAAAAAGCCAAGAAAGTTGGGGTGGTAGATGAAGCGGTTCCGCTGAGTATCCTGCTTGAGGTTGCGGAAAAGCAGGCACTGAAACCCAAGCCGAAGCGCCATTTATCGCTACAAGATCGTGCTATGGGGGGCAATGCACTGGGGCGCTCATTGGTGTTTGATCAGGCGACCAAGAAAACCCATGACAAAACCCGGGGTAATTACCCTGCTGCCGATGCCATCCTGGATGTCATAAAGTATGGTCTGCAAAACGGGATGGCCAAAGGCTTGGCCCGTGAGGCAAAACTGTTCGGCGATTTGGTAATGACATCGGAATCGGCGGCTTTGCGCAGTATTTTCTTCGCCACCACAGCAATGAAAAAAGAAACGGGGTCGGATGCGCAGCCGCGCTCGATCGGCCATGTTGGCGTTCTGGGCGGCGGTCTGATGGGCGGCGGGATCAGCCATGTGACGGCCACCAAAGCGGGTTACCCGGTGCGGATCAAAGACATTAGCAACGACGGTATTCTCAATGCGATGGCCTACAACTACAAATTGCTGGATAAGAAACGTAAGCGCCGGATCATCAGCAAGGCAGAGTTGCAAAAGCAGATGCAAAGCATTGCTGGAGGCATTGATTATACTGCCTTTGATCGCATGGACGTGGTCATTGAGGCAGTGTTTGAGGATCTTGGCCTCAAGCACCAGATGGTCAAGGAGATTGAGGCCAACACCAAGCCGGAAACCATCTTTGCTACCAATACCTCGTCGCTGCCAATCCACCAGATCGCTGAGGCGGCAGAGCGTCCTGAAAATGTGGTGGGACTGCACTACTTCAGCCCGGTAGAAAAAATGCCGCTGGTTGAGGTGATCCCGCACCAAGGAACCTCTGACGAAACCGTCGCTACGGTTGTGGCGCTGGCGAAAAAACAGGGTAAAACCCCGATTGTGGTCGGTGATAAAGCCGGCTTCTATGTGAACCGTATCTTGGCACCATACATGAACGAAGCGGCGCAGGTGCTGTTGGCCGGCGAGCCGATTGAACATCTCGATAATGCGCTACTGGATTTCGGATTCCCGGTTGGGCCGATCACTTTGCTTGATGAAGTGGGGGTCGATATCGGCGCGAAAATCATGCCTGTACTGGTCGGTGAGCTGGGCGAACGGTTCCAGGGCCCAGATGTCTTCGACAAGCTGCTTAACGACGGCCGCAAAGGGCGCAAGACAGGCAAAGGCTTCTACCTGTATAACAGCAAGAAGAAAGCGGTCGACAAGAGCGTCTACAAACTGCTGGGGCTGGATCCCGAGAAGAAGGCTGACGCCGAGGCTATTGCAATTCGCTGTACGCTGATGATGCTCAATGAAGCCGCGCGCTGCCTGGATGAAGGTGTGGTGCGCTCGGCGCGCGATGGCGATATCGGGGCCATTTTCGGCATTGGCTTCCCGCCATTCCTTGGCGGGCCGTTCCGTTATATGGATCAGCTTGGTATCCAGCGTGTGGTTGAGTTACTGACAGAGCATGCGGACAAGTATGGCGAGCGGTTCAAACCGTGCCAGGCGTTGATTGATATGGCTGAAGCGGGGCAAAGCTATTACCCGGCGCAAGATTAACTAGACCAGCCTAAATAGGCCCAAACCTAAAGCCAGTTGCGGGAGTGACTGGCTTTTTTGTCTGGGCAGAGCTTGAAATTCGAGGGCGTATAGCATTTGGCAATGCGTAACCGGAAGTGGGGTTCAAACCATCTTGGTCGTAAGAAGTGGTATAGCAGCATGGTGCTAGCCATAGCGATAAAGCTGTTGATACCTGCCAGCAAGACAAGCAGCACTGTCACTATAAGAATGAAGGCCAACGCATAGAGCACGATATCGGTTTCGTGGTGAACTAAAGCATGTTCGCAATGCGGACAGGTAAAAAAATCTTCGTAACGGCTCAACAAAGGGGGGGATATTGGCTGGTGGCAATGTGGGCAGTGCTGGCTCATCAGTGCAACTCCTTCATGATCTCAAACTGGGGGACGTTTTACCTCTCTGTTGATCGCTGTTGCCAAGAACGGGGGAGGTAACAAATCTATAGGACGACCGATAATGTGGAATGGTTCAGTGTTCTGCTACTAAATAGTTTTGAGAAATTATTGCAGGAGATGTATTGGCAGGTGAAAAACCCTAAAAAAGATAAAACGCAAAAAGTGTTTTTTTGTAATTGATTGAATAAAGGTAAAAATTTGGCAGTGCCGAATTTTTACCTTCATTTAGAGTGTCATTTAGGGATCAGTAGGCACTCTGCTGGAACTCGTCTATGGAGCCGATGGGGCTGCCGATAAGCAAAGGCTCCAAGTTGCTGTGTGCTTGCCCCTGGCTGTGCATCACAATGCGGTTGGAGGTGCGTGGTTTCACCACATCGACAATAAACTTCACCATGTCAGCACGGCTGATGTCAGCGAGGGCATCGATCACTTTTTGC
The DNA here is from genome assembly GCA_000940995.1 of Photobacterium gaetbulicola Gung47. Taxonomy (NCBI): domain Bacteria; kingdom Pseudomonadati; phylum Pseudomonadota; class Gammaproteobacteria; order Vibrionales; family Vibrionaceae; genus Photobacterium; species Photobacterium gaetbulicola. Next base: position 1,213,025 of record CP005974.1, read on the forward strand.
CGTTGGTTAAACTCCGTATCCTTGTTGCCGATGCTCACCCAGAAGCGCTGGGCTCGGGCGCGCAAATTGGTATCAGGCTCTGATATCTGGGCAATCAAGCCCTGTTTGCTGGCTTGCCACTGCGCTTCATTGAGCTCGAGCAGAACCAGCGCAAAGGCGTTGGTAAACTCATCAATGGCCTCGAGTAATTGTGTCGGGGCTGCGACCGGCGATTGGATATACAAGATCAACCCAGGATGTCGGTTGAGCGGTAAATTGGCCGTTCCCACCATATAGCCAAGTTGCTGGCGGGTACGCAGTTCATGGAAAAACGTGGTCGACATCAGGTGGTTGGCCAAGGTATAGATGGCGATTTTCCTTGGAGTTGTTTCACGTGATTGATAGTACATCAGCAACGCTGAGTCGGCGTGGTCGCAGCTGATCTCATGGCTGAGGGTACCTGAATTGCCCAGACGGACTAATGGCCGCTGAGCTTCGCCGTAGAGCTGGTCGGTCACCCGGAAGGCATCTTTGAGGGTTTCGGCCAAGGCGATAGCGTCTTCCTTGAGCCAGTTGCCATAGACAAAGGTATCGATGTGCAGCTCGGCAAACATCGCTTCGACAAAGGCCGGTAACTCGTCGACTTCAATACTTTCCAGCGCTTCGATTAGCACTGGGTAGGGTGGGTTGTTGGGCTGCAATACCCCGGTCAGCGCATTGAACAGTTGCGATATCGGTTTGTCCTGCGCGGCATTGCGCCAGTTTCGGAGCATCTGGGCTTTGATGTTCCTGAACCGCTCTGGGTTGAATTCGCGGTTGGCAAAGCGGTCGAGCAACAGCTTGAGCAGCAGCGGCTGTTTTTCACTAAAGCCGGATAGCTGCAGGGTCACGCCGCCTTGGTGGGCATAAAGGTTATAGGACATACCGGCAATTTCGGCCGGGTAAGCGGACTCATTGATGGCATCGAGCAGCATTTCGACACATAGCCGTGTCTTGACAATATTGCGCGGCGAGTTTACGGCATGTGGGCTATCGATGGCCACATAGACAATCCCCTTGGGCACCCGAAACTCGTGTTCTTGCTTGTACCACAGACGAAAGCCCGGCAGATCCTGAAGCAGCTGAGGCGGCTTGGCTGCGTCAGCGGCGAGTGGAAGCGGGTCGGGCCTCTCGCAAAGATAAGGGTTCAGCTCTGGTAGCTGCAATTTAGGCTCGTTGCCCGGGGACTGCCAGCTGGCCAGTTGCTGCTCGGTCAGTGGTTTCACACTGTACGGGGTATGGTACCACTGGGCGATCCTATCATTGTCTTGGCCTTGTGCGACCAGGATCAGACGCATGTTGTCGGGGGTTAGCTGCTCTAGGAAGGATGAAATCAGCGCTTCGTCATACTCAGTCATCATATAGTCGCCGTAGATAATATCATCGGGCGCATAGTGCAGCAGGTTCATCACCAGATAGCTGACGGTGTCGAGCGGGCGGCTTTTTTCCTGGTAACGGAAAGCCATATCCAGTACGGATTTTTTCTCGGTAAAACGCCATTCGTCCAACCCTTGCTGGCGGATCAGCTCAATGTATTGGAAAACGGTGTTAACAATTTCGTCAATGTGCTCGAGCCCTTTTGGTGTGAGGTTGAGACTGACTGTAAATTCGCGAAAGTTACTGCCGCTCACACCGCCGCCGGCTGCCAGGGTGTTGATAAAGCCTCGTGTCTTCAGTAATGACATCAGGCTACCGCTGCCTTCATTGCCCAGTAAATGGGCAACGTACGAAAGCGGCTTTTTGCGGTAATGTTGATCAACGGCCGGCAGGGTGAACGAGAGGGTGAGTTTGCGTACTTCCTTGATCGGTTCGATCGTGATGAACTTGGCCTTCTCGTTTTCTGAGACCAAAGGAACCGCAATGTCTGCCTTGGCTTTACCGGTATTGGGAATATCGTGGAAAAAGTTCTGGGCATAGGCATCCAGCTCTTCCAGAGATTGGGGGCCGAGCAGTACCAGGCCCATCAGGCTGGCGCAATAATGGGTTTGGTAGAAAGAGATCAGCTCGTCGCGAACCGACTTGTCGTTGCGATCTTCCAGTGTGGTCAGATCGCCAACGGAAAACTTGGCGAAAGGGTGCTCGGGATTGATGGTTTCCTTGTGAACCTGATAAAGCCGGCGCACATCGTCTTTGAGCTTGAGCTTGTATTCGGAGTCGACCGCATTGCGCTCTTTATCGACGGCTTCCTCATTGAATAACGGAGCGGTAAAAAATTGGCCGAAGCGATCCAGGCCCTCACCGAAGGCGTGGGGGCTGACCTCGAAGAAATAGGTGGTGTTCTCGGTTCCTGTCCATGCATTGTTGCTACCGCCGCTTTGGTTGATGAACGTTTGGAATTCGCCCACTTTGGGGTATTTTTCGGTACCGAGAAACAGCATGTGCTCAAGGAAGTGCGCCATGCCCTGACGGTTGAGTGGATCGTCAAAGTGACCGACCTTTACCGACAGTGCAGCGGCTGAGCGGGGGGCTTCAGCATCATGTACCAGCAGCACCTTCAATCCATTGGCCAGGGTGAGGTAACGGTACTGCTTTGGGTCATTAGGACTTGTATGCACAGGAAGCGCCTATTATTCAGAGGAAATTAAACTAATTATGACGCCCATTAGAAGGGGTGGCAAATTTAACCCATGTTTATTTGCCAATAAACAAAAGGTTAGCTGGGCGAGTTCCTATCAGGATCACGGAACTTCCACAGGGTGAGCGGGATCTCTGTTTTCCGCCTGCTTTACTTGCTAGCATAGCGCTGGAGTACGTCTTTTCTGATGCTGAGAAGTCGGATGAGTAAGCCTGAGTTTGATCGATCCCTAACCACTGATAGTAATAAAAAATGAGTGTGCGCTCGGGTATCAGACTGTGAAATTGGAAAAATTATGCGAATTTATATTATGCGTCACGGCGAAGCCCAGCATTTTGCGGCCAGTGATGCAGACCGCCCGCTGACCGACAGGGGAGCCGCTCTCTCCGAGCAGATGGCTGCGCAGCTTGCCGGCCAGTTCGATAACGATCTGGACATGGTCTGGGTAAGCCCCTATCTTCGTGCGCAGCAGACGTGGCAAGCAATGGCGTCGTCTCTGCCAGAACCCAAGCGAGTGATGACCGTCGATGAGATAACACCTTATGGTGATGCCGAAGATGTCGCCGCTTATCTTAAAGCGGTGATCGGTATCGAGCAGCCCGAGAACCTGCTGATCGTCTCGCACTTGCCTTTGGTGGGCTACCTGACTGCCGAAATGGTCCCCGGCTTGCAGCCACCAATGTTCATTACCTCTTCCATTGCTGCGATAGATTACCAGCCAGATAGCGACAGTGGCGACCTGCTGTGGCACGCCAACCCTGAAGGCTAGTTCAGATACCCCCGGAATACATTAGGAAAAATCCTAAGGTTTTTCCGGGTGGTGCCGATGTATTCTCTAATCCTCTTGAATTCAAAGACGTTTTGATGAAAGCAAAGTTATTACTAGCGATGGGTGTCGCACTGCTGGCGGGATGTGTGCAAGTGCCGACAGCACCAAGCATCAATGCCAATGGTGCCATCAGGTGGGCCAATGGTATCACCGAAGATATGCATATTTCAGCGTCAGGTAGCACCCTGACCTTTGCGTCGCCGCAAAGCCTGTTCAATCCGGGAGGGATCACGATTTTCTCGCGGATCGACAGTGCCCGCAACGGGGCCTGCGAGCATTACTACAGCGAACAGGCCGTGAAAACACGGATGAATATTTGTGATAGCGGCGAAGTGACCCTGCTGGTAGAAGGCCAGGTTATTAACGTAGGCTCTTTGGCCAAATTCGTTTACTGATTGGCGAGGGGCAAAGGAAATTTGTAGCCGAGCCCCTAACCCGTTTACTACCTCTCCGGAATGTCCAGTAGCACCAGAAGGGCGCCATCACCGCCAAATTCCAGCGGCGCCTGATGGAACGCCATCACGTCAGGATGCTGGGCCAACCACATCGGGGCTTTTTGCTTGAGGATATGCTTGCCGATGCCGTGCATGACGCAGCAGCAGGCGACATTTTCCTTGATGCAGGCCGCTATCATCGCCGCCAGCTCTCGCTTGGCCTCTTTTTGAGTCATGCCGTGCATGTCGAGGTACATGTCCGGGACATATACCCCGCGACGGAGCTTTTTCACTTCATATTTGGACACGCCTGTTCGGGCGTATTGGGTCGGGCCGGTCTCGCTGAGGTGCGGCTCGAACTCGTCAGAGAAGTAGAATTCATGATTTTGTGTCTCTTTTGCCGAGACTTTTGGTTTATCAGACTTTGGGCTCTGTCGGCGCGGCGTGATTATGGTATCATTGGTGATCTTTTTTACGCCCTTAACCGCTTCCTGGAAGAGCATCAGATCTTCGTCCAGGTTAGTATCTTTTTTGCTCATAGTGAAATTCCAACAACTTTATAGCGGTATTGTAGCGCCATTCGGAGGCTATTTTGGATAAGATTTTTGTCGACGAAGCCGTCAACGAACTTCATACATTGCAGGACATGCTACGTTGGACGGTTAGCCGTTTCAATGCTGCCGGTCTATTTTATGGTCACGGTACAGACAATGCGTGGGACGAGGCGGTTCAGCTGGTCCTGCCAACGCTGTACCTACCCCTTGATGTGCCATCGGAAGTGCGTCATTCACGCCTGACCAGCAGTGAGCGTCACCGCATTGTTGAGCGTGTGATCCGTCGTATCAACGAGCGTACCCCTGTGGCTTACCTCACCAACAAAGCTTACTTTTGCGGTATGGAATTCTTTGTTGATGAGCGTGTACTTGTGCCGCGCTCGCCAATCGGTGAGCTGATCGAAAACTTCTTCGAACCGTTCCTCAAAGAGCGCCCGACCCGCATTATGGACTTGTGTACCGGCTCTGGCTGTATCGGTATTGCCTGTGCCCATGCTTTCCCTGAAGCTGAAGTCGATGTTGTAGATATCTCGGTCGATGCGCTGGCGGTTGCCGAGCAGAATATTCAGGACCACGGCCTGGAGCAGCAGGTGATCCCGCTGCGATCTGATCTGCTGCGTGATGTGCCAAAAGACAAATACGATCTGATCGTCACCAACCCACCGTATGTGGACCAGGAAGACATGGATAGCCTGCCGGACGAGTTCCGCCACGAGCCTGAACTGGGCCTGGCTGCGGGTACCGATGGCCTCAAGCTGGTTCGCCGTATCTTGGCCAATGCCCCTGACTACCTGAAAGAAGACGGTGTGTTGATCTGCGAAGTGGGTAACTCGATGATCCATATGGAAGAGCAGTACCCGCATATTCCGTTTACCTGGATCGAGTTTGAAAACGGCGGCCACGGTGTATTCATGATGACCCGTGACCAGTTGCTAGAGTGTGCTGATGAGTTTGCTCTTTACCGCGACTAATTAGTGACGCCATTGCGAGATAGCACAATGCCGCCAACCGATAGGTTGGCGGCATTTTTTATATCTGACGCTTACGTGTTCTACGTTGGATTGGCTGCCATGCCTCGTTTTTTGCGCGACCTTAGCGCGTTCATGGCGGGTTTTTCAATGTAGTAATAGCTGAGTGTCGATACACCAATGGCGACGGTAATAAATACCATTGCGCCAGCGCTTGCGGCTAGCCAGCCCGTTTGGCGATTCCACAGCGATAGTGCGTCTGGAAATACCAGGTTGGCAAGCTCTATGCCGGAAAGCAGCAGAACTGCGTGCCATAGGTAAAGAGAGTAGGAAATATCACCGAGGAAGCGGGTGACACGGTTATCCAGCAGTTTGAATACCGGGGTGGCTCTCTCGGTTTGTTGGGCAGAAATTAGCACTAACAGCGCAAATGCCGAGATAACCACAACATTGTGGTAACCGCTTTTAGGGAGATGAAGCAGGCCAATGCAGATAGCAAATATGGTCAGTAGAGCCCAGTCATTGTTCAGAAGGAGGCGTTGTTTAGAAGAAAGTGCAAGGGTATGCATCCAAGCTCCAAGAGTAAAGCTCGCTAGCGCCCTGAGCAATGCGAGCAAGCCACCGGTGACATCCATAGAGCCTTTTAACTGGTTGATATAAAGTAAACTAAGAATAAATAATACAGGGGCCAGATATGATAACTTCCTTCTCAATAAGACTGGAACCAAGAAAGGAAATACCATGTAACTGAGCCATTCGACGCTTAGTGACCATGATGAAATATTCCATGATAAATCTTGGACAAGTACACCGTGCAGCATTAAGACATTTTGCCATAAGGCCTCTGAACGGTTGAATGGCCCCTCAAAGGCAGGAATGCCACTGACTCCCCAGCTTTCGAACAACGCGCCACCATAAAAGCCCACCCCCTTACTGGATTTGAAGGCTTCCCAGGCAACTAATACAAGCAGTGTGGTTAAAAACAAAGGGTAGATCCGAGAGAACCTTAACCACATAAACTGTAACCAGCGCGATGGAGTAATGGATTGGGAAAAGGCTGCGCGGTAGACATGCATCATGACAAAGCCACTGAGAATAAAAAACAGATCGACCCATAAGTAGCCATTCTCTATAAAGTGGGTATATTCAGTCAACGGCTCCATCCATTGCGGGAAGATGATCAGCCTGGCGTGAAAGAAGACGACGCACAACGCTGCGATACCACGCAGTGGCGTTAGTATTGGGATGGGGTTATTCATGATTATCTACCAAGCATAAAAAAGGTGGTATTTATTTTGTCGTAAGAAAAATAAAAAACAATGTCATGGGTAGGGTTGTTAAATTGTAAGGTGTTAATTTTCATATAAAAATGAAATAAATCCCATTTGTTGTGAAAAACAACATGACAGGTTGCTATATTATGCTGCGGGTCTCGAAGAAAATTAAATTTGTTTTATTGTTGAAGAATACGCTGGCGGAATATTTCTTTTTTTAGGGGCAAAAAAATAGAATAACGGGCGGAAGCTGTGAGATGAAAATAAAAAGGAGGCAGCAATCTGCCTCGCTATTTATTCGCTATACCACTCGTGATTTTAGGTACTCATTTCATGGTATAGACAGTTTAAGGCGGGATCTCTGCTAGGCCTTCCCGGCCTGCTGCTTGGCTTCTAGCTCTGCCATGATATCGCTCTGGTTGGCGAGGTAATCATCAAGTCCGGCCTTGCGTAGATCGCAAGATGGGCAGTCGCCACAGCCATCACCGATCACCCCGTTATAGCATGTCAGGGTTTTTTCGCGGACGAAGTTGAGCTTACTGTACTGATCAGCAAGCGCCCAAGTTTCGGCCTTGTTGAGCCACATCAGTGGGGTTTCAATCTTCAGCGGGCGATCCATACCCAGCACCAGCGATTGGTTCAGTGACTTGACGAACTCGTCGCGGCAATCTGGGTAGCCGGAAAAGTCGGTTTCACAAACGCCGGTGATCACCGCTTCGGCACCGATCTGGTAGGCATAGATGCCAGACAGGGTCAGGAATAGGATATTACGGCCAGGGACAAAGGAGTTTGGCAGGCCATTTTCCTGCAGCTCGTGGGAGACCGGAATATTGTCGCGGGTCAGGGAGCTGATCGCGAGTTCATTGAGCAGGCCTACGTCCATCACTTTGTGCGCGGCCACGCCCAGCTCTTTGCAGATAGACTCAGCCACTTCGATTTCCAGCTTATGGCGTTGGCCATAATCGAACGTAATACAGTGAACTTCATCGTAATGGGCCATGGCTTGGATCAGGCAGGTCGTGGAGTCTTGACCGCCACTAAATACAACTACGGCTTTGCGCATGAAAAATTTTCCTATGTTGTTGTCGTACCGAAAAACAGTCGGTAGGGACTACCCCAATTGTTATAAGGGTAGGCCAACAGCAGGTTCTCTATTGGCAGGCTCATGCTACCGCAGCGGGGGAAAAGAAAAAAGTCTTGAAACGAAATGCCGCAGCAGGGGGGGGGGCGTTGCTGCGGCGTGGAGAAACAGAGAGCTAGCTCAGTTTGCCGGTTTGCTCAAACTGCTTGAGCTGGGTTAGGTAACCACTGATATCCCCTATGTTGTCTTCAACCCAGCCCCGGTTGAAATAGGTATCGAGGTAACGTTCGCCGCTGTCGCACAGCAGGGTGACAATTGAGCCGGTCTCACCGCGGGCTTTCATCTCGCTGGCGAGCTGCAGCACGCCGTATAGGTTGGTGCCGGTAGAGGCGCCGGCCTTGCGGCCAAGCAGTTTCTCCAGCCAGTGCACTGTGGCAATACTGGCAGCATCCGCAATCGTGCGCATTTCATCCACCACATCGGGGATAAAGCTAGGTTCTACACGCGGTCGACCGATACCTTCGATACGGCTGCCGCATTCGCCGGTCAGCGAAGGATCGCGGGTCTTGAAGTACTGGTGAAATACTGAGTTTTCCGGGTCGACCACACACAGTTTGGTGTTGTGCATTTGGTAGCGAATATAGCGGCCGATAGTTGCCGATGTGCCGCCGGTACCCGGACTCATAACAACCCAGCTTGGAATGGGATGCTCTTCGAGCTTCATCTGATCAAAGATGCTGTTGGCTATGTTGTTATTTCCCCGCCAGTCAGTCGCCCGTTCGGCGTAGGTGAACTGATCCATGTAGTGGCCATTGAGTTCCTTGGCCAAGCGCCGGGATGCCTCATAGATCTCGCTAGGGCTGTCGACCAAATGGGTGCGGCCACCGTAAAACTCGATTTGCTCAATTTTCTTGCGGGCCGTTTTGCGCGGTACCACGGCGATAAACGGCAAGCCGAGCAAGCGGGCAAAATAGGCCTCGGAGACCGCAGTACTTCCTGATGAGGACTCAATGATTGGGGTATCTTTGCCAATCCAACCGTTACACAGGGCAAACAGGAACAGCGAGCGGGCCAAACGGTGCTTGAGGCTACCGGTTGGGTGAGTGCTTTCGTCTTTTAGGTAGATGTCAATGCCGTCCAGCGATGGGATATCCAGCTTGATCAGGTGGGTATCGGCTGAGCGTTGAAAGTCGGCTTCAATTTTGCGGATCGCGGTGTGAATCCATTGCGGGTCGTGGCTCATGGTCGTTCCTTTTGCTGTGTTGCTGGAGTTACTTGGGTATACATATTATGTAAGTAATGTATGACTAAGAGCAGAAAAAATCTTTATCAAATTTACTCCCGATGAATTAAAATGGAGAAAAATATTCTAATTACTATTACCAAGGTAAAACAAATTGGCTGATTTGGATAAAACAGACAGAACCCTACTACGTCTATTGCAACAAGATGGCACGCTGGCACTGGCGGAGCTGGCAGAGGCAGTAAACCTGACGACAACGCCATGCTGGAAGCGCCTCAAGCGTCTCGAAGAGAGTGGGATTTTACGCCAGCGGGTTGCCTTGCTGGACCCGGTAAAGCTCGGCTTGTCGTTTACAGCTTTCGTTCAGATCAAAACCAGTAACCACTCCAAGGAGTGGTACCACAAATTTGTTGATACGGTGTCTGACTTTCCTGAAGTGATGGAGTTCTACCGCATGGCCGGTGAGTATGACTACATGATGAAGGTGCAGGTGGCCGATATGTCAGCGTTTGATCAGTTCTATAAAAAGCTGGTGAACAGTATCGAAGGGCTGACCAACGTGACGTCGACCTTTGCTATGGAGCCGCTCAAGTACACCACGGCCTTGCCGGTGTAATATTTTGCGCCTTTATACTGCGATGAGCGGCCATTATTTCAGTTGTTTGGTATGCAATTTAGTGAAAATCAGGATGAAATACCAAACAATCCACGATTGAATATAAGTTGTTGAAATAAAAGCCAATAAATCAGCATAATAACGCTCGCAACAAAGGCTTAACATGGCGGGAGGGAGAGGGTTATGCAGGTGTTCTGGCAACTTAAATGGTATTTTCGCCAGGAATGGCGCCGCTATGGTGGTGCCATTGGTATTCTTGTTCTTGTCTCGTTGTTTGAGCTGGTTCCTCCCAAGGCGATTGGCTGGGTTGTTGACGGTGTGGTTAGCGGGAGTATGTCAACCGGGGTAATGCTGGGCTGGCTACTGGGCTTGGCTGCGATTTGGCTTATTGTCTATTTCCTGCGAATTGTCTGGCGCTGCTGGCTGTTCGGGGCTGCGGTTAAATTGGGGACCGTACTTCGCAACCGTCTGTACCGCCATTTCTCCTCCCATTCTCCTGCCTTTTTCGAGCGTTATAAAACCGGTGACTTGATGGCGCGCTCAACCAACGATGTCAATGCGGTGGTGATGACGGCGGGAGAGGGGGTACTGACCGCGGCCGATTCGCTCATTACAGGGATCGCTGTACTGTTTGTCATGACCACTTTCATTAGCTGGGAACTGACAGTATTGGCATTGCTACCAATGCCCTTGATGGCTATTGCGGTGTACTTTCTTGGTCGCCAATTGCACAGCCGGTTTTCTTTGTCGCAAGCTGCGTTTTCAACCCTGACGGACAGAACCCAAGAAAGCCTCAATGGCGTGCGGATGATCCGGGCTTTTGGTCTGGAGAGCCGCCAGCAGCAAGATTTTTCCGGCGTGGTCGATGATGTTGGCGATAAAAACCTGGCTGTTGCCTGGGTTGATGCCAAGTTTGACCCTGTGATCCAAATTGCTATCGGAATGTCGTTTTTCCTCAGCGTTGCCGGCGGTGCGTATTTGATCACTGAACAGCGTTTGACGCTAGGTGATCTGACCGCTTTTGTGCTTTATCAGGGGCTGATGATTTGGCCGATGCTGGCGATGGCATGGCTGTTTAATATTCTCGAACGAGGCTCTGCAGCGTGGAATCGCTTGGCTCACATTTTTGACGAAAAACCAGACATTGTCAGTGGTGATCTGCCGCTGGACAAGACCTATCAACCGCTCAAGGTTGCGATAGATACATTCGTTTGGCCTGGTCAGGGGCTGCCAGCATTGGCCGATGTCCACTTTACGTTGCCCAGCGGTAGCATGCTGGGAATTGCCGGGTCCATTGGTAGTGGCAAGTCGACACTATTGTCACTCTTGCTGCGACAGCAAGAGCTCGAAAATGGCCAAATTCACTACGGTGATATTGAGATCAAGCGGGCTGAACTATCACAGTGGCGCAGCCGATTTGCTGTTGTTAGCCAATCACCATTCTTATTCTCGCGATCCATTGCTGACAATATTGCCCTTGGTAAGCCAAATGCCAGCATGGCTGAGATCCGCTCGGCCGCGCAAGCCGCTTGTATCGATGAAGATATCAGGCAGTTTCCCGACGGTTATCAGACCTTGGTGGGGGAAAAGGGTATTACCTTATCGGGAGGACAAAAGCAGCGTATTGCCATCGCTCGAGCCTTGCTGCTGGAGGCCGAGATCCTGGTGCTGGACGACGCTTTGTCGGCTGTTGATGGTAAGACCGAGCACCATATCCTTTTAAATCTGCGCCGCCAGGAAAAACGAACGGTGATTGTGATAGCCCACCGTTTAACGGCATTGGAACAGGCCGATATGACGCTGGTTTTCCAGCAAGGCAGGATCAGTGAGCAGGGCGATCACACCAGCTTGCTGGCATTGGATAAATGGTATGCGGAGATGTATCGCTATCAGAAACTACAACAGGCAGTGGAGGGGGGATGATGGAAAAAGAGACCATTAAGTTGTCTGTCTTTACCCGGTTGCTGAAGTATGCCCTGTCAGATAAGAAACGGCTATCAGCGGCGCTGGGATTATTGTTTTTGGCTTCAATAGCCGATGTATCTGGCCCCTGGTTGATCCATTACTTTATAGATAACAATATTGCCAAGGATAGTTTCCCGGCGACTGATTTAGCAATGCTGGCGGCGGCCTATATCGGCTTGACTGCTGCGACGGCATGGTTCCGATATTTGATGGCGATTCGGTTTTATGAACTCGCCATAGGGGTGGTAAAAACGATCCGTAAACAGCTTTTCAAGCGGATCATTAATCAGCCCTTGTCGGCCTTTGACTACATGCCGTCGGGCAAACTGATTTCGAGGATCACCAATGACACCGAGTCACTCAGAGACTTTTATGTGCATGTGATAGGAACGGTGCTCAAGAATGTGGTGTTTATTGTGGTGATGCTGGTGGCGATGTCGCTGCTGAGCTGGCGCCTGACGTTAGTTGCGCTGGTCCTGCTGCCTATCGTGGTGGGTATTATGGTTCTGTACCAGCGCCGAAGCTCGGACGCCTATCGGAAAATGCGCGATCTGCTGGCAGACATCAATGCCTCGATGAGTGAATCCATCCAGGGGATGAGCCTGATCCAACTGATGCGGCAGGAAAAAGCGTTTTATAACCAGTTCTCCGAACTGACAGCAAGCCATCTAGCAGCCCAAGGCAGTGTGATTAAATTAAACGGTTTTATGCTGCGTCCATTGATTGACTTTCTATCCGGGGTGGCATTGCTTTCCTTGGTGGCCCTGTTTGGCATGAGTGGGGTTGAGCTTATCGGTGTCGGGGTGCTGTACGCCTTTATCAGTTATCTCGGACGGGTTACCGAGCCACTGATCGAAATGACCCAGCAGCTATCGTTGTTGCAGCAGGCATTGGTGGCCAGCGAGCGTATTTTTGGCTTTATTGATGCCGAGCAGCAGGCATACGGCGATGACGTGGTGTCTCTGGCCTCAGGCCAGCTCGAATGCCGCCAGGTCAACTTCAGCTATGACGGCAAGCATCCGGTCCTACAAGGGATCAACGTGATGATGCCGCACCGGGGGTTCCTGGCTTTGGTTGGCCACACAGGAAGCGGCAAGAGCACCCTGGCGTCGTTGCTGATGGGCTTTTATCCGGTATCGAAAGGGCAGATTTCGCTCGATGGCAGGCCGCTTGAGAGCCTGTCTCACGAGGTGTTGCGAGCAGGGGTTGCCATGGTTCAGCAAGACCCGCATATCCTCAGTGCCACGGTACGGCAGAATATCACACTGGGCCGATCACCCATTGGCCAATCCAAGGGGCTGGTTGGTGAGGCAGAGACGGATCATCGCACCTGGCAGGCTTTGGAAGCGGTTGGCTTGGCCGAGCAAATTCGCCGTTATGACGACGGGCTGGATACCCTACTGGGGAGTGGAGGGGTGAACCTTTCTGCTGGCCAGAAGCAGTTATTGGCATTGGCAAGGGTATGGTATCGAAAACCAAAAATTCTGATCCTCGATGAAGCGACAGCTAACATTGACTCCGGTACCGAGCAGCATATCCAGCAGGCATTGAACAATCTACGCCAGGATATGAGTGTGGTGGTGATTGCGCATCGCTTGTCGACGGTGATCGAGGCGGAGGAAATACTGGTTCTGCACCGCGGGGAAGTCGTCGAGCGGGGTCGGCACCATGCGCTGCTGGGACACAATGGCCACTATCGACAGATGTATCAGTTGCAGCAAGCCGGAGAACATCTCCAGCAACTGGAAAGTGAGATTACGACGGAAGCGTCGCGGAGTCCTCAGTCACATCCCCAGCAGCAAGAGGCGGGTTAAACCGCCTCTGGTTGCTTGCCGAGACGAGAGCGGGCTCCCGCTTATTTCGCTCCCGTATGGCGCATCAAGCCTTCTTGTACCGCAGAGGCGACCAGCTCGCCTTTCTGGTTGTAGATCTCACCTCGGACCAAGCCGCGGGCATTACTTGCCGATGGGCTGTCGATAGCGTAGAGAAGCCACTCATCCATACGGAACGGGCGGTGGTACCACATGGAATGGTCAATGGTCGCCACTTTCATCTGTGGGTTGAATAAGCTGACTCCGTGCGGTTGCAGCGCGGTGACCAAGAATCCCCAGTCAGAGGCGTAAGCCAACAGGTATTGGTGGATACGCGGATCATCTGGCATCTCGCCGTTGGCTTTGATCCACAGGTACTGCTTGGCTTCCGTTGGCTGCGGGGCTAGCGGGTTGACCACATTGACCGGGCGTACTTCAATCGGTCGATCGCAACCAAAATGCTTGACTGCACTCTTGGGTAATTTATCGGCCATCGCCAGCACCAGCTGCTGTTCTGACTGCAATCCTTCATAGGAAGGGACATTAGGCATGGTCGATTGGTGATCGAACCCATTCTCTTCGGCCTGATAAGAGGCCGTGATATAGAAAATTGGCCGGCCATACTGAATCGCCTTGACCCGGCGGGTGCTGAAACTGTTGCCGTCACGAAGGTTTTCGACATCGTAGATGATCGGTTTGTGAGGATCGCCCGGACGCAAGAAGTAACTGTGGAATGAATGCACCTGGCGGTCTTCATCAACGGTTTCCTTCGCCGCAGACAGGGCTTGTCCCAGGACCTGGCCGCCATAAACTTGTGGTAAACCCAAATGCTCACTTTGGCCACGGAATAATCCTTGTTCAAGCTGCTCTAAATGTAGCAGAGTGAGAAGTTCATTCAGTTCTTTGCTCATCGGATCTCCAAAAATAATGTTATTATTACGCGCCGTTGGGAGTGAAAAAATCTTTCAATGATGAATGATGATTATTCAGTTTAAACATGAGTTCAAGTGCTTGTCACACATGAAAATGACAGTTTTGTTTTAGGAGAGGCAATGAAAAGGGTTTTTGCACTGATTTCGGTATTGGCTGTGGCGCTGATCGTATCGGCTTGTAGCAGTATGATCCAACAAGATGCGGATTTGGAAGCGGTGACGGGGACCTTGATGTACAAAGAGCGTATTGCCTTGCCGGATCATGCCCGTATCACTGTGACGTTGGCCGATGTGTCCAAAATGGATGTCGCTGCAGAAGTGCTCAGTAGCCAGGCTTTCTTGGCGGATGGTAACCAGGTACCTTTTGACTACCAATTAAATTTCTCCCGTCAGGAAATCAGGCCTAACCATACTTATGCGGTGAGTGCGCGTATCGAAGTGGACGGCAAGTTGTGGTTCATTACCGATACGGCTAATCATGTATTGACTGACCAAGCCGAGTCGACTCATAAAGATTTGGTCTTGGTGAAGGTCAACTAAAGACTTACCGAGATACGATATGATGCTGCCAGGATCGGCGGCATCAAAAGCCATCCCATCGATACTGGCTCAGTTTGAGCCGCCCGGCATCACTGACTTCCACCCCTTCATCAAGCAATTTGCGGCGTTGGCGCTGTAAATCGAGCCCTGTGAGCGAAATCTCTCCTTTTGCATTCACAACCCGGTGCCATGGCAGTGTTGACCCGTCCGGTAAGGTTGCCATAAGTCGCCCCACTTGGCGGGCATAGCCGGGAAAACCTGCAAATTTGGCTATATCGCCATAAGTTGCGACTTTTCCATGTGGAATTTGGTGAACTTGGGTGTAGATTTGAGACGCGAAATCATCCATATTTATACCTGTACCATACAAAAACCTGATGACCGAACATGGTATTACGGTTGTCAGAGAACGCAAGGAGGTGCTGCCATGTTGTATGCCGCGTTACTTGTTGTGGTCAGCATTGCGTTGACCATCGTCGGAGTCAGTGCATTGGGGCAAAGCCACGGAGAGCTGCCTGCGCTGGCCCTTGCTATTCCCGCACTCTGGTTGCTGCCGCAAGGCGGCGTGTCTGCCTGGCTGTTGCTTATAGGGCTGGGTACCTTCGGTTTTGTTCTCCCCGAGCAGCCAATCGCCCTTGCGGTGAGCGTCTTTATGATGCTGCCGGTGTTTGCGGTAAGTTTTTCCGCCAAGAGCTCCTGGCAATTGGCGGCGTTGCTAATATCTATCGTCCTTGCGATGGATGTGGGTTTAATGGCACTGCAAACCGAAGGTAAGCTTGAAGGAAGCCCGACCTATACCATTATTCAAATCCTTGCAGTTGGGGTGATCTGGATTGCGGCCCGCAGCTGGCGGCTGGTAGAAGGTAATACCTGGTGGCCGTTGTTCCTGGTGATCCCGCTTTGGGTTGGGGGGCTGGGCCATGCGGCGTTGGTTGCGCTGTGTGTGACCGGGCTGATTGCCTCGTTGCAGGGGATGGCGAAAAGCAAACTCAGCGAGTGGGTTCCGCGGATGATGTGGATACTCCCGGCCGTTGGCTTTGCCACCTTGGTGTTAGTACCATGGTTTGAGGTGCCAAACCCAATATTGGTGGCCTGGCTGCTGGTGCTGGGCGGGGCACTGCTCGGGGAATACCTGCTGGAAGACCCGGAAGAAGAGCTTTAGCAACGCTAACTGTGTGAAAAGGGGAGGGTTTGGGTAATAAATCGGCAGTCGGTCGGGAAACTTGGGTTGTGCTATTGCAATCGCTCCGGCCATAGCGGATAATCCATCCCGTTCTCGCAAAGAGACAAAGAATCTATGGAGGCCCTGCTGGTCCTCTCGCAACACTAACTCGTGAACCCGGTCAGGCCCGGAAGGGAGCAGCCGCAGCGAGCGACGTGTGTGCCGAGATGTGGCTGGTGGGGCTTCCACCCATCTGGCGTTTGGTAAATCAAATCAAACCCTTACCAATCTTTTCAAGCTTTACCCCATCTAGGTGATCCACTTTGTGTGTATGACACGAGGCTGGCATGACAAATCTATGGCTATCTCCGCTCGGTATTTGGTACTTCCGTAAGGTCTATATTTTGCCCTCTGGTAAGCGTAAAGACCTCAGGATATCCCTTTGCACAAGATCAACATGAAGCTGAGCGTGGGGTGTCGGCAATTACGCGGTATGAAAAGACATTTCCCAATGATGCGTTTATCTAGTGCGGATCAAACCGATAAATGATCCCGCTGTTACTGAGTGGCCAATTACCCTTCACAACGGCTTTTGAGCCTTCAAACGCCATGTAGCCTCGACGACCATAATGGGGCAGTGGACGGAACAAAGCTTCCAACGATGCTAGGGTGTCGGCAGAAATGATTACATATGGTTGCCCTTGTGGGGTACGTAGTGCCCAAACTTGTGCACTGCTCTTCACTGTTAACTCATCAGGGACTCCTGGGAGCTCATGAGTATGCAAGAAGGTATCTACTGAGGGGCTCAGGCCGATCAACAAAAATGGTTTCCCGGGTTCAAGAGTGTTATTGGGTTGTAGTGATGAATCCAACATCGCGTGAGCTAATTCCATGGCTTTTTGTTGAAATGCCTCATCCCCCAGAACCAATGTTTGAGTCTGGCCATGAAGTAGTGTATCTCGTAGGATCGGTGGTGCTTCGCCTGAGCCCAAGCGACGGAACAGGTGAAAATCGGGATCGGCTACCAACGCCATAGGCTCAGAAGAGAGCTGTATCTCTACTTTTGTGTCAGTTCCCTTAATCGGAATCAGGCGCTCAACCGGACCTTTAGCGGTCAGAATTGTTAATGGAACTTGCAGCTGATAGGAGGGCTCAGATTGCTTGATTTCGAAGGATAAGTGCCATTTGTTCTGTTCTTCACGCCTTTTTTCTACTTTTCCAAAAGAAATATCAAGCGCGCCAGTTCTGTCTAGCCATTGGGAGAAGAATACCGATAAGTCCTTGCCTGCTTCATCGCTGAAAGCATCTTCCAGCTCATCCCAGCCGGCGATTTGAAAACGCTGCTCACGCCAGAATCGACGAAGGGAGCTTTCAAATACATCCTCACCCAATTGCCTGCGAAGCATATGGAATAAAAAAGCGACCTTGTTGTAACCGATCACCTGGGACGCTTTATGCGTCTTGCTGGTAAAGGTACGTGAAGGGCGATCTCGCTCAGGCGGCAGTGCTGCGTAATCTTGTAACCACTCAAGACGTCGTACTAAAGCCATTGCACTGGATGTCTGCTCCAAAAATGAGTAATCCGCCAGATATGTGGTTAACCCCTCTGCCCAGTTACCATTGGCATAGTCGACATAGACGCCATTGCCCCACCAGTTATGGAGGAATTCGTGGCCTAAGGAGCTATATTTGATGAACGGTAACTTTAATACATGCTCGCCAATATAGGTGATACCGGGAAAGCCCAGCCCGACCGGTAACCGCGCAGCAATTATATAAAAGCTGTCAAAAGGGTATTGGCCAATGCGGGCTGAAAACTGATCAAGGTAGTCTTTGCTCAGGGCCAAATAGTCTGCTGAAAGGGGCTCCATTTCCTCGAAAAAGTAAGTGCGTAGACGGTAAGCACCATGATGATGTTCACGAACCTGGTAGGGGCCAGCAAAAAGAGGAATGCCCCAAGCTGGATCGTTAAATGTAAAGCGAGCTTGATAATAGCCCCCTTTATCATGATTCTCTGTTTCATGTACCAAAAGGCCTGGAACAACGGCCTTCTGTGGTGACGGAAGGCTCACCATAAGCTCATAGGTGAAGTGACCTGTTTCAAACTCTGGGTACCAGCCAGATCCAGCTGGTAAATAACTGGCTTCGGGAGCAATGATTGGCCCTGATAAATTGGAGGTGTGTGAAGATCTATCTGTTTGTTTTTTGGGTAAGAAAGAGCCTGAATAACTGATTTCCAGTTCATGTGGTCCAGGCTTTCCCAAATCTATGTACCATTGGCCATCCGTAGCTTGAATTGATACGGGGTTGCCATCGAGATGCACCTGATTGATCGTCAATTCATCAGCAAGCGTAAAACGCAAGGTATCGGCACCAGTGACTTCGATGCGATCTGTGGCTCTGAGATGGTTCTGGTTAGGAATAATTGTAACCTGAAGATTATGTCGCAGCGATGGGGGGGCAACCACCTCGGCTGCAATCGAAGAGTTCATCGCACCTGTGATGTCGAAGAAATAAACAAGGACAATTAGTTTCCATGCTCTCCACTCAATCACTGGCGTTTCTCCTCTTTCAATGAGTTCAGACAGATAAGTTTGACCAAAGCATAGGTTATAACTCCATGTTCACAAGTCAGCCGCTACAATCCCCGTTTTGTTAAATAGCCACTCTCGGTAGAATAAACCCATAGGATTATAGCAAGTGAGAGATTGGCAGTTTCACTGATAGTGCTCATCGTCTTCCTTAAATAAGCGGGTTTGACCTGAAGCTGCCAAATACATCTCACTTGCGGTGATCAATTTAGGTTGAGAGCAACTGTTGCCAGGTGGCTGGACCTACTACACCATCAACAGTAATACTTCTTTTTTCCTGAAAGGCCATGACCGCAGATTTTGTCTGCTGACCGAATATCCCATCCTCTGCTAACGCCGTTTGTAATGTTTGGTTTAGGCGCTGTTGCAGTACAAGTACTTCAGCGCCAAAAGAGGTGAGTTTAAGTGTTCCATGCAGTATTCGGGCTGGTGACTCTTTAAAGTGAGGGTTGGATGCGTATGTCATCTCACCAAAGTGGTCTAGGCCAAGTACTGTACGATAGTCAAATACCGGGCAAGCTTTGTTTGACACTTCGCAATGACCGCGGAAGATGATTTGGTTTTCATAGGCTTCGTTAATCTGCCTGCAGAGTGAAATTAAAGAATTAAACTGCTGCTCAGTAAATAGCTCTGGTTTTAGGCCATGAAGACAGATGGCTATTGACCCTTGATTGTAGCCGAGTTGTGCGGCCGGTATTTTTTCAATATCCCGGCCAGTTTCGATAAGTCCGTCCTTTCGAATAAAGTAATGGTATCCGACATCATGCCACTTCCTTGCAAGGTGCCATTTCCTCATGGTTTCGACATTATCATGTGCTGGACTGTCACTGGCACTGCAGTGTAGAAATACCACTTCGATACTACGCTTGGGTTTATAGAATTCCATAACGCCTCCAGTTCTATAGGTGGGGGAGCTTCATTAGCTTCATGCCTGCAACTTCGTCGAGAACACTATCGAATGGGAGGTTTTGCAGGTACTTAAAGGCTTTGACGGCATCGGCTGTGTTTTTCCCAAAATCGCCGTCAACCTTTAGGCTTAGGTTAAGTAGTTGGTTTAACTTTCTTTGTAATGCTTTGACCTTGGGCCCTTTATCTCCTAGACGCAGCTCACCCTGGTAAATGAAATGTAGTGTTTTTTCTACTTCTGATAGGTGTATTCGGGTAGCTAGTTTCACTTCAATTGTTGAGTGACTGGTATCTTTACCTTTGAAGGGCACGAGCAGAACGCCGGTGTTATCCTTCAACGTCGTGTTTAGGGTGACACCCACATCGACAGTGCCAGTGAAGTCAAGTTGGTTACGTACCTCGGCAATATTGGCAATAGTTGAAGTAAAAAGCTTACCTACCGATATTGCCGGTAGCTGGGTTTTGTCAGTCATCCTTCCTCCTCGTGGGTTATATCCATATCTGTATTGATAATCCCTTTGAGGTTGAGACTTATTCCTCCGCTATTGGAGATCCTAAGTTTATCCCCGTCTTGGTCGCATTTCAGGCTGATATCAAAGTCAATATCTCCAAGTATTAACGCCCGGGCTTGGGTGGGGGGAACCTTGCTCGACATGGAATTGACCCGGCTGATTGATTTTTGCAGGGCAATAAGAACTTGCTCGAGAGTCTTATCCGGCATTGGGCCACATTCGTTTTCACGGTTTGTATTCATAAAGGCACATCCTTATTTCTCCAACCAGGGTTGATGCTCGACGTAGTGAAACTATGCTCAATCAGTGCTGCTTTCGACGGCAGGAAGCGAGACGCTACCAAGCATAGTGACGGCTGTATTGATCGTCGTGCTATCTACCAGTTCTGGAGCACCCAAAATACTGAGGTAGTCTTTGAGAGCAATTTCCTTGTCGTTGGTGAGGTTGTATATCGCCTGGGCCTGAAGGACACTTTCTGAGGCGATTTCTCGGGCAAAGCCAAATGTGCCGCTGGCTTGGATCATTCCGATGCCTAATCCCAATGAGACGCCTGTTTCGGTTCGCTCCAGCGAGGCGATACGCATGGATATTGAGAGGGATAACTGGGCAGACATCTTCCACGTTGGGGCAAGTTTGAGGTGCTCTTCGATGATGTTTTTTTTGACATTATCGGGTTGATCTTGAATGAGCTTGCAGAGATCGCTGAGCCACTTCATCCAAATATGACGCTGGGCAGTTGAGGCTTGAACCACAGCGTCCGCAGGGGCGGTGAGAAGTGTTGTAATGACACTGGAGAGGTTTTCACTAGCCATGATCTTTCCTTATCAAGTGAGTGGATAATAAGGGCAAGACCATACAGCCAACATACTGCCGAAGATGGCAATAAGGGCTTGTCCATGTTTTGTGTAAGGGTATATGCAATAAATTGAATTGCAGGATTTTAGATTTACAACTTTCCTTTCTGGCTTTTGCGATCAATGTCTCGTGATTTGTAAGCGGCGGGACAAAGGGCTGACTGTGCCGTCAAGATAAAGGCTGCTCTTAGGAGCAGCCTTGTTGTTGTGGTTTACTATCAAGTACTAGCGAAGGTTGGTGTGCTATTAGCAACTGGCGATAGCTTGCCAAGGACCGCCTAGATCTGGTTGGTTACCTGATGTCCACCACTTTGCTTCATACACGGTACCGTTGTAAGTGACTTGATCTCCGGCCACATAGACGGCGTTGCTATCCCAGGCGACAGGGCAGCTAGCACCCGCTTCGAAAGACACGGTCAGGTTATGCGAGCTATTGACCGAGGTAAATGTGTAGGAGCTGGCTGCGGGATAACTCACGCCATCGACCACAATGTCTTTTACTTTGTAGCCGTTGTCAGGGATAAAGTTAACGGTGAAATCTGTTCCGCCTTTTGCTTGCAGCAGACCATCAGTGCCGGGGACCGGGGAAATGGTGCCGCCTGTGCCGTTAACGGCAACGTGGATATCAAACATCACTGGGATATCGATAGTGACTTCGCTGTAGCTGCCGGAGAAACCGGAAAAGTTAGCGGCAGACAGCAGGGTCACATCGGTATTGTGCAGCACAATCTTCTTCTTGTCCCCCTGGGCTGTAGGCTCTAGCAGGGTGATGACGACATTTGCCCCTTCCTGGGTTAGCTTGAGGGCTGAGAAAGGAGTCGGCTGGTTGCTGGGTAGCGTAAGCACGGTTTTGTTCACATCAAAGCTGGCCACATCGAGAGTCATATTCCACCCCCAATTGAGGTGGCTTAGCGGGACGATGAAGCCGAGTCGGTCGTACCCTCCGGTTACGTTTATAAACATGTCGGGGGTCAAGTCGGCTAAGGTTAAGCCGATGAGCTCATAGGAGGCATAGATGCCGCCATCTTCAGCCTGTGGTCCGATGATAATGGAATTGGCGGTCTCGTAGGCTTTGAGGTGCTTGAAGCCTATGCCCGCACTGCCTTCGATCTTATCGACTGCAGGGTTAAAATTATCAACAACCTGCTTACCGATGTTCCAGGCTAGGGTGTAGATATTGGAGACCTGAATAACGCTCTCTGGGCTGGCGAGAATATCACTGGCCGCAATCCCGTTAAGGATGACGGACTGGCCGGCAAATTGTAGCTCACTGGAGCCATTTCGATCTGACACTGTCAGGGTGGCGAGTGGATCGGCCGTTTGCCAGCCCCGAAGAATGATGAGGTCTTTGTTCAGCACAAAGTCGGTGACTGTCGTAGTCGTACCACTCTGCTCATGAAGCAATAGCTGGTTTTTGCCGCCTCCGAGAATAACGGTGTCGTTCCCCCAGCCTGCGGTCAGGACTTCATCATAGACTGAGCCGTGGCTGACACTGTCTCCCGGGACATCGAATAAGGTATCAAAGCCGCCGAATTTATGAACGTATTTGGTGATGCAGGTACCTAGTTCGTCACAGGTAATTTGGTCTTTGGTTAACAGGGCCCCGGTCCCCCAAGCTCCGCGAAGGTG
Organism: Photobacterium gaetbulicola Gung47; assembly: GCA_000940995.1. Classification (NCBI taxonomy): domain Bacteria; kingdom Pseudomonadati; phylum Pseudomonadota; class Gammaproteobacteria; order Vibrionales; family Vibrionaceae; genus Photobacterium; species Photobacterium gaetbulicola. The sequence continues at coordinate 1,235,519 of CP005974.1, forward strand.
AGCGGCGGCCAGAATGCCTGACATGGTCGCCTGTACTTGAATGGGTTGCCCATTATCATCTTTATCCGGCCAGCTTTTCGCTAGCGCCTGCTCCCAGGTCATATTGGCATCGGCAAGGAGCTTGGACATGATTTTATAGTTAAAGTGCATCGCATCCCGGATCACCAACTCCTGTTTTTCAGGTATGACCAAGTCATTGAAACTATTGATGCCATTTTTACCGACAAAGGTACCCTGCCAGAGGTTTGTGTCAGTGACATAGACTTGGTTGCCTCCAGAGCCCGGAATTTCGGCCAGGGCTTCAGTTTTACAGCCAATCCAGGTTGAATCGGGCACAAACATATAGAAACTGTCATACTCTTTGCCGTCGATATTGACGGTATTAGGGCTGTAGTAGCCGGCATCAATCAATACCGCTTCGCCAAGTTGATACCCGACAAATCCCCATGCATTCAATGAATTGAACTGCATTTGACGGAACATTTCTGGATCGTGCGGGGTGTTAGGGTTGTAGATGCCGTCAATTCCTAACTTCTGGAAAAACTGATTAATTGTCGTGGGCTCGGATACCATGACGCCGGTTGAGCAGTCTCGGACAAGTCGCCCCGGTTTGGTGACTTTGGCATAGGTATACACCGGGTTATCTAAGTTTTCGGCGTAGAATGTGCTCAGGTTCGGGTTGATACCTGATTCAAAGTCACGCAGCGCGTCTAGGAAGTCTTGCATGCCTCCTTGGCTGGCGAATGCTGTGGGGGAGATCGCCAGTGCAACAGCAATGGAAACTATTTTGTTAGGTGTCATTGCGTTTTCCTTAGTTGGTTTTGATACGTTATTGGATTAATGATTAAAGTGGCATTTATTAGAAGGAGTGCGGCTCCTTTTCGAGTTTGAGCGGTGCCAGTAGCGAGCATCCCGACTCGGGGGGATTCGCGCCGAAAAATGCAGCGGCACTGGCGCCGATGTCCGCGAGGGTGTTTCGGTATCCCACTTGAACTCCGGTGATCCCTGGGCTGTATACCATCAAGGGGACTTGTTCTCGGGTATGTTTGGTATGGCCGATGAAGGGGTCATTGCCGTGATCGGCCATGACAATCAGAACGTCACTGGCGACGAGGGTATCTACCACTGCGGCTAAGCCGCGATCGGCTTTTTCCAATACCTGCCAATAGCGCTTGGGATCCTGCTGGTGTCCGGATAAATCCGTTTCTTGGATATTGGCGCAGAAGAAGCCTTGGTGGTTGTCGAGATCTTTAAGTAGCAGAGTAAATATCTCATCGGTATCGACCACCGAGGTGTACGAGGTCCCTGAATCGTTCTGGACAATATCGGCCACTTTGCCATACAGGTAGGTATGTATCCCGATTTGGTGGAGCTGGTGGGGAACTTGGACCTGGGCATCGACGCCATAGCCCAAATGCACCACTTGAAAACCTTCGTCATAGGCACCGGAGTCGGGGGCATTGACGCCGATATAGGCAGGCTTGCCCTGTTGATCTTTTTTGATCTCAATCGCGTGGAAGATGCGCTCCATCGATGGGATAAAACCGCCAAAAGCAATATTGCGGCTGACGGCATTTGCCCCGCGAACAACTTGTCCGATCTTCTTTACTTCTTCGAAGCTGATGTGGTTGAAATTTGCGGTCAGGTTGTATACTTGGCCGAGATCGGCTTCTAAGTTGTCGCCGATCACCACAGCGCCCTTTACCACCAGTAACTGCAGGGAATCCCGGCTGATACGCTCTGTTGGGTAACCTTGTTGGTTTAGCGCCTGTTCAATGCTATCGATAGAGGCTTGGAAGGGCTTGATCATTGGTGGTTTGGGCTGCGTTCCCATGATTTCTTGGTGGCCCATAAAAGTGTCGCACCCGTCATGGGCTAGCTTAGCCGTTCCCCAGTTGGCATGAGGCGAGGGCTGCATCACCGAACGTGTCAAGCCGGTAGTATTGATGAGCCCGAGCTTTTCTAGCGTAGGTAGTCTTTTTAACGGGAAGTGATCCAGCAGCTTGGTGGCGGTATTGGCACCGCAGTCTTGCGGCCGCGATTCTGCGACATCGGGCATTTCCCCAATCCCAAAACCATCGAGTACTACGACAATAAATCTAGCCATGGTGTACCTCGTTGCCCTGTGCGTCATATAGCCCGAGCAATGTGGGGGAATGGCTTGAGATCCCCGAGACCAGCGCGACATCACTTCGGGTCACAAAAATCTGGGTTCGAAATGCCATGACCACCGGAGTGCCTACTGGACAGGGATGTTCGAGTTGCAGGTGGTAATCGATACTGGCTTGATCATCATTGCGCACACTGACGATAGAGTCTTGGGTTAATCCGTGAGCGGAGCGCTGCCTGATCAGCGCGTGATTCATGTGGCCTCGACGATAATAGCCGCCGCCAAAGCAGTAGCTGTTGCCTCCGAACTGATGGGAGACTTCTGTGATATAGGCCATGGCGACTTTTTCAGGCTGGCTGCCATCATGGTTGGCCGGCATCGTGCCTGTTAATGCGTGACCGGGCTCGCCATGTGTACCACCGTACTGCCGAATTAGCGCTAGTGTCTGCGAGCTGGTAGCCGAAGGCATGTTGAGCTGAGTGTTTTCGTAGCCGAGTTTGTGCATCTGCGCTTTAGCATCTAGTAAGCTCTCGAGATTTCGCGTCGGCTCTGTATTTTGGGACTCGGGGTTATAGAGAAAGCAAGGGAAATGGGTGAGTCCGCTTATTTGCAGGTTGGGCAGGGCTGATATCTCATCGCAGACGCTTTGAAGAGACTCGATCGGAAAGCCCGCCTCTTGATTGATATAGAAGGTGTCGGCCGTGTGGAAGAATTTCAGGAGGACGCCCTGGATCCGGTTGCTCTTTACGGCAGCAGCGGATATTTCCCTTGCTTTTTCAATAGAGTAAACCGTGATCACGTCAGGCTGAATAACAGAGAGAATATAAGGAATGTACTGGCTGGGCGGTTGAACCAAATGACCTAGGTGGCTTATCTTAATGCCCGCCTGGTGGAGTTGGCGGGCCTCCTTGTAGTCAACACAGACCATCCCGTCATAGCCGAGCTCATTGACCAGAATTCTAGCCAGCAGGGGATTGCGGCCAAGTTGCTTGGTCATCCCGTAGAGCCTGATTCCGTACTCATCGGCTTTTTCCTTGATGATACGCGCATTCTCTATAAATTGGTCGACATCAATAACATAGGTATCGGGAAGGATGGTACCGTTTTGCAATAGGTCAATAGCACTATCAATAAGCGCTGGGTTTTGTTTTTGTAATGCTCTTAGAAACATGTAAACCCCTTTTTGAGGATGAACAGAGCCAGTCCACGGCTGATGCATGTGGACAAGGACTGGTTTTCATCAGGTTGGAACTGGCTCTTTTCGCTATTCGCTAGACAGAAAACAGACCGAACATATAAAGCACGTTGAGTACGACACCGGTCAAAATGGCGGCAACGGCTGGGGCCGCTATTTTCAAGATAGGCCGTCCCATGACCTCATTGAGGAAGAACAGCATGGTGAAGATGGTCAGCCCGGTCGTTGCCCCCATCTTCATGACGGCCAGTACCCCGCCGATCAGCAGTGAAAATTCCATCAAGGTGTTCATGGAGTTTCGGATGTTGTCCGAGGCATTGCGGATGGAAGGAAATTGCTCGAGAAAGTGGCCGATTTTGCGCAACAGGAAGACTTCGACACAGATGGTGAGGCCGCCGAGAACCGCTGCAACAGGGATATTAGGCGAGAGGTAACCCACGACAAATACGAAGGTCATTCCGACCACGCCGTATACCCCAGTGGCCAGTGCCGTAGTGGCGATTAGCGGTACAAAGCCCAGGCCCCGCATAAACTCGGACAAGGCCACTTGCTGCATTGCGGCTTCTTTCTCTATTGGATCAGTCAGTTTATAGGCATCTGCCAGTGCATAGATGGACACTTCAGATCCCGCGAAGATACCCGCGTTGGCGACAATGGCGATCAGCGAGCCGGTTGCCGCGAGCAGCGGTAAGTGTTTCATTATCCGCTTGGTGCGTTCGTCAAACAGGCTATGCATGCCCGACATATCGGGTGGTGTGATTCCGTTTCGCTTGTCATTGATATCTTTGTGAACGGCCGTACCGACCAGCATCAGCATACCGACAAAAATCTGGATGGACTCCGGGTAGATGGCGGTAAATTGGATGGTGAGCAGGCGCGAGAGCAGAACGACGGCGGCTGCGATAGCACCGGCTTTCCAGCCAAACTGATAGAAAATGGCGAGTAGAGGGAATAGCGCAAAAGCGGTCATGACCGGGGTGCCGAGCTCGCCCAGCGCGCCAAGGGCATCTATGGGGAGGCCTGTTAGTACCGCATTGACACCGCTCAGGGAGGTGACAACCAAGATCCCCCATAATCCACCAGCAAGTGCTGCCAACCAGTGGCTGGCGATCATCACACCGAGGATATCGGTGGGCAGGAAAAGTAACCAAGGGTTGAGCAGGCCTGTCGACAGGGTAAATGAAATACCGACAGAGGCGACAAAGCCAATTGATAGGCCGAAGGCGACCGAGCCGGCGTCGCGGCGGGTCATATGGCCTTCTACCAACTGCGGCAGGATTGGGCGGATCCCGTCATGGAACACAGAGGCGCTGAGGTTGGCAATAAATGCCGTCATGGCGCAGAGTAGGGCAACCAGCCCGATGTTCATCATATCCATATCGGCTTACCTGCTTGCGAGTGTATTGATTAACATGGGGACAGCATGTTCGACATGCTCTACCGAGAGGCCGAAGGCCACTTTGCCTTCGCTGACGAATTGATCGATTTCGTTTTGTTTGGCTCGAATCGCGGGCTTGGCAATGGTGCAGCTTTGGGCAAAGCCAATGATCGCAATGGCGATTGACAGCGCGGCGCCAGCACCGGTATTGCAACAGCCAATGTAATAGTCGAGCTCCCCGCTTTTGACTTTCATCGCGGCTTCCATATCGTTGAGGATGTGGCACTCAAACAGGCCCGGTGACGTTTGTTCAATTTGCTCTTTAATTTGCTCACGTTGTAAGCCGGCAATTCCGATTTTTTTCATAATCAATCCTTGTTATTTTTCTGCTTGTTATTGGAAAACCTTGTAGGGGGTGTGTTTCAACATCATGTCGATTTCGGCCTGGCTGATGCCGCTCGCCAGTAACTGGGGAACGAACTTGTCCATCAGATAGCAAAAGCCGAGGCCGCCGTTTTGTTTAAGGTGTGAACGTCGAGTGATATCCATCGATAGCATGACTTGGTCCAGCCTACCGCGTTCCGATAAGGCTTTGAGCATGTCAATGCGACGGCTATCCGGGTAGTAGCTGTTCTTGCCGATGGTGTCGAACTGGATGTGGCAGCCTTGATCGAGCAGCCATAAGATATCGTCTAGATTGTCTTTAAGATCGCAATGGCCAACAGTAACCCTTTCCATATCAACCCCGAACCTTTGGAGCAATTCGATCTGTTGCTTGCCCATGGTACTCATTGATTGATGGGTCGATATTGGACGGCCTGTTTCATAGTGGGCCATTGCTGCGGCCTCAAAGACTTTTTGTTCAGCATCCGTAAAAGCATTCTCGCTACTGCCGACCTCGCCAATCACACTGGCTTTCAGCGAACTGCCTTCGATACCAACGACAATTTCACGGATCATTTCCTGACTAATGTCTCTTGCTGTTTTGGTATACAGTGCAGGAGGAAAAAATCCCTCTATGTAATATCCGGTGGCAAGAAGGATATTTATTCCAGTATCGGAGATTAAACTTTCAATAAATTGAGGATTTCTTCCCATAAAGGAATTTGTGACTTCGATAATGTTAAAAACGCCACGTTCGACGAGAGCATCCATTTCCGCTTTGATCAGCGCATATTGATCCAACCGGCAGTCGATATCGCCTTTTTGTGCGGACAAATCAATATGTAAATGCTCATGGCAATAGGTATAGCCATCCGCGTCGATCAACATGCTTCCTCCTTAGTCGGACAAGCTTGACAGAGGGAAAATAGGTTGCTGATAAAAAAAGAGTTTTCGGCTACGGGGACGTCGAATAACCCAACCTTGTCGGTGATGGCCTGATTGAGCTTCAGGACGAATTCATAGGTGTTATCCTTCATGATTTCGTCGAGGATGTCCTGATCCAACCCTTCAGCCACCGGGATACCATTTTTGATCCGGTCGTAGGCCCTGGCAAAGTGGGTCATTGCCATCTGGAATTGATCGTTATCCTGAGAGATAGCGAGTTGCTGGATAATTAGGCCGATAGCGGTTTCCGTTGCTTGGCTGGCCTCATGGCTAATCACCTTGGTTTGTTGTAGCAGAGTGAGACGTTCCTTCATTGTTCGCTCCTGATCTGAAATTAATAACTTGGGGTGATCTCGCCCCTAACGACTTGTTGTTGATGCGCTAGCAAAACGGGAATGTTAATGAGCTTTCTGATCAGCGTTGTAATGTGGGGGTTTTCACCGCTAACAAGCATGACCGCTTCGGAGGCCAATTGGCATTGTTCGATATGATCCAGCGGTCGCTCTGCCAATCCATATTTTGCCATGTCGATAGCTTCGGGTAGCCATACTACGGCATCGATCTCACCGCTAAGCAGTAATTTCATACTGTCTGCATAGTTGATTTCCACTATCGTAACAGGTTTGCCCTCGAAGGCGGACTGGGTCAGCAACTTCTGATCCGGTGAATCAGGATCAACCCCGACATACTTGATCTGCTCATATTCCCCTTGCCGGAAGATAAGGCGGTGGGGGTGGGAATAGGAATGCGGGCCCAAATCAATGGCGGTAACGACTCCCCCGGAATAGGCCTGTGCCGCGAGCTTGGACATAATAGCGATATCATGGGTACCTTCCAGCAAGCATTCAGCCCTGACACCGGCACCACGCATGTGGGCAAAATATAATGGAAGATCGCCGATCTGTTGCTTTAACCCGCTGGCCAGCCCTTCATAGTGCTTGGTATAGGGAAGCGGCATAGCGCAGACAATATGAGAAAACCCGGTCAGCTTGGCGAGGGCGCGGTAGTCAAGTTTGGAGATAAAGGTGCCATTGCGCCCTTGCTTGGATAACCTCACCGCATCTTGTTGCTCGATTGTAGTCAGTGCTTTTTGGACAAAGCCAACAGATACCCCAATATCTTCAGATAAGGCGTCAATGGTCCGCAGTCGGTCATTGACTGCCGTTGACATTAAGTAGCGGGCAATGTTGATAATGGCTGCCCCTTCCTTGCTGATGTATTGCGTCTTCATATCTTGCTGTACTTATCTTCAATATTTTGAAGTTTTAAGATAGCAAGTACTTAGCGTTGCATATAGTAAGGAAGAGTGAAACTGAGATCTGTATCAATAATTATTTGCTCCAAGGTGCCACAACCTGGTACTTGCCAGATCAACCCTAAACGAGGGCACGAGTTGGTGGTGGTAAGTGTGATATCGACCAGGGCGAAGCCAAAAACCGTGACAGGTTATGCGTTGTGGCACGGGATTTTCGCTGGTATATTTTCCAAAGCTTGAAGTCGATCACCCTATTTGCAACAAATATTGATAAAACGCATGGTTCTTCGTGGCCGGAGTGCATAATGTCACTGTTGTTCTGTTCCAGAGAAATGAAAGGTTACCAATATGTCTGATGTACCAGTGTCTGTTACAACCGCCGCCGAAGTGATCCAGCCGGTTGCTGAATCTTCGGGTTCGATTTGGGGTTATGTAGCTGGTGGTGTTGCCTTGCTGATTGTTGCTGGTTTTGCTGGCTTTAAGTTTATCAACAAGCCTGCGTTTATTATTAATCGGGTTCGCAAACGTAACCTGAAAGAGATTAAGAAGTTAGGCGTTGAAAATTCTGACTTCGTGATGGATTTAGATAAGTTGCTAGATTCGGTTGAGAACCATGCAACCAAAAATGGCATGAAGGGAACTGATGTGGTGAATATCATCAGCCCGATGAATGATACGGCCCGTATCAAGACTGCTGGCGATATGTACCAGTCAATGATTTACATTGCCAACTCAATCAATGATACCTCGTTGGCCCGTGAGTTTAAAACTAAGTCGAAGCAAGTGAAGGCGAACTCGCCACTGATGGCTGGCCTGTTCAAGCGCGCGGGTATCTAATCGCTTCGGCCTGATACCGTTCTGCTACTAAAAGCCGGTTGGTATCCATCCTGACATCAGGGTGGCTATCAGCCGGTTTTTTTTATTTCGTCAAATCGTTGGAAGCGGTTATTTAATCCTGTTTGTGATCTAAATCTTCTTTTGATGAAAATGCCTGTTTTTCTTGTCCTAAAAATAAACCCTGCATCACAAATGGATTGGTCGAGCTGCTACCATATGCCGCAAACCATAATGATTACAGGGAACGACGATGAGAGAGGTTGAATTTCGTACCATTGACAGGCTATTTGTCAAAATGTCGGTCAATGATAAGTTCTGGGTGTTCTTTGCCCTGATTGCCACGGTCGTAACGGCGATCGCCGGTCTGCAATACCGCCAAACGGTTACCCAGCTGGAGCAACAGCGGCTGAGGGTGGCGGAGGCGCGATTAACGGCCATGGTCGAGGCTGTGCAGGCCTCTGGCTTGGACAGTGATAGCCAGCGTAGCGTGCTGCAGCAGCAAGGGGTCAACTTTACCAATCACTCCCGCGCAGCGGCCAGTAGCCAGGTTATGGTGGTGACACCGCTGGGTAGCGCAAGTTTGTCGCAGGAGCCGTCGGCCTTGTTGCAGGCAGACAAAGACCAGGCGCTACAGCGCTTCTTCTTTTCTCTAGCCACACTTCTTCCTGTCGGATTGCTGTGTTACTGGTTGGCTACTTTCCTTGGCGGAGCCCTGTGGGTGATGCATCAGGCGACCAAGCGGATTGCTGATGGTGATTTGACCTCAAGGTTGGGTTTCCATGTCGGCAGGGATGAATTCGGTATTATTGGCTTTGAGCTAGACCGTACCATGGATACTTTGGGCGAGCTGGTCAATACCGTTAAGCAAAGCACGCAGAGCTTGCAGGTTGCGGCTGGTAACTTCAGCGATGTTGCCCAGGGGGCTGGCCAGCAGGTGAACCAGCAGTATGCTTCGCTGGATTCGGTGGCGACGGCGATGGAGGAGATGACGGCATCGGCGAACGATATTGCCGGTTTGGCACAGCAAACCTCAGAGCAGTCGGATGCTGACATGCAAAGCATTGAGCAGGGGAACCGTAACGTTCAGCAGGCCATTGTTAAAGTGACGCAGCTGTCAGAGCAAACCGATGAAGCTTCGCGTGCTGTTGGCAGCCTCAACGAGAAGGCAGAAGAGATCAATGCGGTGATCACGACTATCAATGCGATCTCCGAGCAAACCAACCTTCTGGCCTTGAATGCGGCGATTGAGGCAGCCCGTGCGGGTGAGCAAGGGCGCGGTTTTGCCGTGGTGGCTGATGAGGTGAGGACGCTGGCGGGTCGTACTCAGCAGGCGACGGTCGAGATCCAGGCCATGATCGACAAGCTGCAGCTTGAAACAAGCAGCATTTCGAACATTACTGCCGTTACCTTGGAGCAGTCCCACCAGAGCCGCGAGATGATCACTGAAATCGGCCGTGATGTGAATAACATTGCGGAGTCGGCGCGCCAGGTGATGGATATGAGCACCCAGATTGCCACGGCTGCCCACCAGCAGACGACAGTGGCCAATGATATTGCCTCAGAGCTGCATGATATCCGCTCCCAGTCGGAGCTGATCCGGACCATGAGCGAACAGTCGATTGACAACAGCACCCGCTTGGGGGATACCTCCCGCCAGCTGGGGGAAATTCTGCAGAAGTATCGCACCAACAGTTAAGGTTGCAGAGCGGCACTACACCCATGAGCCAGTTACGCGTGTAACTGGCTTTTTTATATGGATTTGTGAATTCAGTACGGGTAACCGGTTTTTTTCGTAACCAGAATGGAGCCTTATCACGGCACGGTTTCATCTTGCTTGCTAGTCTGAGTATATATAGCCAGTTTTTTCTGGCTCGAGTGTAGAGGGGGAGCGCGTATGAATACTCAACTAACCGTAACACTGGCGGGACAAGATCATCCTCAACTTATCAATAAATTGGCAGCCAAGACGCATGAGCTTGGCGGAAAGTGGCTGATCAGTAAAATTAACAGGCTGGATAACCAGGTTGTCGGGATCTTGAAAATAGATATTCCTGCCCAGGCAGTGAGCCAGCTCAAGGAGCTTTTCCAGTCCCAGCAAGAATTGGATGTCCGGGTCATTGAAGCCAGACATGTCGGTGACATCAAAACCGACCACCTGACTTTGAAGGTTGAGTCGAGTGACCGCCCGGGTATCGTCAATGATATTACCCGTATCCTAGACAACATCGGGATCGGCATCGTGAAAATCGAAAACCACCGTATCGGCGTCCCCGATCTCGGACAGGCGTTATTTTTTGCCGAGCTGCAGGTCGATGTGCCGACCGAGGTGGATACCGAGCAGTTGCTTGAGGCGTTGCAGCAAGTCGATGAGGGTTTGCGGGTGAAAGTACTAGAAACCGTATAACGTTAGGCGCGACTTGCGGCGCCGCACCATAACATTTGATGAGAGATCTGTTGGGGCCGGATGCAAAGCGCATCTGGCCCCTTCTTATTATGCCTAACTGCCAGCTAGTGGTCATCGGCTCCCGTTAATAGCGCCTGCTGCCATCGGGGTGGGTACGCAAGATTTTGAGGATCCACATATATTGCTCCGGCTGCTGGCAGATCATGGCCTCCAGTACTTGGTTCATCCGCGCGGCATCTCGGTGTTCATTGCCTGACGGAAAGTCGGTCAATGGCGGCTGGATGGTGATGGTAAATCGGCCGGTGGTTAAATCATAGGCCGGAAAAACCGGCAGTACCGCGGCATTGGATAGTTTGGCCAGTTTGCCGACGCCCTTCACTGTGGCTTTTTCGTGGCCGAAGAAGGGGGCAAACACACTTTGCTGGAGCGGATGCTCTTCATCCGGCAGGTAATAGGCCAAGTAGCCTTCTTTTATCGCGCGCAGGTAAGGTTTGATCCCCTGGCTACGTTGATAAATTCGCCCACCGAACTGCTTGCGCTGTATGTTCATCAGCCAGTTAATGATGGGGTTGGTTTGTGGCTTGATCATCGCCACCATCGGCATGTCGTTGGCTGCAAAGTAGAGGGCAGAAAAGTCGATGGCCCAGTTGTGGGGCACCAGCATAATGATGTTCTTGTCTTCGGCCTGCAGGGCTTCCAAGTGTTCAAGTCCTCGGACATCATGGCTGTTTAGCATATAACGGCGGCCCTTGATGATAGGCTGGGCGAAGCCAAGCAAAATACAGCCAGCGACGGTGAAGGTGTCTTCCAGCAGCGCCAATCGCTGTTTGTCGTCGTAATCGGGAAAGCACAGCTCGATGTTTTTCAGTGCTCGGCGCTTTGCTCCTCTTTTTTTCTTTAAAATCAGCTTGGCCGCGAAACGGGAAATGGTTTTTCGTGCCCCATGGGGCAAAAGGGCAAGCAATAGTATAACTGGCATTGCTGTCCACAGTAGCCAGTGGCGTGGGTGTAAAAAAGAAAACTGAAAAGCCGGGTTGTACTGGCCGTAGGTGGTATCGTTCATGTCCGTATCCATTCAGGCCAAACTCAGTTGGCCGGGGCTGTTAGCAGCCGAGTATCGAAAGTGTGTCTAGAAGCAGACAACTGTTATTCAGGAATGGTTCAGGATTGTAAGCGGGTGGTGTGAAGTTACCAACAAATTATCGATGAATTAATAATTATGGATGTTTATTCGGTCACTTAATAAGAGTGTCAGTGCATATGCGGGGGAGGGATATACAGGTGCTGGTGTGCACCTGGATATGGAGGGGGAGAGACGCGTGGTCAGAATTCTTGGTTTATTTGGGTCAGGCTGGCGAGTAGTTGCTGGCACTCTTCTGCGCTGAGCTTGGCGGTGATGTCCTGCGTCAGGCTGAGGTGAAGCTGATCATGTTCGCGGTACAATGCTTCGCCTTCAGCGGTGAGCTCAACCAGGATCGACCGGCGATCAGATTCATGCGGACGGCGTACCAGCAGACCCAGTTTGACCATTTTGTCGACCTGAACAGTCAGGGTGCCGGTGGTGACGCCAATTTTATCTGCCAGCTCCTTCATCCGCATTGCACCATGGGCACCGAGAATTTCAACAACGTGGATCTGTGGCAGGGAGAAGCCCTTGCCACGGACGACAGATTGCTCCCAAGAAGAGAGCTTTTCGTAAAATTCGATAATGGCATGGTTCAACTGTTCAATGTCTTTCATTCTTGTCTCGTTGTCAGGGTGCCGGCTGGCACGGGTTGACCTCTATCGTGAGATGGCTAAGTTTATCGAATTCTGCCAGCAATTGCTTGTATTCCATAGCGGATCTGGGGTGGTGGGTAACCAGCGATATCATGGCCGCATAATGGTCGGCACTGACTTTCCAGATGTGGATATCACTAACTTTGCTATCCGCTTCATTCTCAAGGGCCGCGATAATTTTTTGCTGGTAGTTAGGGTCAATATTGCCGTCGAGCAGGATCGGGCTGGTTTGCTTCATCAACCCCCATGCCCAGCGGGTAATAATGACCGCACCGACCATCCCCATAACGGCATCCAGCCAGTCGTAGCCGAGGTATTTACCAAACAGTAGGGCCACAATAGCCAACAGCGAGGTGAGGGCGTCAGCCAAGACATGGAAATAGGCGGCACGCAGATTATGGTCGTGGTTATGGCTGTGGTCGTGCGTGTGGCCGTGGTGGTGCCCATGATCATCGTGGCTGTGGCCGTGCAGCAGGAAGACACTGATGATGTTGACCACCAAACCAATCAGGGCCACCAGAATAGCTTCATTGAACTGAATGGGCTGCGGGGAGAACAGGCGCTGAAATGACTCAACCAGCATCAGCAAAGCGACCAGGCCAAGAGCGATGGCGCTGGTGAAGCCGCCGAGCACGCTGACTTTGCCGGTACCGAATGAGAAGGCCGGGTTGCTGGCATGCTTGCGGGCATAGCGGTAGGCAAACAGGGTGATCAGGAAAGCCGCCGCATGGGTACCCATGTGCCAACCATCCGCCAGCAGCGCCATCGAGCCAAAAAGTGTGCCTGCGGTGATTTCTGCCACCATGGTAACCATGGTCAGCCCGAGTACCCAGAGTGTCCGCCTTTCGCCCTGATGGTTGAGTGAGACAAAGTCATGGCTGTGTTGCCATTGCTGCAAATTCTCGCTGTGCATGAGTATTTTCCTGATTGGTGTAAGCTATTTTGTTTGAAGTTTATATATTTTGTTTGAAGTTTATATATTTTGATTGTCAATGTATTTTGTGATCATATAGTTTGAAAGTCAAAGTATATTGAGAGGTGAGAGGTGAGAGGTGAGAGGTGAGAGGTGAGAGGTGAGAGGAGCATAGAAGAAACCCTGCAGAGTGATAGTCTGCAGGGGGGGGACTATAGCGTGATGATGCTTTCTAGATTAGCTGCATAGTGGTGATACAGGTACGGCTGTTACCTTCGGTGCTCAGTACTTCCGTCGCGGTTTTGCCTTGGTAGGTGAAGGTGAACTGGTAGCGGCCATTTTTTGGCATCCAGAAATCAATGAATCCGTCTTGCTGGGTTTTTACCATGCCAGACTGAACCACTTCGTTAGTCTGGGTATCTTTGATTTCGACCATCATCGCTTTGTTGACCATTTCTCCCTGGCAGCCTGTCGGGACATGGAAGGTGCAGCCATGGGTCACCTGTTCGTATGGCGCAATGGAGAGCAGGAATTCATCGTCGATCGCTACCCTTGCTTTTGTACCGTCGGTAAACTCGGCGTGAATAGCATCCGGCATGACTTTTACGCTTGCCTCGCCCGTTCGGTGCCACTGATGGGACTGCTCGAGTGCCTGCTGTGGGGAAAGCGCCGCGAAAGCTTGTGCATCAACACTTGCCATTGCCTGGCCACCGCCTAGCGCGAGAAGGAGGGTAGGTATTAGGTATTTCATAGCCTGTTCCATATCGTTATTTCAAAATGGTATTACGCTTCATGCCCGCCTCTGAATGGCCGGGAATGTTGCAGGAAAATTCGACAAAGTTCTGCCCCATGAAGTGCCATCCCATTTCCGTGGTTTCACCAGGGGCCAGGGTGATGGTGGTGCCGTCATGGTGCTCCATATTTGGCATGGCCTGCATCATTTCACGGTGCTTGGCTTGTTCATCGATGCTGCCGATGGAAAATTCATGGGGAAGCTGGCCTTTATTGGTTACTACGAACCGCACCACATCCCCTTGTTTGATGGCCAAACTTGGCTCGAATTGCATTTTCATGTCATCAGTCAGTACGACCTGATAGGTCTGGCTTGCTTGAGAGGCGGGGGCTGGCATGCCGACGGCCGAGGCCATGGCACCGTGACCAGACATGGCGCCATGCCCGTCATGTTGGTGGGCATGATCGCCTGCAGCAAGAGCAAACGGTGTTGTGACTAGCAGAGCTAGCGAAAGAGCAAGATTTAATTTCATCATCATTCCTTACCCGGTGCAGGACACCGGGAAAATGGGCTATTGTTATTTCGTTAGTTTGTAGCTAAAGCGTTTCCAAAGTTGGAAAGAGGCCGGCAATACCACCAGGGTTAATAGCAGAGCTGACGACATCCCACCAATCATTGGCGCGGCGATGCGCTGCATGACTTCGGAGCCGGTGCCAGAGCCATACATGATCGGTATCAGGCCGATGATCACGGTAGAAACGGTCATCATGATTGGCCGCACCCGCAAGCCGGCTCCTTCCATAATTGCCTGGTTGAGTGTGTCGAGCGTCAGCGGTTGGTTGGTATGCTCGGCTTCTTCCAGCTGGTATTTCCAGGCCTGGTTGAGGTAGACCAGCATAATGACGCCGATCTCGACTGCGACACCGGCCAGTGCAATGAAGCCAACGCCTACAGCGATCGAAAAGTTATAGCCCAGCCATTCCATCAGCCAGATGCCGCCGACCATTGCCAGCGGCAGGGTACCCATGATGATCATTACCTCACCGACACGGCGGAAGCTGAGGTAGAGCAGCATCATGATGATGGCTATCGTGGCGGGGACGACGACGGTTAGCCGGGCTTTGGCCCGCTCCATGTATTCGTATTGGCCTGACCACACCAGAGAGTAGCCCGCAGGCAGCTCAAGTTGTCCGGCAACAACTTGTTGGGCGTCCTTAACGTAAGAGCCGAGATCACGGCCGTCGATGTCGATAAAGACCCAGCCATTGGGGCGGGCGTTTTCTGTCTTGATCATCGGTGGACCATCCTCGAAGCGGATATCGGCCACATCAGCCAGTGCAATTCGGGCACCGTTGGGGGTAACCAAGGGTAGGTTACGCAATTTATCCAACGAATCTCGGTAGCTCTGTGGGTAACGGACGTTGATCGGGTAGCGCTCCAGCCCCTCGACCGACTCCCCGACATTCATGCCGCCGACAGCGGTGCTGATCACCTGCTGGATATCACGGATATTGAGGCCGTAACGGGCGGCTTCTCGGCGTTTGATATCCATGGTGATATAGCGGCCGCCGGCGACCCGCTCGGCATAGACAGATGCCGTGCCTTCAACTTCTTGCAGCAAGGTTTCCAGCTGGGCACCAATCTGTTCAATTTGCTTGAGATCTGGGCCGGCAATTTTGACTCCAATCGGGGTTTTGATACCGGTTGCCAGCATGTCGATGCGGGTTTTTATCGGCATCACCCAGGCATTGGTCAGGCCCGGGAATTGGATCAAGTTATCTAGCTCTCGGCGCAAACTGTCTGTCGTTACCCCTTCTCGCCATTGCTCTTTGGGTTTGAGTTGGATAATAGTTTCGATCATGGTTAAAGGAGCCGGGTCAGTGGCAGTTTCCGCCCGGCCGATTTTGCCCCAAACCGTTTTTACTTCGGGGATAGTCTTGATCAGCTTGTCGGTTTGCTGCAGCAGTTCGCGCGCCTTGCCGATAGAGATGCCCGGATAGGTCGTTGGCATGTACATCAAATCGCCTTCATCCAGCGGCGGTATGAATTCGCTGCCCATTTTTTGGACCGGGTAATAGGCGGACGCCATCAGCGCCAGGGCAATGACAATCACCGTTTTGGGGAAGGCCAGGCTGAAATTGAGCAATGGGCGATAGAGAGCTATCACCAAGCGGTTGATCGGGTTCTTGTGTTCGGGCAAGACATTGCCACGGATCAGGTAGCCCATCAGCACCGGCACTAGGGTGATCGCCAAGCCAGCAGCCGCTGCCATGGCGTAGGTTTTGGTGAAGGCCAATGGCGAGAACATCTTGCCCTCTTGCCCTTCCAAGGCAAATACGGGTACAAAGCTCAGGGTGATGATGATCAGCGAGAAAAACAGCGGTGCACCGACCTCTTCTGCCGCACGGCTGATCACCTGCCAACGGTTTTCATCGTTGAGCGGGGTTCTTTCGATATGCTTGTGCACGTTCTCGATCATCACGATGGCACCATCGACCATGGCACCGATCGCAATCGCAATGCCGCCCAGTGACATGATATTGGCGTTGATCCCCTGCCAGTGCATGATGATAAACGCCGACAAGATGCCTATCGGCAGACTGATCATAACCACTAGCGACGAGCGGAAGTGGAACAAGAACAGGGCGCAGACAATGGCAACGACAATGAACTCTTCGATGAGTTTTTCGTACAGATTCTTTACCGCGCTGTCGATCAGGCCCGAACGGTCATAGGTGGTGACGATCTCCACGCCATCGGGCAAGCTCCGTTCAAGATCGGCTAGTTTGTCTTTCACGTTGCCGATGACCTGCTGGGCGTTTTCGCCAAAGCGCATCACGACAACCCCGCCAACGGCTTCGCCCTCGCCGTTGAGCTCAGAGATCCCGCGCCGCATTTGCGGGCCGAGGTTGATATCGGCAATATCGCCCAGTAACAACGGCGTGCCCTTGTCCGTGACTTTCAACGGCAGGTTTTTAAGATCGTCTATGCTGGAGACGTAGCCGGTTGCCCTGACCATATGCTCGGCTTCAGCCAGTTCAACCACCGAGGCACCAGCTTCCTGGTTACCGGCCTGAATCGCCATGTTGACCTGTTGGAGTGTCAGGTTGTAGGCACGTAGCTTGTTCGGATCAATCTGAACTTGATATTGCTTGACCATCCCGCCAACAGTGACTATTTCCGATACGCCTTCAACGGTTTGCAGTTCGTATTTCAGGAACCAGTCCTGCAGGCTTCTCAGCTCGCTGAGATCATGCTGGCCGCTTTTGTCGACCAGGACATAGCTGTAAATCCAGCCCACACCGGTGGCATCGGGGCCCAGTGTCGGCTTGGCACTGTCCGGTAGGTTGGGGGCAACCTGGCTGAGATACTCCAGTACCCGCGAACGCGCCCAGTACATGTCGGTATCATCGTTGAAGATGATATAGACATAGGAATCACCAAAGAAGGAATAGCCGCGAACGGTTTCCGCCCCCGGTACCGCCAGCATGGCGGTGGTCAGCGGGTAGGTGACTTGATCTTCTACTACCTGAGGCGCTTGGCCCGGGTAGCTGGTTTTGATGATAACCTGCACGTCAGACAGGTCAGGTATTGCATCAATCGGGGTGCGCTTGAGGCTGTATATACCGGATGCAATTAAAAAAGCGGTGGCAACCAATACCAAAAAACGGTTCTGGATAGACCAACGGATCACGGCACTGATCATTGTTCAGCCTCCTCCATTGCCGGCACCTGTGGCGGGTGGTCCATGGTGCTGTGGTCCATGGTGCTGTGGTCCATGGTGCTATGGTCCATGGTGCTATGGTCCATGTTGGTGCTAGAGTGCGCCTCATCCGCTTGTATCTCTGACAGGGTGTACTGGCCACTGTCTTGCTTAGTAATTAGAAATCGCACCGACTGGCCGCCGACAAACTGGCTCAGATCACTGTCGTCACTTACCGTGAAATCCATAGTCATTGCGGGCCAGCCCCATTCAGGAATTGGCGGGTGTTCCAGGGTCAGCATTTTGTGATCCGGCATAATGTTTCGAATCACTCCTGTTGTTTGCACCTGGCTGACGGGTTCGGTCGGGATATGAGTATTGATCCTATTGAGATCAGCGTTTTGGCTCGATTCCGAATCAATCATAAAGTGGGCAGAAGTGACGATGGCGTCATTAAGATCCAGGCCATCCAGAACTTCGACCATGCCGGCCGCCGTCCGCCCGGTTTCGATGCGCACGGTGCGGTATTTGCCATCACCTGCAGCTAGGACGACCCGTGACATATTGCCGGAGCGGATCACCGCTTGCTCAGGCACGACCAGCACCGACTCCTTGGTCTGCGGGATCAGGGTCAGGTTGGCAAACATGTTGGGCTTGAGGTTGGCCTCACGGTTGCTGAACTTGAGTCGTACCCTCAAGGTGCGGGTGGCGGGGTCGAGGATCGGGTAGATGTAGTCAACTTTGCCCTGCCAGTTTTTGCCCGGCAAGGCATCAACCCACATTGTGGCCTCAGCTCCGGGGGTGATCCAGTGGGCCTGGCGCTCGAAGACTTCGGCATCAACCCAAACATCAGATAGAGAGCCGCCGCTGATCACGGTTTGCTGCGGCGACAAGTAAGCACCGTTACGGATATTGAGCGTCGCAATCACACCATCAGCCGGTGCTTTTATCGCAATGTACTGGCGGGTTTTGCCGCGGCGGAGAATGTCGTTGATCTGGCCGTTATCCACGCCCAGCGAGCGCAGGCGGTCTTTGGCTCCATTAACCAGGGCTGCTTTGCCCATCCGTTTGGCATTGAGCAGCTCTTCCTGCGCCCTCACGAGATCTGGCGAGTAAACTTCAAACAGAACCTGTCCGGCAAGCACGCGCTCACCAATGGCATTGACACTGAGGTTTTTGATCCAGCCGCTGACACGACTGTTTATTTGCCACAGCTGACTCTCATCAAAGTTGACGTAGCCGACGCTATCAATTTTCGGCGCCAGTTTCTGGCGTTTAACTTGGGTCGTTTTGACACCGAGATTATTTTCGACCGCAGGGCTGATCGTAACGGTACCTGCCGGATCATTACTGCCACCGGTAAGATCTTCTTCATAGACCGGGATCAAGTCCATCCCCATGGGGGATTTGCCCGGCTTGTCTCGCTTGTAGTTCGGATCCATAGGAGCCACCCAGTAAAGTGGCTCATTGCTGGCAGCGTCATTGCTCTTGCTTGATTGCCCATCGGAAAAATAGCCGTTCGCAACGTACCCTAGGGCGCCGCCGATGGCGAGAGCGATGAAGGCGATGGAAAATGCGTTTTTCATGTTAACCCTTAATATTTGTTCAGCAGGTAAGCCAAGGTGTTATTTGCTTGTTGTAAGTCGGCGGCAAGACGCGCTTGTTCCAGCTCAATAGCCAGCTCTTCGCTGGCCGCGCGGATGTATTCATCCAGCTGGCTGGTATTGTTCTGGTAGCCGCGTTCGATGGCTTGGGTTTTTTCCTTGGCTTGCTTTAGTAACATTGAGCGGTAACGAACCAGTCGCTGCTCAATGTTGTCTCTATCTATTGCCGCTGCGCTAACTTGGGCATGCATTTGTTTGAGCGCTAAGTCTCGCTGGGTGCGGGCTGCCCCCACCTGATGCTGGGCGGCAGACAGCTTTTTGTCTTGGCGCTTTTCTGTGAACAAAGGGAGATCCATAGTGACGAAGGCGCTGACCAAGTCCGGCGCCGGAGAGCCGTCCATCCGATCGGCCTGGCGGTAGGCATACATGACTTCGACACCAAACTGGGGCTGATAGGACTCGTTCGCTAACTCGACACCGGTTTCGCTACTTTTGATCAATTCATCGGTGACCTGAATACGGGGATGGGCGGCAAGGGCCTGATAGTGATCTCGCGGTGAGTTGGTAAAGTAATCTTGCAAGGCCTGCCACTTAGGGTAAGTTGTCGCTTTGACCTGCCAGGCCTGTTCACCAAGCCACTCTGAGAGCTGGGCCCGCAGACGCTGCTGCATTTGTCGGTTTGATTGGAGCTGCTCGTCAACCTTGCTGACTTGAAGTTCGGCCTGAATCAAATCCTGTGCTTGGCTAACACCTACACCATAGTTGGTGCTGAGATAGCGGGTAAGCTCACGGAACAGCGCTTGGTTTTGCTTCATCAGTGAGTAGCTTTGATCAAGGTAGGCCAGCTCTATCCAGGCGCTAGTGATTGCCTGAGTGACATCCAGTCGGCGGACATCGGCCTGCTTGCGTACACTACCGGCCTGCTGCTGGCTCTGTTTGTGCTGTAGAGACAAGCTATTGCCTCGGCCAAACTGCTGCATGAGACCGACTGAAATATTGGTCATGGGATCCTCATCGAAAGCAAAGCTATCGACAGGTAGCCCGTTGACGCCCATTCTCAGCTTTGGATCCATCAATTGGCTGTTGGCTACCCCCATTTCGCTGATCGTGTCAGCCTGAAATTGGATTTGCTGCTGGGCGACATCATGTTCGATAGCCCAGTTGATCAGCGTATTCAAGCTCGATGGCTTGTGAGCAGTATTGGCAGGGAGGTTGCTGCCCCATGAGTTTGTGGCTAACCCCATGAGCGACACCATAGCTAATGCCCGGTAAATCGTGTTTTTTTGCATGTATTTATTCACTTATTCGACATTGATAACGACTGGGTAGCGAAAGCCATATACCCAGTGGTGGCAAAGTACGAATCAGTGAATGGGAGGGCGTAGGCTGTTCTCGATACGCGAAATCGGCGTACTTACCAATAAACGCAGCGGCGCAGCTTGGTCGGAAAATGCGGGTTGAGAGAGGTAGAAAATCGGCAGGGCTGAGTACTGGCAATGACTGCTGTTACAGCTCTTGCAATGGTTGGTATCGCCGTTATTGTCACAGTGGCTACCATCGGTCATGGTTTTATCATTGCAGTTTTCGCAATGAAGGGGGGCCTGATGGTTAGCATGACTGTCAACGGAGCTCTCGGCTGGTACTGGAGCGTGATGCCCGGCATGTCCGTCGGTTGGATGATGGGCAGTGCTGGCTTGACGGGCTTGGCTGTTCTCTCTGGTTTGATGAGGGGCTGAAGAGTCAGTGTCCGCTGGTATTGGATGACCAGGCATAGCAAAAACCGGGTTGATAATCAGGCTTGTTATCAACACCAGAAGTAATGCCAGCAAATTGTACGGTCTGCGCAAGGTCATCATGTAACAGCTAGAAATTATTAGTATCCAATTGTTACAAGTTTAGACCTTCCCCTAGGGTAAAGGTCAATAAAAAAGAAGTGGCTAATGAGCCACTTCTTATTCGTAATAACGCCTCAAACGATCAGCCCGCAGGGACGGACTCAACTTCAGCGTTGAGTTTTGGCGAAGTAGCCTGTGTATCGATAACCTCCGCTTCAGCGAGGGGGGCTTGGTCGGAACCCTGGTCAACGTCAGCTGTACTACCCGCTATTTTCGGTGCTTTTGTTTGCGTAAGGGGAGTGGTTTTAATTGGCTCGCCTGTTTGGGTGTAGGCGGCGACTAGCGAGGCGTTCAGCTCGGCAATTTTGGCTTCCAACTGGGCGACGGTTTGGTCTGCATGCTCTGTGGCTTTGTGCTGCGCAGCCAGAGAGGCTTCTAGTTCCGCCACTTTTTGTTGTTCATCCGTTAGCTGCGCCAGTAGTTGCTCAAGGTTTTGGGCACCTTCACTCGATTGGGCCTTTTGCGCTTCGATAAGAGAGACAAGCAGCTTGCCTTGCTCACTGATTGGGTTATCGCGTAGATCCTCGCTACCCAGAGCCTTGGCAATATTAACCAGCATTTTCTCAAACGTCAGTACGTGGCGTTCATAGTCTTTTTCCGGAAGTGCTTTGAGCTTTTGCACCACATCGGCGATATGCTCGGCATGGTTTAGCGAGAACATGGCTTCGTCGGCTTTGTGCTCGATTTTGCCGAACGAGCGCGGCTCGGCAGCAATAAAGGCTTCTGCGGCTGTGACGCGGGTAGAGGCAACGGCTAGTGTATCCGGGGCATGCAGGGCAATATTGCTATTTTTCAACCGTGCCAACTCTTTTTGTGCCGCTGAGAGGTAAATACGGGTCACCGTTTTGACTTCAAGCGCGCGTTGTTTGCTGACCAAATCTGGCTGGCCTGACGTTGCTCTTTCAGTGCGTTCATCCGCAATATGGTTTACCAGTGTTTTGAGTTGGCTTTCTAAGCGCGCATTAGATTTTGGGTAATATTTATCGACATCTAATGACTGTAATTGGGCGCGGTAAGAGAAGGCTTCATCGAGAACCGATAATGCTTTTTCCCGGATGATTTCTGCCTTGGCAATATTGAGGTTGAATTGATTTAATGCTTCTTCGGCGGCTTGGATATTGGTTCGAGAACTGAAGAATCCTGTGCTGCTATGGGCTTTGCCCGGATCGGTTTCAAATACCGCGTAATACTCTTTGGCGTCACTGAGTGCCTTATCTGCATCCTGATAGTATTTGGTTGCAAACCATTGAAGTTCATCTTCTTTTGCGCTATCACGCTTATCTTCTGCTTGGCGTAAACTGTGAGCAATTGAATGAATTTGAGTGGAAACGCCAGATTGATTGCTGTCGAGTGGAAGTGCTTTCGTTGCCTCGGAGTCTGATGCACAGCCCGATAGAAGTACAGTAACAGCGATCGCTGTTAGTGTTAGTCCCTTTTTCATTACGGCTCCAATTGGTATATATGAGTGAAGTTTATTTATGAATATTATTAGTATTTTTAATAAAAGATTGTAGAACGATATAAATATAAGATAAACACCCAGCCGTAAAATAGTTATTTTCAAAAAAGGGGTAAGTATATTTTAGTTATCAGTGTTTATTGTTCTGCCATTTATTTGACGGCCGGTTTTATGGCAAGAATATGCTTACCGAGCTGGGTAGATACTGACAATTGTGAGACTGAGTGGCCGGGGAGTATGCAAGCTGATAGGTTCAAGTTAACCGGGGCGTGGTAATTTTGACAGGGGGGATAGCCAAGGCTGCGGCAGGCAAGGCTATCGATATTTTCGAATTCCTAGGGACGGTTCTTACTTCCCTTGCTTGGCTTTTAGTTTTGCTTCCAGATCATTTTTGACTATCTTGATAGCCGACAGCGCGGTTTCAGGATCAATCTCGTTACTCTCTAGGAGATAAATGAGATCAACCGCCAGTTTGATGTCGTCAGGGGCGTTGTCGAGTGGTGATGAGGTCGAGTCTGTCATAGTGCTCACAGGGTTGGTGAATAACGCGAACTAGCGCAGTGCCAGTACATCCATGGCTGAGTATATAAGCTGAGCGTGTAGGTTGACCAGCTGTTGGTGTTCGCTTCGGTAACCGCCACCAACGACTGCGGCGACAGGAATACCGGCGTCATGGCAATGGCTGAGTACCAAGTGATCGCGCTGGTAGATCCCCTGGGTACAGACATTGAAGTAGCCCAACTCATCGTGCTGGTGGATATCAACCCCAGCGTCATAGATCACCATATCGGGTTGGTGTTGCGCCAGAGCCAAGGGCAAGATCCCGCGAAAGGCATCCAGGTACTCGCGGGTGGTTGTTTCCCGCGGTAGGGCCAGATCGATATCCGAATCAGGCTTACGGGCCGGGAAATTTTTGTCGCAGTGTACAGAAAAGGTGATGATCCTTGGATCATCTGCCAGTAGCGTTGCGGTACCGTCGCCTTGGTGGACATCACAGTCGATGATCATGACTTTATCGATCCCGTCCAGGGTCAGGGCGTGGCGAGCTGCCAGCGCTAAATCGTTGACCAGGCAAAAGCCACTGCCAAAATCATGGTGGGCGTGGTGATAGCCGCCACTGAGGTGAATACCCAGGCCGTACTGGTAGGCTAAATCGACGGTCAATTTGGTCCCGCCAGACGAGGTCAGGGTGCGCGCGATGAGCTGCGCACTCCAAGGAAAACCAATTCGGCGCATTTGGGCTGCCGGTAGCGTGTTTCCGAACAGTCCATCAATATAGTCAGGGTGGTGGAGCTGTTTGATTTCCGCGATATCAACAGGCTGTGGGCAGTGTAACCGGAGCTGGGGATGCGAATGAAGCTTCAGCGCTTGCTCCAGATACTCATACAGCATGCGATATTTGTTGATAGGGTAGCGGTGCTCCGGCGGCAGCTCGAGCTGTGAGTATATTGGGTGGTAAACCAGATGCAGTGCCATTAGCCTTTACGCTCCCGCATACTGATTTGCTTTTCAATTTTTGCCAGTGCGATTTTGCAGCGACGCAAGCGTTCGGCCAATGTCGCCGCTTCGTTTTGTAATACTTGTTGCTCATCGGCAGAGCGGCACTGGCTCAGCGCCCTCTCCTTGTGCCGCTGCATGTTCGCAAGACGTTTTGCCCAGACCTGATGCTGGGCGAGATCTTGCTTGAGTTCATAAATTGGCTTGCGTCGGCTTCTCGTTCGTTGTGGTTCATTTTTGCGGATTTGCTGTGTGGCCAGTTCCCGTTGTACCGCCTGGATTTGTGAAACAATGCGTTCACAAATATGCTGGGTACGGCTGGGGTTGAGTTTGCCTTGGCTGTGCTCACGGCTGAGTGCCAGGATTTCTTCACGGATCTCTTCAACGCAAGGAACCAGCAGCTTGCTGCGGCAATGAAACAGCTGCTCATCAAATAGCGGGCGCTGGGCTTCTCCCCGTTTGCTATCGGTATTGGCGGCCTCGTCGGCCAACTGGGTGGCGAGGTCTTCCAGTCGTTGGAAGTCGAGCATGGTATGACTCCAGATTCAGCGGCCGGTTAAAACCAAGCCTGCAGGGCCAGTTTGATGGCCAAAATAATCACCACGGTGACAAAGACAGGCCGGATGAAACGTGCGCCGAAGCGAATGGCGGAATGGGCGCCGATATAGGCACCGATCATCAAGCAGACGCCCATTGTCAGGCCCAGTATCACATTAATATGCCCTAAGATAGCAAAGGTCACCAGCGAGGTCAGGTTACTGGTAAAGTTCATAGCCTTGGATAGCCCCGAAGCCATCAAGATATCCAACCGGTAGAGGGCCATGTTAGAGACGGTCCAGAACGCCCCGGTACCGGGGCCGGCAACGCCATCGTAGAAACCTAGGCTGGTGCCTTGTACCCACTGCTTTTTTGTCAGGCTTGCGGACTTTTCGGGCAGACTGTGGCTGTTTCCCTTTGGGTGCGGATGCCAAAGGGTATATAGCGCCGTGGCCAAGATAACCAACGGCAGCATTTTTTCCAGCCATTCGGTGGCAATCAAATCAACCACCAGGGTCCCGGCAATCGCACCAATCAGGGTCGCAACGAACGACTGGCGCCAGAATGAAGGCGAAAAGAGCTGCTTTCTGTAGTAGGTCCAGGCGGCTGTCGACGAGGCAAATGTTGCCGCGAGCTTGTTGGTACCTAATGCTATGTGGGGCGGTAGACCAATAGACAGCAGAGCTGGGACGGTCAGCATACCGCCACCGCCGGCAACCGCATCGATAAAACCGGCGAGTAGGGCTACCAGTCCAAGCAGGAGCCACATGCTTGGCTCAATCATGTCAATCATTGTTAATTACCTACAATCAGACGTGTTCGATAACACGTTCGAAAGGTGGCAGCGAATCGAGCAAAGCCTTGCCATAGCGCCGGGTGATCACCCGGCGGTCGAGCAATACCACCCGACCCGAATCTTCTTCTTTGCGCAGCAAGCGGCCGACCGATTGGATCAGTTTCTTGCTGGCTTCCGGGACTGAAATTTGTAAAAACGGGTTGCCGCCCCGGCTTTCGATGTACTCGGCATGCGCTTCTTCAACTGGTGAGGTCGGCACCGCGAATGGAATCTTGGTGATGATCAGGTTTTTGAGTAAATTACCTGGCAAATCAAGCCCTTCAGAGAAGCTTCCTGTGCCAAATAAAATACTGGTTTTACCTTTTTGACAGTTCTCTTTATGTTTTTTTAGAATGATGTGGCGCGATTCCTCGCCTTGGATCAGCAGCTCCCAGCGATTTTTCTTCGCCAGCGGGCGTAGTTTGTCGGCCACTTGGTTCATCTGCCAATAGGACGAAAACAGTACCAGGCTAGAGGTTTCACCTTCGAGGTACTCCGGCAGGGTGTCGATAAGCAAATCGGTAAACTTGTCAGCCTGTGGCTCCAGTGGTAGGGCCGGGATCACCAAGCGTGCGTTATTTTTGTAGTCAAACGGCGAGGCCAAGGCCAAGAACCGGGTTGCTTCCTTTTCGAAGATACCGGCCTGGCGGCAAAAATAATCAAACTGGTTCAATGCCCTTAGGGTCGCAGAAACCAAAATAGAGCCGACTGCACGGCTCCAGAGCAGTTGGTCGAGGCGGTGGCCGACTTCCAGCGGCGAGACTTCGATGATGTAGTCATTCTCCCTATCCGGACTTTTTTCTATCCAGCGGGCTAAAGGTGCCCCTTTGTCCTTGTTGGGCTGGGCCATGAGGTTCCAGACCTTTTCAAGGTTTTCCAGACGCTGCAGGTAAAAGCCAGACTCAGTAAGCGCCTGCTCACCAACCCTTGGCAAAATTTCATTGTCTTTGCTGCGCTCGGAGATCAGGTCGTGAATTTTCCCCAGCGCCTGCAGGGCTTTCTTGCTGGCATCTTTGCAGCCCTTTGCCTCTTCTTGCAGCCATGCAGGCAGTTCACCGTGCTCAAAGCGGTAAACGCCGTCCTTGTTGAACTGGGCATCGTCGATACTGTTGGCGATCTGGCGCAGGGAGGGGATCAGCAAGGCGATATTTTCGCTCAGCGCGGTCTGGAAACGGCCTGATTTCTTGTAATCGGCCAGCTCTGCCAGTCTACCGACAGACTGATTGAGCTTTTCTAGCCAGTTGGCGGCCCCTTTAAGGCTCGCCGCTGCCGATGAAAAGTCACGTGCAACCTGCGGCAGGTGGTGGGCCTCGTCGATGACATAGATGGTTTTTTCCGGCTCCGGCAAGATGATACCGCCGCCCAGCTCAATATCGGCCATCAGCAGGGCATGGTTGGCAATGATGACATCGGCTTTTTCCAGGTGTTCGCGGGCCTTGGCAAATGGGCAATCCCGGTGCTTGGGCAGGCCGGCATGGCAACTGTGTTTGTCAGCGACAATCTGCTGCCAGACACGATCGGGGATGGTGGTTGGCCAGCTGTCGCGGTCACCGTCCCATTTTCCGCTCTCGCTGGCTATCAACATCCGCTTCAAAATATCTAAATCAGACTTTTTAGGTTTTTCATCCCACAAGCTAACCTGTTGATTTTCATCACTGCTACAGCTGGTTTCCAGTTTGTGGTTGCAACAATAGCGCTGTCGGCCCTTTGCCAGGATGAAGCTGAACTCTTTAGGGTAAATACGGTTAAACAGCGGCAGGTCTTTGTTGATCAGCTGCTCTTGCAGGGCAACGGTGGCCGTTGATATCAATATTTTCTTGTTATTGAACACGGCAAAAGGGATGGCTCCTAGTAGATAGGAGAGCGATTTACCGATCCCAGTGCCAGCTTCGGCAACCAGCATGCGGTGCTTGGCATGGTATTCGCCGCCCAAGGTTTTGGCAATTTCAGCCACCAGATAGTTTTGAGCCCTTCTAGGTATAAAGTTATCGAGCTGGTTGCTCAGGTTCTCGTAGCACTGCTTGATATCACTTTTTATCTGGTTGTGTAGCATAACTGAAACTTCATAGGGACAGGGTGCGGCATTATAGCACGAACATCTGGATGTGACCGCTCGCAGGTTTTTGTTATTTGCCTTTTAAAAATGAGAACCAGTTCACGAAATAAGATTGAACTTGTTTCGTTGTATGTGGGGCGAGCGCTATTCAATGCTAAATCACCACAAGTTCCTGCTCTGAGTGGTGAATTGTGCTTTTATTGTCCTTTTTTTTCTCGATTTGTAGTTTTTTATGTTGATGCTTGATGGGTTACTTTTTTATGAATAGGCTTTTTTTATATTAAAACAATGCTCAATTAGCACGCAGACGCTCTGTAAGTAACTGAATTAAATGGTTGTTGATGTTTTTTTAGTTTGAATTTAGAAGATTTGACATCAAGAGGAATATTCTGTCAGGATGAGTTCCATAAATTTCGACTCTTTGGTTTTCTTATTGCGTTATATGTTCATAAGGCATGGGAAACTGGGGATAAAAAAAGAAAAGGAATTCTGGAAACAGGAATTCCAGTCTAAATAAGAAAAGGCAGTGGATATCATGAAAAAGACTCTTCTAGCACTATCAGTACTAGCAGCAGGTTCAGCACAAGCTGGTGTAAACCTATATGACGAAAACGGTGTAATCGTTGACCTTTCAGCTGCAGCTGAAGTTCAGTACATTCAAGAATACACACCAAACAGCGACCCGTTCCTACGTTTGGATGACGGTGACCTAGCGCTAAACACCACTATCGCGGTTAACAGCCAGTTGAATGCGGTTGCTGGTATTGCCTTCGCATTCGAAGATAGCGATGTTAAGAACGACGAGCTATGGGTTGGTCTTGGTGGCGACTTCGGTACTGTTACTTTCGGTCGCCAGCTATTGATTGCTGATGACTCAGGTATCGGTAAAGACTACGAGCTAGGCGGTGACGGTCTAGATTTCGTTCAGGCTGAAGGCGATCAAACTGTTAAGTACGTATACGACAACGGCCAGTTCTACGCGGGTATTTCTGCTGTTATTGCTGAAGACAACAAAGACACAACAGCAGACACAAGCATCGTTGATGGCCGTCTAGGTGCTCGTTTCGGTAACTTCGATGCGCGTGTATACCTATACTCTGGCTCTGATGTGAGCGGCGACTTCGTTAGCTTCTTTGGTCAAAATGGTTCTTTGGACATCGACGGCTACAACCTAGAAGCGGAATACTTCATGGATGCATTCGCGCTAGCTGCCTCTTTCGGCCAGATCGAGTATGAAGATGCAACTTCTGCTAACAAAGGTAAAGTTGAAGCAGACACAGCAGCACTTGCTGGTTCATACACTATGAACCAAACTACTTTTGCTCTTGGTTACACTTACCTAGGTTGGGATGAAAAGCCAACCGCTGGTGGTAAGACTTCTGATGACGTAAACACTTTCTACGCGAACGTGACTCAGCAGCTACACAGCAATGTTAAAGCTTACGGTGAAATCGGCTACACAGACGCTGATGACGCAGAGTTCGGCTACGTAGTAGGTATGGAAGTAGTATTCTAATCGTCTTTTTCGGTTAAAAACTCTCCTAAAAAGCCGCCTTCACAGGCGGCTTTTTGTTATCTTAGTGGTGACAAAATTGTGTTATGACAGTAAGTAAGGGATTGATAATGAAAAAATGGTTAGTGACCCTTGGGCTATTGGCGCTGCCGCTGGGCGTGCAGGCCGCCACATTGAGCACCGGCAATAACATCAAGCTGCTGGTGGTCGACGGCAAAAAGGTCGATTCGTCGTTCTGGTCCGAAACTGACAGCATCGAGCTGACGGAAGGGCGCCACCAGGTGGTGGTCCGCTTTGACGGCGAGCTCAAAGACGGCTCGAAGAGCAAAATGTATACCACACGTCCTTACTTGTTCGAAATGGACGTCCCGAAGCAAGATGCCACCATTGTCTTGCCCCGTCTATCGACCCTGAGCCAGGCCAAAGCGTATTTCCAACGCGGCCCAGAATGGCAGCTTGAGCTGGCGGATGGGACTTCCCGGCTCCTAAACCATGTCGAGCTGCAGGGCAAGGGCTTTGCCGCCTTCAGCGATATGGAAGCGGTCGTGGCCGAGTACAACCGCGAGCACGGTATTACCTTTGAAGAGGGGTATGCGGTCGATCTCGAGCAGGCGGCGGTGGAAGTCAGTGATAAAGGGGAAGTGAGCATCACTGGTGATGCCTTTGTCCAGCTCAAGCTGTGGTACAGCAAGGCGAATGCGGAAGAAAGGGCTGCTTTCGAGCAATGGGTGCAGCAGCAATCAGCACCTTAACACTGTTATTAGCTGCGATAACCAGCAAACAAGGTAGTCGAATATAACGAGATGTTCGAAATAACAATAGGCGGGAGAGCCCGCTTATTGTCGGTGTTAGCTATCGTGGTGGTAGCGGCTGTGCTCGCGGCAGCTACTGCAGCGCGGCTGGGCCGGATCTTGTTCGAGATCTTCGAGGGCAATTTCTTCTTCGCAATCGACACACAGCCCGTACATCCCCAGTTTCACCGAGCACACGGCAGCGTCGACACGTTCCATCCGGGCGGCCAAGTCAAACAGGTTGGGAATAAAAGACGATTTGGCCATCACGATTAATTCGCTAAGTTCCGCATTCTCAATCGCCGTTGCCGATGGCACTAGGGTATTGAGCAGCATCTCGTGTTTGAGTTCGCGTGACAACATTCCGTGCTCTTGTTCAAGGCGCTGCTGCAGTTGATCGTAAAGTTTATCTGACGTTGTCATAAGCCTTTCATTCTTTTTATTTGTGATTATTTCAGTCTAAGACGATTCTTGAGAACGATTGTGATTTGAATCAAACAATTATGGGGTTGTATGACAATAACCTTATTTTCTCTCGGTTTTTGTCGTAGCGCGATTCCGCTATATTGACAGCACTTATAAATGATGGCCCAGGAGCCATTAACACCAAATCAGTCAATAAAGGAAGTGTACCATGGAGCAGGGATTTCAAGATCCGTATAATAATGGAATGGTCGCCCCTCTCTCAGCCGTCTACTATGGCGGTAACTGCGGGAAAGGAGAACGAGCATGACGATGACAACTGTCGGTATCGACTTAGCGAAAAACGTATTCCAGCTTCATGGGGTTGATCAGCATGGTAAGACCGTACTGAAAAAGAAACTGAAACGACATCAACTCTCCACCTTCTTCGCTAATGTAGAGCCCTGCCTGATTGGAATGGAAGCTTGCAGTGGTGCTCACTTCTGGGCTCGGACTTTAGGGAACCTGGGCCATACCGTGAAGCTAATGGCCCCTCAGTTTGTTAAGCCCTACGTCAAAACCAACAAAAATGATGCCGCAGATGCCGAAGCCATTTGTGAGGCGGTAACCCGGCCGAACATGCGCTTTGTCTCGATAAAATCACCGGATCAGCAGGCATTGCTTTCCCTTCACCGGGCCAGGGCCGGTTTTATCAAAACCCAAACTGCACAAATCAACCAAATCAGGGGACTGCTGACCGAGTTTGGGATTGTCCTGCCTACCGGTAAAGTCGCGATACACAAACATGTCCCCACCATCTTAGAAGATGCCGAGAACGCCTTGCCCGATACGTTCCGCCAGGTGCTGTCACGACTCTATGATCATTTAACCGAACTGAGTGAGCATATTGAGCAATTTGACCAGTCACTCAAAGCACACTTCAAGCATTGCGAACTGAGCCAACGGATAGCGTCACTACCAGGCATCGGCCTGATCAGTGCCACCGCGATCGTCGGCACCATTGGTGACGGCTCTGAATTCAAAAACGGGAGGCAGCTGTCCGCCTGGCTAGGACTGGTTCCCCGACAACACTCCAGCGGGGGTAAAAATATCTTACTCGGCATGAGCAAGCGAGGCGATGCCTACCTCCGAACCCTGCTCATTCACGGCGCCCGCTCCGTCCTGATAGCCAGAAGTCACCAGGTACCGCCAGAGAGTTGGTTGGGCGGGCTTATCAACCGGCGCAATAAAAACGTGGCGGCGGTAGCACTGGCCAACAAAAATGCCCGGACGTTATGGGCAATGCTGACACGTGGCGAAGACTACAACCCCAAGCGGTACCCGGATGCCTTTGCCGGGTAATTTCGTCAAACAGGGCTGTATTTAACATATGATACCTAATCCGCACCACGAAAAAAATTTTCGCGACAAAAAGCGGCTGAACAAGGTAAAAACCAATGAAAACAGAGTGACTTTAGAGCCTGATAGCACGTTGTAAGAATGTTATCAGTGTTACCAACAGACTGTCGGCGAAATCCGACGGTGAAGCAGGCAAAAACATACCCAAACCGATTGCTAGAGGTAAACACGATTTAAAGGCCAAACAGGTAAGACCGAGACTCAATGAACCTGCATTTAACATGGCATAGTGATTTTGCTAATGCGTCATTATGATAAGGCTTGGGTCAGCGGAATCCTTTAGGGACAGCGGCATACATGCCGAACTAAGTCCGGATGTATGACTGCAATCTTAACCAGTTTGATTTTTTAGAGCGTGGGTACTTGGCAAACCGGGGCGACCATGTATGTTAAATATTTCTTCGGCTTTATTGCCGTATTGGCGCTGCCGACGTTGCCCGCTATCCTGACTTGGGTAGGCATGCTTAGCTCATAAGCATCAGCGCGTTACCCCAAGCTTGACACAAATACCAACAATCTAGTGGTTGTTGGTATTTTTGTTTGCGTTAGCATAGGTATAAACTCGTATTAATGGTAAATAGCCGTTTACTATGGTTAGGAAGAATGGTTAAAAAGACACTTTTTTTGCTGGGTGGTTGGATCTGTGTGGCTTTGGGGCTGCTCGGGGCCTTTCTGCCGCTGTTGCCGACCACCCCCTTTCTGCTGCTTGCCAGTGCGTGTTTTATGCGTGGCTCGCCAACGCTTAACCATTGGTTGCTGCACCACCCGAGATTCGGGTCGATTTTGCACAATTGGCACCATCACCGTGCGGTTTCGAAGCATGTCAAGCGAAGGGCCAATGTCATGATCGTCGCCAGCTTTGCCCTATCTGTATACCTGGTTCCTTTGCTTTGGCACAAAGTGATGCTAGTGGCCATGTTGGTGGTGCTGCTTGTTTGGTTCAACCGATTGCCTGAGCGGGATCCCCCCACACCGCAGAGCTAATTTTACTGCCAATGCTATCTGGATCATCCTATCGGGGCTGAGTGCGCCGCAATCCTTGCCCCGCTTGGGGAAAAAAATTACTATTTGAACCAGTTTTTCAGCAGTATGCCGGCATGCTGCTGTGTTGTTCAGTTATGGCTCCGCGGCCTTGCCGTTTTGGGAGCATGGAAAAATATTATGACTCAAGAAAAGCTCGCGTTGATCAAAAATAGCATCAAATCCATTCCTGATTACCCTAAGCCAGGGATCCTGTTCCGTGATGTGACGAGCCTGATGGAAGATCCGGAAGCTTACCGTGCGACAATGCAGATCCTTATCGAGCAATATAAGGGTAAAGGGATCACCAAGGTGATCGGTACTGAGGCGCGTGGTTTTTTGTTCGGGGCGCCTCTCGCGCTGGAGTTGGGCGTGGGCTTTGTGCCGGTGCGCAAGCCAGGTAAATTGCCGCGCGAAGTGATTGGCGAGAGCTATGAGCTTGAGTATGGCCAAGATACCCTGGAGATCCATGTGGATGCGATCAAAGAGGGCGACAAGGTTTTGCTGGTGGACGATCTGTTGGCAACGGGCGGAACCATCGAAGCAACGACGAAACTGGTCCGCCGCTTGGGCGGTGTAGTAGAAGATGCTGCCTTCGTTATCAACTTACCGGATATCGGTGGTGAGGAGCGCCTGAAAGGTATCGGCCTGAGTGTCTTTAGCCTATGCGACTTCGACGGTCACTAATTCTCTTCTGTTAATGCAGATGCTCAGCTCCTCTGGGTCTTATTTTTCGGGGAGCTGGCTAATCATTGGGCGCTCGTAGGCGCGTTCTCTCGCTCAAAAATCCTCCCTGTGCTAGCATTGAGTTCTTGATTCTGTAAGGTTAGTTAACATGAGTTATCAGGTTCTGGCACGTAAATGGCGCCCGCACCAGTTTGATGATGTGGTTGGTCAGTCCCACGTATTGACGGCGCTGGCCAATGCGCTTGCCCACAACCGTCTTCACCATGCCTATTTGTTCAGTGGAACGAGAGGGGTCGGTAAAACCACGATTGCCCGTATTTTTGCCAAGGGTTTGAACTGCGAGCAGGGTGTTACGGCCTCGCCATGTGGCCAGTGTCAAACCTGCCGTGAAATCGATGAGGGGCGCTTTGTCGATTTGTTGGAAATCGATGCGGCATCGCGTACCAAGGTGGAAGATACCCGGGAGCTGCTCGATAACGTTCAGTACAAACCGGCCCGTGGACGCTACAAGGTTTACCTGATTGAC
This sequence comes from Photobacterium gaetbulicola Gung47, assembly GCA_000940995.1. NCBI lineage: Bacteria > Pseudomonadati > Pseudomonadota > Gammaproteobacteria > Vibrionales > Vibrionaceae > Photobacterium > Photobacterium gaetbulicola. The sequence continues at coordinate 1,269,396 of CP005974.1, forward strand.
GAGGTGCACATGTTGTCTCGTCATAGCTTTAACGCCTTATTGAAAACGCTGGAAGAGCCGCCTGAATACGTGAAGTTTATTCTGGCGACGACTGATCCGCAGAAGCTGCCGGTGACCATTCTCTCCCGTTGCTTGCAGTTCCATCTTAAGCATTTGGACAACAGCCAGATCCAGTCACAGCTGGAAAAGGTGCTGACCAAAGAGCAAATTGCGTTTGAACCCCGGGCACTGGGCTTGCTTTCCCGTGCTGCCGAAGGCAGCATGCGTGATGCGCTGAGTCTGACCGATCAGGCAATTGCATTAGGTAATGGCCAGGTGCACGCCGATGCGGTATCTGAAATGCTCGGTACTCTCAATACCGAGCAGGCACTTTATCTGCTTGAGGCGGTAGCCAATGGCGAAGCCGCCCCAGCGATGGCTTGCCTGGAAGAACTCGCATCGGTTGGTGTCGAGTGGGACAGCTTGCTGCGCGAGATGGCCACCCAGCTCCATCGAGTGGCGATGCACCAGGCACTGCCTGCGTCATTGGACGACAGTGCGCCGGATGCGCCACGCATTACCGCATTAAGCCAAGCCGTCTCGCCACAAGAAATTCAGTTGTGTTACCAGATTGCCCTGCAGGGGCGGCAGGATCTGGCGTTTGCCCCAGATGGTCGAACTGGACTGGAAATGGTATTGCTGAGAATGCTGGCCTTCAGGCCGGTGTCGGTTAATGCGGTTACGCCGCAGCAGGTCGCTGTCCCGGCGGCACAGCCCGCCGCAGCGCCGATACAGCAGAAGCCCCAGCAACAAGCCGCCCAGCCGTCGAGTCAAGGTATTCAACGGGTACAAGCGCTAAAAGCACAGATGCATGGCGGACAACAGTCGGCTACTTCGCAGCCTCAGCACGTGCATGGCCAGCCGCAGGGCATGCCTGCGCATGAGCCGCAAGGCCATATTCATCCGCCAGCAGGGCAGGCGAGTTCTGTTCCGCCACCTGCCGAGAGTTATGGTCCGGCCGGGTATGAGCCGGTAGCGATACCTGAGTCAGTGGCACCAAATCAGGCGCATCCTGCGCCACCGGCTCAAGCGCAGTCGGTACCGGGGTCGGCTGCATCGGGATTGCTAGCGGCGAGAAACCAACTGCGCAGCAAAGCCAAACGCGACGGCAGCACGTCGGATAGCGGAAAAAAGGCTGAACCGGTACGGGCTAAAAAAGTTGCAAGCAGCAGCGTACTTGATCGTATTGCCAGTAAGCAAAACGGTCAGGTACAGGCAGCTGGAAATGCGATGCCGGTACCGGGTGCACTGAACACAGCGGCAGCGCAGCCTGGCGGTATGGAAAACGCTGGCGCAAAAGCCGCTGAATACCAGTGGCGTCCGACAACGCTTCCCGAGCCGAGTGAGGTACAGCCAGTCGTCGCGCCGACGGCATTGAAACAAGCGTTGGAGCATGAAAAAACACCGGAAATGGTGAAATTGCTTGTCAAGGAAGCTGCAAATCAGGATAGTTGGTCGGATTGGGTGACTAAGCTTAATGTTGGGCGTATGGTCCAGCAGTTGGCGCTTAATTCAGCCTTCGAAAGAGAAGGTAATCAGGTGAAATTATGTCTTCGCCCTTCTCAGCAGCACCTGGACACAGCCAAGGCACGGGAGCAACTGGCGCTGGCAATGAGTGAACTGTTTGCCGAAACCGTGTCGTTAGAAATTGAATTGAGTGATAAAGGCCGCTCGCCACTTGAATGGCGTGAGGCAATTTATCAGCAGAAACTGGATCAGGCCAAGCAGAGTCTGCTGTCTGATCCAAACGTGAATTTCATTTGTCAGCGGTTTGCTGCTGTACTTGATGAAGATAGCGTAAGACCCTTATAGATTAACCAGACCACAGAGAGAGATGATATGTTTGGTAAAGGCGGTATGGCTAACATGATGAAGCAGGCGCAACAGATGCAAGAGCGCATGCAGCAGATGCAGGAAGAGATCGCAAATATGGAAGTGACCGGCGAGTCTGGTGCTGGCCTGGTAAAAGTGACTCTGACGGGTAGCCACAGTGTACGTCGTGTTGAACTGGATGACAGTCTGATGGAAGACGACAAAGACATGCTTGAAGACCTGATCGCGGCAGCATTCAACGATGCGGCGCGTCGCATTGAAGAAGCACAGAAAGAGAAGATGGCTAGCGTAACCGGTGGTATGAATCTGCCTGCTGGCTTTAAGATGCCATTCTAATTAATGCGTACCAGTCACTTACTGGAGCAACTGATGGAGGCCTTACGGTGCCTGCCTGGGGTCGGACCCAAGTCAGCGCAACGTATGGCCTTCAGTTTGTTACAGAGAAACCGACAGGGCGGCTTGCAACTGGCCGACGCGTTGAGTAAGGCGATGACCGAAATTGGTCACTGCCGGGATTGCCGTACTTTTACCGAGGAAGAAGTGTGCGCAATTTGCTCCAATCCCCGTCGCCAGGAAAACGGTCAGATCTGTGTGGTGGAGTCTCCGGCAGATATCGTTGCGGTCGAAGCTACTGGTCAGTTCTCCGGCCGCTATTTTGTGCTGATGGGGCACCTGTCACCGCTTGATGGTATCGGCCCTTCTGACATCGGTCTGGATACTCTAGAGTTTCGTTTGCAAAACGAGCAGATCAGCGAGCTGATTTTGGCGACCAACCCGACGGTGGAAGGGGAAGCGACCGCTCACTATATTGCCGAGCTCTGCAGTGAGTATTCGACTCCGGCCTCGCGGATTGCCCATGGGGTGCCCGTTGGCGGTGAGCTCGAGCTTGTCGATGGCACAACCTTGTCCCATTCCCTGGCAGGGCGGCAAAAACTGTACTGATAGATATAAAACTTGTTTTATATAAACTTTTTTTGTCTAAAATACCAACACTTGATGTTGGTATTTTTTTGCCCTTTTTTTACTTTCTTGCCTAATCAAGCACTTAAAAAGCCAAATTTAGCTTTTTTAGAGTGGTAAAGAAATATTTAGATTTTAGCAAAAGTTGTTTTCTAAGAACTTCTATCAAAATATTCTTTAATAGAATTTCAGTTCCTAACTGATTGTTTTCATGTATTAAATAATAACGTTACTTGCCAGGTGATGATGGTTGATGGTTATAAATGCCCTTCATGCCCTTCATGCCCTTCATGCCCTTCGTTACCGGCGTATCACATAAAAAATTAATACCAAGTTTTCGACTGCTTGAAAGTCAGGGAACGATTAGGAGTGAACATGAAAAAGACAGTAGTTGCAGCCGTGATTGGCTCGGTAGTAGCTAGCGCGTCAGCAATGGCGGCAGAGGTTTATAATTCTGATGATCTATCTGTTAACGTTTACGGTAACCTGCGTGCACGTTACGAGACGACAGATAATGGTCACATGGGCGCGGACAGTACTTTCACCGGAGAAGGTACAGAGCTTGGTCTTAGCGTTAACTACTTCATGGACAACAACATGTACATCAACGGTGATGTACTAAAAGAATTCAACATCATCCCAGAAGATGGTGATGGCTCTGATGACGACGACTTCCTGAAGTTCGGCTCGGTGGCGATCGGTGGTAACTTCGGTGAATTCCGTATGGGCCGTATGTCAGCAGTACAAGATACCCTGGCGGGCCAGTACGATATCACGTGGGAGTACGGCGGTACGGCAAACATCAAATCAGATGAGGCTGCCACTGACCGTTTGACCAACGGTATCCAGTACAAGATTGATATCAGTGACTTCACTGTGATGGCGCAGTACCACACCGGCACCGAAAGCAACGGTGTTGATATCGACCAGGCGTTCGCGCTGGGTGCGGCATGGACATCGGACTTCGGCCTTGGCCTATCGGGTACCTACACCCAGTCTGAGCGTACAGTCAAGAGCATCTACGGCGATGATAAAGACACGTCTTGGACGTTGAACGCGACCTACGAATGGCAGGCCTTGTCGCTAGCGGCAATGTACTCTGACTACGATTTTGCGGGCGATGAGCAAACGGGTATTGGTGCTATGGCGCGCTACGACTTTGACATGGGCTTCGGCGTGTACGGTGTGTACGACTACGTTGATTACGACACGCAAAACGACAAGCTGAACCAGTACACCATCGGTGCGGATTACTGGGTAACTAGCCAGGTAGTTTCTTACATGGAATATGCTGACCAGAGCTTCGACAAGCGTAACGCTGGCCAGGACGACAACGCATTCACTATCGGTATGCGCCTGTACTTCTAATTTTAGATAATTGCTAGACTGTTCATTGTGTTTGGGGGAAGCTTGGCTTCCCCCTTTTTTCGTTAGAGCGGTCCTATGGATTTAACCGTGGTTCTACGAAGAAGAGCTGGCCCCACAGCCCCACAGCCCCACAGCCCCACATTTTTTCTCAGTGCTAATACTCTATCTATCTTGTGAGAGATCTCTTACAAGAGCGTGGGATATTGTGTCGATAGCTATTGGTTTTATTCGCCTTTATTTTACTTAAGTTTCTGCTTTAAAGGGTTTTTGTTGAGGGTTGTTGAGGTTTTAACCGTGTTGCATAGCAGATTTTATTTTGGGGTGGCTACTCAATATAGCCCATCGGCGTATAGTGATTGGTGTCGGAAGGAACTGACGGAACGGAACAGGAATAAGCCAAGGATTTGGTTTGTCTCAGGAAGAGACCGGTGTACCAGGAGGGTATGTCGAACAGGGACTGTGAAGGGATAGCCGAGGAACGGCAAAACGGTAACCAGGATGCTTACCGGTCAGGATGACAATGGACCACTTCAGGACGAAGTCAGGGACACCTCCAGGATGGATGTTGAGAGTCAGGATAGGATATGCTGACGGGTCAGGACGGCCACAGGACAACTTCAGGACGAAGAATAAAAGGAATCTGCTGACGGATTACAGCAATTCAATGGAATGATGCAGGGAGCACCACAGTAGCGGGATTGCTGCAAGTAAGACCTAAGGGCGCAACGAAAGTTGCGCCCGTTCTTTTTTTTGCTTCGCAAAATCGGCCTTATGGTGAAGTGGTTCTATGGCCCTATGGGTTTAAGAGCGACTCTGTGCTCTAAGAACTGTACAAGATAAAGAAATTTTCATTGATTAATATTTTAAATCAATAACTTGACAGCATGCTGAGGCTAGGGAAGGTTTTCATCACCTCATCACCTCATCACCTCATCACCTCATCACCTCATCACCTCATCACCTCATCACCTCATCACCTCATCACCTCATCACCTCATCACCGCTTCCAAAAAACAAAACGCCCAATGGCTGGGCGGTTTGAACACAGGCTAAGTGCGGATGTGCTGGTTACAGCGAGTACAGGATATGCGAGCCGTAAGAGAGGCTGGTGAGTAAGATGGTCTTCTCATTGATGATATCCATACGGCGGCTTTGCTGGGCATCCATACGGTAGAGTTTGTTGATGATCTTCAGGTGCTCTGGCTGGAAGTCTTCATTGGTACCTGAGGTGATATCCTTAAACTCGGTAGGCTCAGTCAGTAGGTACTTACCGCTGACATCCCAGTTGCCAGACTCCGAGATGTGAATGGTTAGCGGTTGCTCGTTGTCACTGAACAGCCTCATTAGCGTGATCCGTGAGTAGGTGCTGTTTGGCAGGTAGACCACATGGCTGGTCTGTTCAACGCGGCGCAGCATGCCGAGCTGCTCCAGTTCGGTTTCTTCGATGCGGCTGACGGTCCTTGACTGCCATTCTCGGGAGATCAGCAGTTGCTCGAGCTTGTAATCGCTCGAGTAGTACAACCAAGCACTGAATAAAGCAGAGAGGCCAACCAGGATAAATGCCCAATATTGGTAAATGAAGTGCCTAACCGACTTCTTAGGAGTATCTACTGACATATTGCAAGGTTGTCCTTTTGGCTGGTCAACAGACGCAGAGTGACATTCTCTGCTGGGTTTTCTAGGGAGTGGACGTAGTTAACCCAGAGCTGGGCATTTTGTCCCCCAGACACAATGATTTCCATCGGTCGCCTGTCATCTGGGTGGTAATCAAGATAGCTCTCAACGCATTGGGTGATCATCTTTTCCCACTGTACCAGTGACGGGTGATTGATTGGAGTCAGTACCGGGATATCATCAACCACGGCAAAAGGCTCGAAAGCGGCAGATTTGGGCGGCACGCTCAGGTTAACAATGATAGGTAGCAACAGAGCAACCAATACCAGCACACCTGAAATCGCAACCAGTGGCAAAGGTTTGTTCTGGCGATGCATGCGATGCGCTGCAGTATAGGTTTTGGCCGGAGCGGCTTGCTGGCTGTGCTCGAACAGCTCTCGTTCGGTCTCGGACGGTTCGTCCAGCTTGTCGGCAAGAGCTTCAGCTTGTTCGGCACTGGCTGTGGTGGCGATCTCTGACAGGGACTCGACCATTGCAATCATCTGGTAACCGCGTTTTGGCACGGTTTTGATGAATTCCGGTGACTTGGTCGAATCTTTCAAGGCCTTGCGTAAGGTAGAAATAGCCTGAGTCAGGCTGGAGTCATCCACTTCAAACCCTTGCTCGCGCCAGACATAGTCATGCAGGCGAGTACGGGTAATGATGGCGCCCGGATCTTCGATCAGTAAGCTCAGAGCCCGGCTTTCATTACTACCTAGTCGGGTCAGTTCATCATTTTCATGTTGGTCAATTAAGCTATTGTCATAGGGGTCAAACAAAAAACGTTGACCAATTAGGAATTTACTTTCTAATTTATTCATTTTTAGCACCAAGGGTACACTATCTGCGCATATCATACGCCTTTACCCTGAATCATATCTGAATGTAAAAATTATAAAAAACGGCTCTGAAAAAACATCAAAAACATAAAACGTACATTTTAGGTTGAAATCATAATGTTTGACCACATGTATATAGCTAAGTCACTTGGATTAAAGTGAAATCTAAAGGGTAGCAGCCAGGAATACGGCTGTTTTAGATCCCCGAATGTTGATTGATACAAGTTTCGGAGTTGAAATGAGCGAACAAACTATCCACAAAAATAAGGAAACCCGTGGTTTTCAGTCTGAGGTAAAGCAGCTGCTGCAACTGATGATCCATTCTTTGTATTCCAACAAAGAGATCTTTTTGCGTGAGCTGATTTCTAATGCGTCCGATGCAGCCGACAAACTGCGTTTTCGTGCATTATCTCAGCCAGACTTGTATGAAAGCGATGCCGAGCTTGGCGTCAAGCTGTCCTTTAACGAGCAGGCGGGTACGCTAACGATCAGCGACAATGGTATTGGTATGAGCCGTGATGATGTGATTGAGCATCTGGGGACGATTGCCAAGTCGGGCACCAAAGACTTCTTTGCCAAGCTGAGTGAAGACGAGTCGAAAGACTCGCAACTGATTGGCCAGTTTGGGGTGGGTTTCTATTCCGCGTTTATCGTTGCCGATTCAGTCACGGTCAATACGCGTGCAGCTGGTGTCGCGGCGGATCAGGCGGTGTCTTGGCAGTCAAGCGGTGAAGGTGACTACACGGTTGAAGATATCACCAAAGAGACCCGCGGTACTGACATTGTGCTGCACCTGCGTGAGGAAGAGAAAGAGTTCCTGAGCGAGTACCGCCTGCGTGACATTATCGGCAAATACTCTGACCATATCGGTATTCCTGTTCACATCCAGACTGTGGAGCGTGACGAGGAAGGTCAAGAGACCGGCCGCAAGTGGGAACAAATCAACAAGGCGCAAGCGCTTTGGACCCGCAATAAGTCAGATATTTCTGAAGAAGAATACAAAGAGTTTTACAAGCACGTTTCTCACGACTTTGCCGAGCCGCTGACCTGGAGCCACAACCGGGTGGAAGGCAAGCAGGACTACACCAGCCTGCTTTATATTCCGTCTAAGGCGCCATGGGATCTGTACAACCGCGAGAGCAAGCACGGCTTGAAGCTGTATGTCCAGCGTGTCTTCATCATGGATGATGCCGAGCAGTTTATGCCATCTTACCTGCGCTTTATGCGTGGCTTGATTGACTCGAATGATCTGCCGCTGAATGTGTCGCGTGAAATCCTGCAGGACAATAAAGTCACGCAATCATTGCGCAAGGCATGCACCAAGCGTGCGCTGACCATGATGGATCGCTTGGCGAGCAATGATGCTGAGAAATACCAGACATTGTGGAATGAATTCGGCCAGGTATTGAAAGAGGGACCGGTTGAAGATTTCGCTAACCGCGAGAAGATCGCAAAACTGCTTCGCTTCAGCTCGACTCATGCCGAAACAGTTGAACAAACCGTGTCGCTAGCTGACTACATCGAGCGCATGAAAGAAGGCCAGGATAAGATTTACTTCCTGACCGCCGATAGCTTCAGCGCGGCCAAGAACAGTCCGCATTTAGAGCAGTTCCGTGCCAAAGGGCTTGAAGTGTTGTTGATGCACGACCGTATTGACGAGTGGTTGATGGGCCACTTGCCAGAGTTCGAGGGCAAGCAATTCCAGGCGATCACCAAAGCAGATCTTGATCTTTCAGCTTTCGAGCAGGAAGAAGAGAAAGAGAAGCGTAAGGAAACGGAAGAAGCCTTCCAGTCAGTGGTTGAACGTACCAAGACTTACCTTGGCGAGCGGGTGAAAGATGTACGCACTACGTTCAAGCTAAAAGAAACGCCAGCAGTGGTGGTGACTGACGAAAACGAAATGGGTACTCAAATGGCGAAATTGCTGGCGGCTGCAGGCCACGACGCGCCAGAGGTGCAGTATATCCTCGAGCTTAACCCTGAGCACCCGCTGGTTAGCAAAATGGCCGATGAAGCTGACGAGGAGATTTTCGGTCGTTGGGTAGAGATGCTATTGGGTCAGGCGATGCTGGCTGAAAAAGGCACGATGGACGACCCGTCCCAGTTCTTGGCGGCGGTTAACAAACTGCTGGGCTAACGGCGGAACCATGGTGCGGGTAGGGTAGAACTAAGGTCTAATCGCCTGCTACCGGTGTCAAATTGTATTCTGATAAAGCATGTAATCGCTGCCCAGTCAGGGGACTGGGCTTGCGACTGTGCCATAATCAGTGTATTTTTCACTTCTTTGAAAACTCCATTCAAATCTAAAGGGGAACAAGATGCGCATCATTCTTCTGGGCGCTCCAGGTGCAGGTAAAGGTACTCAGGCACAATTCATCATGGAGAAGTTTGGTATTCCACAAATCTCTACTGGTGACATGCTTCGTGCAGCAATCAAGGCAGGTACTGAGCTAGGTAAACAAGCGAAATCCGTCATTGATGCTGGCCAGCTTGTGTCAGACGACATCATCCTTGGTCTGGTTAAAGAGCGTATTGCTGAAGACGACTGTGCAAAAGGCTTCCTGCTTGACGGCTTCCCACGTACGATTCCTCAGGCTGACGGCCTGAAAGAAATCGGTGTTGATGTTGACTACGTGATCGAGTTTGACGTAGCTGACGATGTGATCGTTGAGCGTATGGCAGGCCGTCGTGCCCACCTAGCTTCTGGCCGTACTTACCACGTTGTCTACAACCCGCCTAAGGTTGAAGGTAAAGATGACGTAACCGGTGAAGATCTTGTTGTTCGTGATGACGACAAAGAAGAAACAGTACGTGCTCGCCTAGGTGTATACCACGAGCAGACTGCACCTTTGATTGCTTACTACAACAAAGAAGCAGACGCTGGCAACACTAAGTACCTGAAGTTCGACGGTACTCAGCCTGTAGCCGCTGTAAGCGCAGAGCTGGAAAAAGCACTGGCTTAATTGCAAGCTGCTTAGCAAGTTCATAAACGGGCTGGCCATTGGGTCAGCCCGTTTTTTTATGTGGGAGAAATGATCGTTATTCGCGATTGAGGTGTAACTTACTGAATAGAAAACTGATACAGTTATAGGCTGTAACTTGATTGATGATTACCGCCGTTGTGTGAAGGATGATATGAGCGAGCAAAGCATAGATAACAATATTCAAACCCGCCCATATGGGGTGCTGCTGGTAAACTTGGGGACGCCTGATGAAGCAACACCGGCAGGGGTGAAGCGATTCCTGTCCGAATTCCTCCATGACCACCGGGTGGTCGATATGAACCGCTGGCTTTGGTGCCCGATCCTACATGGCGTGATATTGCCGATCCGTTCGCCGAAAGTAGCCAAGCTCTACCAGTCGGTATGGATGGACGATGGTTCGCCCCTAATGGTGTACTCGAAGCGCCAGCAGCAGGCACTGTCCGAACAGCTGGGAGTGCCGGTTGAATTGGGGATGACCTACGGTAACCCGAGTATGCTCGATGGATTGGATGCCCTCAAGCGGCAGGGGTGCGAGCGCGTGCTGGTACTGCCGCTGTATCCGCAATATTCGCGGACGACGACCGCGGCGGTGTTCGACAAGGTGGCGAAGGTGCTGAAGGCGAGGGCGGATATTCCTGAATTGCGCTTTGTAAACCACTACTACGATCATCCTGGCTATATTGCCGCTCTGGCAGAATCAGTCGAGTCTTTCTGGCAGCAAAACGGCAAAGCCGACTATTTGCTGTGTTCTTTCCATGGAATTCCGAAACGTTATGCCGACCATGGCGATCCATACCCGCAGCACTGCAACGGCACTACCGCCTTGCTGGCGGAAAAGCTCGGTATGCCGCGCGAGCAAATGAGCATGAGCTACCAGTCGATATTCGGCCGTGAAGAGTGGCTCAAACCCTATACCGAAGGCACCATTAGGGAGCTGGCGCAAAAAGGGGTGAAGCGACTAGATGTCATTTGCCCGGCTTTTTCCGTTGACTGCCTGGAAACCCTGGAAGAAATTGCCGAGGGGTGCAAAGAGGTATTTCTCGAGGCTGGCGGGGAGAGCTTCAATCTGATCCCTTGCCTGAATGACAATCCCGCCCACATTGATTTGATGGCCTCGCTGGTACAGCAACACAGCCAAGGCTGGTGAGGAACAGCCCATAGGCCACGGGTGTCGACAATGGTGAACACCCTGTATGGGAATCTTGCCTGCATCAGGGCCAAGCTCTCGCATTCTGTGAGAGCTTTTTCTTTTTTGTTCTATATTCTGTGATAGAATTCGCAAAAATTTTTCAACAGACAGCTCATTGACATGAAATTTCCAGGCCAACGCAAATCTAAGCACTACTTCCCGGTCCATGCTCGTGATCCCCTTCTTAGCCAAGCTAAGCAAGACAAGCGACTGACACGTACGCATATTGTCGGCATTGATCAGACTCTTGTTGATATTGAAGCATGTGTCGAAGACGAATTCCTGGAACGCTATGAGTTAAGCAAAGGCCACTCGCTGGTGATCTCCGACGAGAAAGCCGAAGCGCTTTACCGCGAGTTGAAAGACAATGATTTGATCAGCCACGAGTTCGCTGGTGGTACGATCGGTAATACCTTGCACAACTATTCGGTACTGGCTGATGACAAATCTGTTCTGCTGGGCGTGATGAGCAAAGATATTGAAATCGGCAGCTATGCCTACCGTTATCTGTGCAACACTTCAAGCCGTATGGATATGAACTACCTGCAGCCGGTCAATGGCCCGATTGGCCGTTGTTTCGCCTTGATCTCCAAAGACGGCGAACGTACTTTCGCGATCAACGAAGGCCGCATGAACCAGCTGGAACCAAGCAGTATTCCTGAAGATGTTTTCAAGCGAGCCTCTGCGTTGGTGCTGACGGCCTACTTGGTACGTTGCAAAGACGGTGACCCAATGCCAGCGGCAACGATGAAGGCCATTGAGTACGCCAAGAAGCACGATGTTCCGGTGGTGCTGACTTTGGGCACCAAGTTCGTGATCGAAGACGACCCACAGTGGTGGCGTGACTTCCTGCGTGATCACGTGACGGTTGTTGCGATGAACGAAGACGAAGCCGAAGCCCTGACTGGTGAGTCTGATCCGCTAATGGCATCAGAGAAAACGCTGGAGTGGGTTGACTTGGTACTGTGCACTGCTGGCCCTGTTGGCTTGTACACGGCGGGCTACACCGAAGATGAAGCCAAGCGTGAAACCAGCTTGCCTCTTCTTCCGGGTGAAATCCCAGAGTTCAACCGCTATGAGTTTAGCCGCCCAATGCTGAAGACAGAATGTCAAAATCCGATCAAGGTGTACTCGCACATTGCACCGTACATGGGTGGCCCTGAGCGTATCAAGAACACCAACGGTGCCGGTGACGGCGCATTGTCGGCGTTGCTGCACGACATGTCTGCCAACCGCTACCACAAAGAAAACGTGCCGAAATCAAGCAAGCATCAGTTTGACTTCCTGACTTACTCGTCGTTCTCGCAGATCTGCCTGTACTCGAACCGCGTGAGCTACGAAGTACTGGCCCAGCATTCGCCGCGTCTGTCTCGCGGTCTGCCGGAGCGTGAAGATAGCCTGGAAGAGGCATACTGGGAGCGTTAAAGGCCCAGGCGGAACAAGAAAAGGTCAACTTCGGTAGGCCTTTTTTTTCAGCCTTGAAGTGCTTAATTTACTGATCGTTCTTTATTAAGAATAAAAACACTAAGCGGCAGGCGCTTTTTTGTTTTTGCACCTATGATTATTTTGGAGTTCATACCAAGGAGAGAATAATCATGAAAAAACATGCAGTGGCAATGGCAGTGATCGCCGTATTGGGGGCACCCTCAGCGTTTGCGGCAGTCACTCTGGAGCAGGGCACGCAGGAATTTGCCCTGCAGGGTAGTTTGGATCTTGATTATGTCGATGATTACCTGTTCGTGCTCAATACGTCCTATGGGTATTTTATCCGCAATAACTGGGAAATTGGTGGGGTACTGGATGTCAGCATGAGCGATAGTACCCAGCAGTTCCAACTGGGTGCTTTTACGGAGTACAACTTCACCAACAGCACCAACTGGGTGCCTTACCTCGGGGCAGCGGCCCAAGTGGCCAACCTTTCCGGTGATGATGGTGATTTTGATTTTGATTTTGAAGATGTCACGGCACTGAACATCAAGCTTGCCGGTGGTGTGAAGTATTTCATCAACCCACATGTCGCAATAAGTGCCGAGGTGAACTACAACATTGCCACCGATGATATCAGTGTGACTAAAGACGGTGTTGAAGACAGCTTTACCCGCTTTATCTTTGGTACCCGCTTTTACTTTTAGTGTCTGATACGTGAAATCAAAAAACGAGAGCCATTTGGCTCTCGTTTTCTCTTTAGGTGGTTGTTTCGTGTATTAGTAGGCTTCGTTGTGTACGGCAGCTACCGCACGGCCTGATGGGTCAGCACTGTTCTTGAAGCTTTCATCCCATTCAATGGCCTTGGCACTTGAACACGCGATAGACGGGCCGCCCGGTACGCACTTCGCCGCATCTTCCAGTGGGAACAACTCTTCGAAGATCTCACGGTAGGCGTAAGCTTCCTTAGTGGTCGGCGTGTTGTATGGGAAGCGGAACTTCGCCGTTTCAAGCTGCTGATCAGAGACTTTGGCTTCAGCCACTTCCTTCAGGGTGTCAATCCAGCTGTAACCTACACCGTCCGAGAACTGCTCTTTCTGGCGCCATGCCACTGATTCTGGCAGGTAATGGCCGAAGCATTCGCGGATGATGTGTTTTTCCATCTTGCCGTTGCCGCACATCTTGTCTTCAGGGTTCAGTCGCATTGCTACTTCCAGGAACTCTTTGTCTAGGAACGGTACGCGCGCTTCGATACCCCAGGCCGCCATCGACTTGTTGGCACGGGCACAGTCAAACATGTTCAGTGCCAGCAGTTTGCGTACGGTCTCTTCGTGGAATTCTTTGGCGTTTGGCGCCTTGTGGAAGTACAGGTAGCCACCGAACACTTCATCTGCCCCTTCTCCCGATAGCACCATTTTGATCCCCATCGCGCGGATTTTACGCGACATCAGGTACATCGGCGTTGATGCGCGGATCGTCGTGACATCGTAGGTTTCGATGTGGTAAATCACATCGCGGATCGCATCCAGGCCTTCCTGAATGGTGTAAGTCAGTTCGTGGTGAACGGTACCGATATGCTCGGCCACTTCTTTGGCCGCTTTGAGATCCGGGGCGCCTTCAAGGCCAATGGCAAAGGAGTGCAGCGTTGGCCACCAGGCATCAGACTCTTCGTTGTCTTCGATGCGCCGTGCCGCAAACTTCTTGGTGATAGCAGAGATCACCGATGAATCCAGGCCACCGGACAGCAGCACACCATAAGGAACGTCTGTCATCAGCTGGCGTTTAACCGCACTTTCCAGTGCCTCCGAGAGGGCAACTTTGTCTGTTTTGGCATCGGCAACGGTATCAAACTCCATCCAGTCACGCTTGTAGTAGCGCACGGGTTCGCCGGCTTTGCTCCACAGGAAGTGGCCTGGAGGGAATTCGCTGATTGTCTTACAGACTGGGACCAAAGCCTTCATTTCCGAGGCAACATAGTAGTTACCGTGTTCATCATACCCCTGGTATAGCGGGATGATACCGATATGGTCACGGCCGATCAGGTAGGCATCTTCTTGCTCATCGTACAGGATAAAGCCGAAAATACCGTTGAGGTAATCCAGCAGCTCCGGACCTTTTTCTTTATACAAAGCCAGGATAATTTCACAGTCAGACTCGGTCTGGTACGAGTAGTCCGGTGCAAACTCTGCACGTAGCTCTTTGTGGTTGTAGATCTCGCCATTGACCGCCAGCGCATGTGTCTTGTCAGCATTGTACAGAGGCTGCTCGCCGCTGTTTAGGTCTACGATAGCCAGACGCTCATGCACAAGGATGGCTTTATCCGATGAATAAATGCCAGACCAGTCTGGGCCGCGGTGGCGCATTTTTTTAGACATTTCCAATGCGGTTTGACGCAATGCGGTTGCATCACTCTTGATGTCTAGGATCCCAAATACTGAACACATACTTCCTACCCCAAAATTAACTAATATTGCTATCCGTGAAATTGTCGGAACCAGCGTGGCGATGAACGCTACCTTGATGTCGGCTTGTTGTGTATGCCGTTAGTACTCTGTTAAGCGCCAGGCAGATCTTGGCCACGTCTTTGCTGTCCTTTCGTTAATTGTTAAAATTGCGTATTCAATAATAAATTGCAACCTTCAACTTCAAATCAACAAACAAAAAGAGCTAACAGTGAATAAAATTTAAAAATAATAAAAAATACCGAATTTTATTTAACTGTGGGTGATATTTTGCACACAAAAACAAACGGCAGCCGAAGCTGCCGTTTTGGTTAGAAGCGATAACAATTAGTTTGACTTAATTTGCGGCGTCAAATGTTCGCACACATGACGGGCGAAACCGCTACCGGCTTCTTGGTAGATATTGAAGGCGGCATCGACCCCTAAAGCGGTCAACTCTTGCTCCTCGTCACTGTATTTGGCAATAGCTGCAATCTGCCCCTGATAGTTGCGCTCGCGAATTTGCTCCAGGGCAAAGCTGTTGGCATGGCTATGAGGCATGGCGAGCAGGATCAGTTTGATATTTTGTTTGGAAATAACCCGCGCCCAAAAGTCAGGGTCGGTGGCATCGCCATGGATCACATGGCGGCCTTCCTCTTGATGCTGCAAGACCGAATCTTCCCGCGTTTCGACCCCGATGATGTTATTGCCATAGGTCTCGACCAGTTCGTCATAGGCGCCACTGCCGATCCGGCCCATGCCCAAGATCAGGATCTGCTTGTCGCCCAGGTCAATCAGGCGATCACTGGCATTGAGCTTTTCCGGTTCGAACTCTTTGAGCCATTTCGAGGCATCTTTGTATAGGCGGTGGCCCAGGCTGTTGAGCGGTGCCGCGATAAGGAAAGAGAGCGAGACCGCAATCGCGATAGCGACCAGAAAGCTGCCCGGTAACATCCCCATCTTGTAGGCGAGGCCGCCGACGATGAGGCCGAATTCGCTGTAGTTAAACAGGGTCAGGGTGCCGAGCAGGGAGGTACGGACCCGGTAGCGGAACAGGTTGAAGATGACGTAGTACAAGATCCCCTTTAGCGGCAGCATTACCATCAGTAGCAGTGCCATCAGCAGTCCGTCGAGGGTCGGTTGCTCGGCCAAGCCAATATTGAGGAAGAAGCAAACCAGCAGCAGCTCTTTGAGGTTGAACAGCGACTTGGACATCTCTGATGACTTGGGGTGGGCCGCGAGCATCATTCCCATGATAAGCGCACCGAGATCGGCTTTCATGCCGACCAATTCAAACAGGCCAGCACCGGTAACCAGCGCAAGGAAGACGCCGTAGAGTACCAGCATCTCGCCGTGGCCGGCACGATCGAGGATTTTGAACAGCGACGGGCGTAGCAGCGGCAGGGCAAATAAGGCAAGGGCCGTGATTTCCGGGATCTTGCCGGTTGAGACGGTCAGGAAGATCACCGCAAAGATATCCTGCATAACCAGGATCCCGATGG